>JAEUOG010000076.1 GCA_016790815.1 Dechloromonas sp.
CGCGGACTGGAGAAGGTCGATCAGTTGTTCGTGCTGACCATGGCCGCCTACAACCTGACGCGGATGCGCACCTTGGGAGCAATCCGTCCGCTGGGGGCGATATGATAGGAAAACACCTCGGAATCCCTGTGAAACACGTGCAAACGACCGAAAATCCGCTTCGCCTTACGAAAAACGACTCCGTTCCATGTCACCGTCTGCATTTGCAGGGCGGTATTTCAGCAGCCTGCTAGGTGGTTTCGCTTTCCAGCGTGTATTTCGCGCCGGTGTCCTGAGAGAGCAGGGTTGCCAGCGTCGGCAGTGTGTCGTGAAGAGTCTTTTCCAGTGTCCACGGCGGGTTGATGATGAACATCCCGCTGCCGTGCATGCCGTAGCCATCGCGCGACGGCGCCTTGACTTCCAGTGTCGCGTGCAACCAGTTGGCGGCGCCCAGCCGTTTTAGCTTTTCCGGCAACTGGCGGGATTCCGGCTTGCTGAGCATCGGATACCAGAGCGCATAGGTGCCGGTGGAAAATCGTTTGAGTGAATCCTGTAGCGTCTTGACGACGGCCGTGTAATCGCCCTTTGTTTCATAGGAAGGATCGATGAGGACCAGCGCCCGGCGCGGTGGTGGTGGCAGGATGGCTTTCAGGCCGGCAAAGCCGTCGCCGTCGGTGATTGCCACCGCACGGCCGCTGCCCTTGAAGCACTCCGCCAACAACTTGCCGTCGGTGCTGTGCATTTCGTAGAGGCGCAGGCGATCAACGTCGCGCAGTAGCTGGCGGGCGAGCCATGGCGATCCTGGGTAATGACGCAATTGGCCGTCCGGGTTCAGCATCCTGACGAAATCGAGGTAATTGAGCGCAGCCTTGGGTAGCCCCTTGGCCATCCAGAGACGGCCAACGCCGTCGCGGTACTCGCCGAGCTTGCTGGCGTGTGCTGATTCAAGCGCATAGCGCCCGGCCCCGGCGTGGGTATCGATGATCCAGAAAGGTGCAGGCTTCTCAGCCATGTATTGCGCGATCTCGATCAGGATGAGGTGTTTCAGCACATCGGCGTGATTGCCGGCGTGGAAGGCATGGCGGTAGCTAAGCAAAGTGGGATTAATCCGGAGGCAGGTCTAGGGCAAAGAATTCTAGCCCCTCATTGGCTTCCATGCATGTCCCGATTTGTCTGTGCAGTGACCGACCAGGCAATTTGACCATGATTCTCTGACCGGTCTGGTAGGCGCCTGGTGCCGTAATCAGTCCGGAAAATTTGCCGTAGGCCGGCAGGCTGTGCAGGAAAACTGCCCGTTGTTCCGCCGCGTCGCCCGTTGCGATGTCGACTACGCTGACCTGTGGCGACATCAACTGCAGACCTACTTCGAGCCGAATTTGCGAAGACGAGATGCGACGAACGAGACAAACGTGAATCCGGCTTGATTCACGGGGTTGCAAGGCAACAAGTTCGCCTGCACCCAGATTGCGCTTCTCGCCCTTGATGAAACGCAGCAGGAATCCGTCCGGGCTTTCATCGACCATGGCCCATTCGCTGGACGCGTAGTCACGACCATCATAGCGGGATGCGGCATCGACCGAACGGCGGGAAAATGTGTTGCCGTCCAGAAAGCGGAGTACGGCCCCGAATCCACTGACCAGGTCGCCTCTTGGGCGAAAGCGGGTACGGCTGAAACGGCGAGCACTCTTGCCGCTGATCGCGATGCGCAGCGCCTGCAAAAGGGCGGGTGTTGCCTGCAGGTCAGGATCAATTGTTTTGCCCGGGCGGCGCGTGATGTTACGGTCGATGGCGGCGACGACCTGGCTGCAGTCAATGAGCAGGCTGCCGAAGATCGGTGCTGCAGAAGGCAGGCGCATCATCGGATGACCGGGATTTCCTTCATCGGGTCGAACGAGGTACATGGCTTCGGCGGTCTTGCCATTGGAGGCTTCCGCCGTAAACTCCCCGACCAGCGCGTATGCCGCCAATTGCCGGGTGCAGGTGTTGATGGTGTCGATTTCTGCGCGGGGAAGCTTGGTTGGCTCAATGTAGGCGAAAAGGAGGGCTCCAAGGTATTCGTGCTCGATCGGTGCGGTTTCTCCGTTGAGTGGATTGGAGAGTTGCCCGCGTGCCAACTGGTAAAGCTCGTGCAGCGCCAGCCACGAACTGCTCGAAGGCGCGGCGTAAGCGCGATAGGCGAGCAACTGGCGCCGGGCGATCATGGCCATCGCGCGTTGCACACTGCGATGCAGCAAATGATTCAGGCTTTCGTTGAAATGGGATTTCTTGATGCTGCGGGCTATGCCGGTGTAGGCCGCTGCCATGCCCTTTAGCAGATTGTCTGCCTGCAGTGCCGAGGCCGAGGCATTCAACGGCAAAGGAAGAACGGCGCCACACAGCAGCTTCTCGATGACGGTAAGGGATTCTTCGACTTCCAGCCTGGCATCCTCAAGCAGCTTGAAGCGCGTTTGCAGGTTTGGCTGCGCGTTGATGCCGGGCAGAACGCTACTGGCCAGCTTGGCAATGATTTCCAGAGGGGAGAGGCCGGTAATGGTCTCCATCAGCCCGCGAACTGCAGCAGCGCTCTTCTGCTCGGCCGCTGATTGGCCAAACGGAAAAAGCTCGCGTAACAGTTGCAGCGGAGATTCCATGATGATGGGGAAATTTTTAACATGCGAATTATCCGGTAAATTCATCGGAATTTCTGTGCAGTATTTCCGCAATACGTATACTTGGGCGATGAATTTGAGTGAATTATTGTTTCTTGCCCTGACCGCACTTGGCGTCTGGTTCTGGCTGGACAGCCTGAAAACACGGGAGATCGGCGTCAACGCTGCCCGCAATGCCTGTCAGAGCGACGGTCTCCAGTTTCTTGACGAAACCGTAGCCGGGCAGTCCGTACGTCTGGCTCGTGATGATGCCGGTCGCCTCAGGCTTCGCCGCGTGTATGCCTTTGAGTACAGCGACACGGGCAACGACCGGCGTCCCGGCAGCGTGACTTTGCTCGGCCATGACGTTGAGTTCCTGCATCTTCGTCCCCACCTTTACGTAATTCCGAACAACCATGAAAACATCCATTGAAACCATCGACTTCTACGGCATCGAAGCCCTGCGCCTGACCGGCCCGAGTGGCGCTAGCGCTGTCATCAGCAAACTCGGGGCGCAGGTTTTGTCTTGGGTGCCGCCTGATGGCAAGGAACACCTGTTTTTGTCTGACAAGGCAGTTTTTGACGGTAGCGTTGCCATTCGCGGCGGCGTCCCGATTTGTTTTCCGCAATTTGCCGAACGTGGTGATCTGCCCAAGCACGGCTTCGTGCGCACCCGCGAATGGTCGGTCAGCGCTGAGCGTACAGGCGACGATTACGCGCTGGTGACGATGGAAACTACCAGCGACGAGTCCACGCTGGCGCTTTGGCCCCACGCATTCCATGCCGAGCTCACACTGATGGTCGAGGCTGACCGCATCGACATCGAGTTGGGCATCACGAACACCGGCAGCGCACCGTTTGCTTTCACTGGTGCGCTCCATACCTACCTGCGCGTCGCACAGGTCGAGGAGGCTGTGCTGGAAGGGTTGAAAGGGTTGGAGTACAGCGATTCCCTCGAAGGGGGGCGTAGCGCCCTGGAAACACGCCCTGAATTGACCGTCGACAGCGAAGTGGACCGCGTTTATTTCAACGCCAAGCGGCCGCAGCTGCTGCATAACGGAAAACAGACCCTGGCCATGCAGAATCAGGGCTTTCCGGATGTGGTCCTGTGGAACCCGTATGTCGATCGCTGCGCCAAGTTCAAGGACATGCCGGCCAATGGCTGGCGCCACATGCTCTGCGTCGAGGCGGCAGCAACACGACCGATCACGCTGCCTGCCGGTGAAGAGTGGTACGGGCGGCAGACGCTGGTCGTCGTCTGATCGCTGGCTATACCGCCGGCAAATTTGATTTGCATTAGTGCGGGGTCTAGGGCCTTTTCAGTAATCTTGACCAACAGCCTGTCCGTCCCGCCGGGGCGGCAGTCGAATTATTGGATAAGTGATGACCCTTTCCCCTCTGACCATGGAAGGCCTGCAGCGGGCCATTGCCGATGGCTGGCGTATCGCAGGATTAACGCGCGGCATCAGTACCGTCTATGCCCTTGTCTTTGCGCTCGGCGGCCTCGTGATCATGGGTAGCCTGCTTGCACTGGGCTGGACACCATTCATCATAGCGGCAGCGGGTGCCTTCATGCTGATCGGGCCAGTTGTGCTGGCAGGGTTTTTCGGCATCGCCGACGCGCTGGAGGCTGGAAAATCAGTAGGGACGGCCAGTATATTCAGGGGCTTCGCCCAGGCATCGCGTGCGATGTGGGCGCTGGCGCTGGTCTGCGCGCTGTTGTTCATGATATTCGTTACCGATGCGGCTATTCTCTATGCCTACATGGTCGGTGCAACGCCGGTATGGTTGAGCAACATGCTGCCGGCTGACGCCAACGTGATGTCCTTTGTGCGCTGGGCCGGCGTCTCCGGCCTGGTCGTCGCGTTTCTGCTCTATTGCGTTGCTGCGTTTTCCGTGCCTTTGCTTTGCGAGCGTCGTGCCGGTCTCGTCGAAGCCGTGGTAACCAGCGTACGCGTTGTCTTCGCCAATTTCATGCCAGCCATTTTCTGGGCTTTTTTCCTGTCGACCGTAACAATCGGCAGCATCCTGCTCTTGCCGCTCCTGCCACTGACCCTCCCGTGGATGGCATACGCCAGCCGGGCTGTTTATCGGCAGGTATTGCCCCGCGTCTAAGCGCCGGCGGTAGCTGGCCGGCAAAGGTATAATTGCCGCCTTTCCGCATTTGCCAGCCCTGCCGTGACTCCCCTTGATACTGAAATTGCCCGCCGGCGTACCTTCGCCATCATTTCCCACCCCGACGCCGGTAAAACGACGCTGACCGAGAAGCTGTTGTGGTTCGGTGGCGCCATTCAGGTGGCCGGCGAAGTGCGCGCCCGCAAGGCTTCGCGCCATGCGACTTCGGACTGGATGGAGCTGGAAAAGCAGCGTGGCATTTCGGTGACCTCGTCGGTGATGCAGTTCCCGTACCGCGAGTGCATGGTCAACCTGCTCGACACGCCGGGGCACGAGGACTTCTCGGAAGACACCTACCGCACGCTGACGGCCGTCGACTCGGCGGTCATGGTGATCGACTCGGTGAATGGCGTCGAAGCGCAGACCATCAAGCTGCTCAACGTCTGCCGCATGCGCGACACGCCGATCCTGACCTTCATCAACAAGCTCGACCGCGAGGGCAAGGAGCCGATTGATCTGCTCGACGAAATCGAGTCGGTGCTCGGCATCCAGTGCGCGCCGATGACATGGCCGATCGGCATGGGCAAGCGTTTCCGTGGTGTTTATCACCTCTACGACGACGCCATCGCCTTCTTCGATCCGCAGGCTGAGAAGGGCACGGCCGAGATCATCCAGGGCCTTGATAACCCGCGCCTGGACGAGCTGATCGGCACCCAGGCCGACGAACTGCGCACCGACATCGAGCTGGTGCGTGGCGCTTCGCACGCCTTCGATGCCGAGGCTTATCTGAACGGCAAGCAGTCGCCGGTCTTCTTCGGTTCGGCGGTCAACAACTTCGGCGTGCAGAGCTTGCTCGATGCCGTGGTTGATCTGTCGCCACCGCCGATTGCCCGGCCATCAACGACGCGCGAAGTGCAGCCGAACGAGCCGAAATTCTCCGGCTTCGTGTTCAAGATTCAGGCCAACATGGACCCCAAGCACCGCGACCGCATCGCCTTCCTGCGCGTCTGCTCCGGCAAGTTCGAGCGTGGCATGAAGGTCAAGCAGGGCGGCGCTGGCAAGTTTCTGTCGGTCAATAACGCCATCACCTTCATGGCCCGCGACCGCAGCACGACTGACGAGGCCTATCCGGGCGACATCATCGGCATCCCGAACCACGGCACCATCCGTCTCGGCGAAACCTTTACCGAGGGCGAAGAGCTGCGCTTCACGGGCATTCCGTCCTTCGCGCCTGAACACTTTCGCCTCGCCCGCATCGCCAATCCGCTCAAGATCAAACAGCTGCAAAAGGGCTTGCAACAGCTGGCGGAAGAGGGCGCGACCCAGTTGTTCCGGCCGCTCTCCGGCACCGACCTGATCCTCGGCGCGGTCGGCACGCTGCAGTTCGACGTGGTGGCCAGCCGCCTGGAACACGAGTACGGCGTGCAGGTGATTTTCGAGTCCTACAACTGCGCCACGGCGCGCTGGATTCAGGGCAACGCCGATGAACTGCGCCAGATTTCCGACCGTTACAGCGCCAATGTTGCGCTCGACGGGGCGGACGATCCGGTCTATCTGGCGCCGAACAATGTCTATCTGAACATGGTCAAAGAGAAGTACCCCAACCTGCGTTTCATGGAAGCGCGCGAGGTAATCTGAGCATGACCGTCCGGGTTCAGGAAGCCGATTTTGACCTGAATGTCGAGTTGACCGCGCTACGCGCTGGCGACGCGCGGGTCGGCGCGCTGGCCAGTTTTTTGGGGCTGGTGCGTGACCTGAACGACGGGGCCAGCGTTTCGGAAATGACGCTGGAACACTATCCGGGGATGACCGAAAAGGCGCTGGAAGAAATTGTCACGGACGCCAAAGGGCGCTGGGAAATTTACGACGCGCTGGTCATCCACCGCGTCGGCCCGCTCAAGCCCTGCGATCAGATCGTGCTGGTCGCCGTGACCAGCGCCCACCGTGGCGAAGCCTTCGCTGCCTGCGAATTCATCATGGATTATCTGAAAACCCGCGCTCCGTTCTGGAAGCGCGAAGCGACGCCGGATGGTGCCCGCTGGGTCGATGCGCGCGATGCGGACGACAGCGCAGCGGCGCGCTGGCAGAAATAGCCTCGTTCGCCAGCTGCCGAACCGCAGCTTGGCTGCAGCCGGTAGCAATATTTTCAGCTGATCTATTGGCCGCCTTCAAATTCCCGACATCGGGATAAACCCCGGCAGCGCCTTGATGCGCCCAATCCATTCGACAATTTGCGGGTAGGGCTGGAGCGAAATGCCGCCTTCGTGCGCCAGCGCGATGTAAGGCATTACTGCGCAGTCGGCAATGGTTGGCCTGTCCAGCGCCAGCCATTGATGCTTGGCGAGATGCGCGTCGATCACCGGCAGGATGTTGCCGGCGCGCTTGACGGCATCGGCTTTGTCGATGGCGTAGCCGAATTTATCGACCAGTCGGGCGGCGCCCGGGCCATTCTGGATTTCGTTGGCGGCGGTCGATAGCCATTGCATGACGTCACCCATCTCGGCCGGATCACGCGGTAGCCAGCTTTGACCGCCGTATTTGCTGGCCAGATAAACGAGGATGGCCTGCGAGTCGCGCAGCACGACCGGGGCGTCGTCGAGGATGGGCAGCTGGCCCAGCGGGTTGAGGTCGATGAGCGGGGAACGTTTGTGCTCGCCGCTCATAAAATCGACTGGAACGATTTCCAGCGGAATGTTGGCCAGCGCGGCAAAGAGCCGAACCTTGTAGCAGTTGCCGGAGGGTTCAAGATCGTAGAGTTTCATGGCTTACTCCTGGGTGATGGGCGTTGCGGAGGGCGGCGAACAGCGGTTTTGCCACTCGCTTTCGGTATAGCGCGGGGTGATGTGCTGGGCGCAATTCCAGTCAAATGCAACGATCTGGATGAGCATGATGCGCTCGACATTGCCGTCGGGAAATTTCATTTTTGCCCATAAATCCGGGTTGACCGTGGCACGCTCGACGAGCTCGACCTGCCCCAGGATTTTCAGCCGGCGGCGGTTCGGGTAATCCATCAGGATCAGCGCGGCGCGGTCGTTGTGCGTCAGATTGCCGACGCTGACGTACTGGCGGTTGCCCGACAGATCGGCAAAGGCCAGCGTGTTCGGGCCCAATGCCTGAAGAAACCCGGCCGGCCCGCCGCGATGCTGCACATGCGGCCAGCCGGTTTCGCTGACGGTGGATAGATAAAAGCTGTCGCGGGCCGCGATGAATTCGCGCTCACGGGGGCCGAGTTCCGGTCTGGCGACATCGCCTTCCATGCCGGGCATAAGGTTCGGACGCTCGCCAAGATCGCGCCCGCCAAGCAGGCGCTGGCTGGCACGGACGCCGGGGGTGTAAGCGATGCTGGCAAAGTGGCGGGACACGGCGGGTTTCCTTTTTTGGCTGGAACGAGGCCATCATCAGCTATGCGGCAATCGCAATAAATAGACTTGTGGCTACAATACTTATGCAAAAAACGGTTTAATACGACCTATGGATAAATTGCGAGCCATGACGACCTTCGTGCGCATCGTCGAGACCGGGAGCCTGACGGCGGCGGCCGATCGCCTCGGAACGTCACCAACCTCGGTGGTGCGCAGCCTCTCCGCGCTGGAAAAGTCGCTGGGCGTCCGTCTGCTGAACCGCACGACGCGGCGCATGGCGCTGACCGACGAGGGGCGCGATTATTTCGAGCGATGCCGACATCTGCTGAATGATGTCGAAGAGGCCGAAGCGGCGCTGCTGGCGCGGCAAGTCAAGCCGGCCGGGCGGTTGGTTATCACCGCGCCGGTAATGTTCGGGCGGCTGCATGTCGGGCCGCTGGTGACCGATTTTCTGGCAGCGCATCCGGCGGTGCGCGTGGAGCTTTTGCTGCTTGATCGCGTCGTTGATCTGATCGATGAAGGCATCGACCTCGCCGTGCGCATCGGTACGCTGCCCGAATCCTCGCTGGTGGCCATTCCGCTCGGCAGCACCCGGCGGATTGTCTGCGCCAGCCCGGCCTATCTGGCGATCCACGGTCAACCGGAAAATCCGGCCGAATTGCAAAATCATCGCGGAATTAAAACCACCGGCTCAAGCCTTGAAGCAGACTGGTCTTTTCAGCAAGACGGCCGGCCTGAGAGGGTGGCGATGCCGCACGTGCTGGCCTGCAATCACATCGACTTTGCCATCGATGCCTGCTTGAAAGGTGTCGGTTGCGGGCGGTTTTTTGCTTACCAGGTGCGCGAGCATTTGGCGACTGGCAAGCTGGTTCGCCTGCTGCGCGACTACGAAACGCCGCCCTTGCCGGTCAGCTTTGCCTACCCACACGCCAGGCTTTTGTCATCGCGGGTGCGCGCCTTCATTGATCAAGCGGCACCGTGTCTCCGCGAAACACTACTGGAATCCAGCTGACAGCACACTCTGGATTCAGGGCGATGCCACCGAGCTGCGCCAAAAATTCCGACCGCTACAGCGCTAACGTCACCCTGGGTGGTGCTGATGATCCGGTCTGCCTGGTACCGAACAATGTGTTTCTGAACATGATCAAGGAGAAGCGCCCCAATCTGCGATTGCTACACCCCAAGAGTGCTTCCTCCGGGGCGCGGTGAACCGGAAAAAAGGGCCAAAATCAAAATACTGGCCTGGCGTACGTCAGCTTTTCTTTCGCCCCCCAGCCGTGTGACGCCAGCGGATGAAACCCGTTGTCAGGGCCAGCAAAGGCAGCAGGCCGGCAAGGCAGACGACGATACGTCCGGCCAGTCCGAAAGCCTCGCCGTTGTGCAGCGGATGCAGCCAGGCGAGTAGGGTGTCGCTGGCTGCGAAGCGTCGTGGATCGCGTTCGGCCAGGATGTCGCCGGTGCTGGCATCGATCCATACCTGAGTGCGTGGAAAGCGCTGGCTTGGCTCGCCCGGCTGGCGCATCTGAACCCGCCAGATCGGCTTGCCGGCGCCCGGTGTCTCAAGCCAGCGCAGTTCGGCATCAGGGAAGCTTTTTTGGGCAATGGCGACCGCCTGCTCGGCGCTGACCGATAGCACTATTCCTGCGTTGCTACCGGTGCCGGTATACCCCGCGGTGATCGGGGAAAAGTAATTGAGGGCCGGTGAAAACCAGGCTGGCACGACCAGCATCAGTCCCGTGATGCACAGGGTCAAGCTGACGAGCAGGGTATAGACGCCGGGTTTGACATGCCAGTCGTAGATCAGTCGCTTCCAGGCGGCGTTGGGTTTGAAACCGAGCGCTCCCCGCCAGGCACCCGGCCTGGGCCACCAGAGGTAAAGGCCGCTGAGTAACAGCGCAAGAAACAGAATGCCGCAGCAGGCCAGCAGCGTCTGGCCGGTTTCGCCGAGCAATAGCGCGTAATGCAGGTTGTAGAGCCAGGTGCTGGGATCGTCGCCCCAAAAATGGCGGCTGCTTACCTTCAGGTCGGTTGGCGAGAGCGTGAGCATCAGCGGGGCGAAATGCTGCCCCCGCGTTTCGCTCGGCAGGTAGTAGCGGGCTTGAATTGGTGTGCCCTCGCCGCGTGGCATCTCGATGCGCCAGGGGCCATCGCGCTGCGGTTCTGCGGCTTGCAAGGCAGCAAAAACGGCGTTGAGCCGGATGGGCTGTACAGGCCCCTGTGCGTGCCGTTGCGGATGCAGCAGGAGATCGAGCTCTGGATAAAAGGCCAGCCAGCTGCCGGTAAGCCCGGCGATGACCAGCACAAGCCCCAGGGACAGCCCGATCCAGCGGTGACCGGTGCGGATCAACTCCCGCACCGCCCGCCGGCGGCCAATGGCCGGGCGGGGGAGGTGGATGGCGCGGGCGTGGTGGGCGGACATCAAATCAAGAAGCGCTGGCGGGCAAAGCGGCCCGGCAGTATGCCATGCCGCGACGGACTTACATCTTTAGGTTGAGCGACAGATACCCGGCGCGCCCGGCACCGGCTGAGAACATCGGCTGGGATGCGGCCCCGCCCCAGATGGTGTCGTACCAGACATATTCGTAGTTGCGATTGAACATGTTCTTGACCTGGAGATCGACACTGACCTTGGGTGTGAAGGCGTAAGTTACGCCGCTGTCGAACAGGATGTAATCGCCGTACTTGCCTTTGGCGTTGAGGTCGTCGATGTAGTAGCTGCCCTGGGCGCGTCCTTGCAGGTTGAAACTGAGCGCTTCGGTGGCGCGGTATTCGAGGCCGATATTGGTGATGGCGCGCGGTGTCGAGAAGACTTCCTTGCCGATCAGCGAACCGATGCCGCCCACCACCTTGGCTTGCTGGATGGCGTGCGAGGCCCAGAATTTCAGGTTGTCGAACAGGTTGGCGGTGAACTGGAGGTCGATTCCCTTGCGGCGGGTTTTGCCTAGGGCGATCGTAGCGTCTGCTGCCGGCAGGTTGGCGACTTCGTCGGTGGCATCCTGCTGCCAGATGGCGATGCGGGCTTCGGTGCGGTCGATCAACTTGAGCTTGGTGCCGAGTTCGATGCCGGTGTTGATCGAGGGTTTGTAGTCGGGGGTGCCGGTCAACATATAGGCCGGGTTTTTGGAGCCGGTCAGGACCTGGAAGGTCTGGCCCCAGTTGCCGTAGATGCTGACGGCGGGCGAGGGGCTATACACCACGCTCAGCTTCGGCAGGCCGATCCAGCCGTAATCCTGCAGCGAGCCGGTGGCGCCGGTCTGGTTCAGGGTCGTGCTGCCGCTGAAATGATCGATGCGATAGGCCGGTACGATCTTCCAGGATTCGCTGGGCTTGATGATGGCCTGGATGTAGGCGCCGACGTTGTCGAGCGTGTAGTTTTCATCGTTCGAAATGACGGTCGGCGTCGAAAAATTGGTAGGTACAGCCAGCGCGTAGCGATAGCGCCGATAGCGATTGTCCTGATGTTCATAGTTGAGGCCGCCATCAAGCGTGATGAGCGGATTGATCCGCCAGGTCAGGTTGTTGATCCAGCCAAACTGCTCCTCGTCCCACACGCGTCGCTGCCGGGCGCCACTCGCCGCAGCGGCGTTATAGGTGACGTGGCGCTCGTCCATGATTGCGTTGTAGTACAGCTTGCTGCTGTAGCGCAGCGTTTCGCTGATCTGGAAATCGAGGTGGCCGCTCAGTTGCTGCATGTCGCGGTTGTCGTGGTCGTTGGCATTCTTGGCCGGCGACTGGAAGCGGTCGGCGGCCAGTTCACCGGCTGTCAGGTAGCCGGCCGACTCCGCCTCGTGGTTATAGGCGCGGGCCATGACACCAGCCTTCAGCTTGCCATCGTCGGTGGTATAGAACCACTTGCCGCCGAGGCTGTATTTCTCGGATTTCGAATGCTCGCGGTAGCCGTCCGAATCCTGCTTGGACACAAAATAGTTTTGCGCAAAGCCACCGGATTCGCGGCCAAAGGCGCCCTGCAGCTCGGTGGTGTTGAAGCTGCCGTAGGTTAGCCGGCCCTCGGTATAGTTGCCGCCTTGCCGCGTGCCGACATTGATGTTGCCGCCAATGTTGTGCAGGCCGTAGCGTGGATCGTTGGTGCCTCGGACGACTTCGATATAGTCGATGTCGAGCGGGAAAATCATGTCCATGTAGCGCAGGTTGCCGCTGTTGATGTTGCTCGGCACGCCGTCGATCAACAGCTTGATGCCATTGATGTAACCCTCGCCGTTGAAGGCACGGAAGGAGGGTTTGCCCGACTCGGCACCAAGCCGGAAATCGGTCGTCTGGATGCCCGGCATCTGACTGATCAGCTCCCAGCTGTTCATCACGTTCTTGTCCTGCACGCGCTCGGCGCCCATGATGTCGACCGAAGTCAGGATGCTGCGCGTCGGCAAGCTTCCTGCCGTGGCCGAATTGACGGTCACTTCGCCCAGTACGACGGCGGATTCCTGAGCGTAGGCGCCACTGACGGCGAGCGAGACGAGCCACACTAGCCGGCGCAGTTTGACGTGGTGTTGCATGGTGAAGCTCCCCTTTTTGCTTGGTTTTGACGCATTGTTTGGCAGCCCGTTTTGGGCAAGCGCGCCATCAGCCCCCCGGGAAGCGCCTTGGTGCGCTTCATTCGGCTGGTGACTGCAGGGGGCGATCTTAGCAACGCGAGAAAGGGGTTTCGTGCGGCATTTTGTCGCACGCGCCGGGCTTTTCAGGGGCTTTTGGGGACTATTTCCGGCTTCCTTGATCTGGATGCGGGATTGCCCAAAAAAGGCCGGAATCGAAATCCGGCCGGGGGAGGAATGCGTCAGTTTACGGGCTTTGTTGCACAAATCATCTGAGGGTTGAATTCTCCCTTACCCCAGACGGATTTACGGCATAGCCACCATACCTTCCTGGTCTTCCATTCACCTTCGCCCAGCATCCTGACGCCCGTGCTATACACCAACAGGTGCAACACATCATTTCTGGCGCGATAAGGGATGGCCACTTGCAGGTGCTTCTGACGTCGAGAGATCGTGCTGAAATCGGGAACAGGCCAAGCCAGACCCGACAACTTCAGCAGGCTTTCGACCAGCCCCATGCTCTGGCGCAGTGGGCGTCCAAACAGGCATTTCAGCGACAGGCAAAACTGGATGGCGGCATCGCTATAGATTGCTGACCGGCCACGGTTGCCGGTACCCCCGGCAAACCAGGTCATCTCCTTGTCCAGCCAGATGCTCAGCGAGCCTCGGGATTTCAGCCCCGCGTTGTACGCTTTCCAGCTCTTCGTGCGGTATTGCTTGGCGCGCGGCTTTGGCATTTGCTGGTCTGTTCAGTCACAAACCTTCAGCCAGGCAAGCTGTATACCCGGTTTGTGCAACAAAGCAGTGTCATTTTCTTGATTGATATTTCACACTTACTTGAACTGGTTGATTTAATTATCAAATTTCGCATTGGTGAATTTGGCACGAAGCCTTTCATGGCGTGGGGTTATTTGGGGCTGCGGCGCGAATGCATCGTTGGTGGAGGTTGAAATATTCAGGCTTGGCCTCATCTGTCGAGTAACAGAAATTCCGCCTCAGGAGAACTACCATGCGCCTAGATAAATTCACGACCAAGTTCCAGGAAGCCTTGGCTGATGCCCAGAGCCTGGCCATTGGCGGTGACCAGCAATTCATTGAACCGCAGCATCTGCTGCTCGCCCTGATCAATCAGGATGATGGTGGCACGACCTCGCTGCTGTCTCGGGCCGGTGTCAATGTGCCGGGGCTGAAACGCGATCTCGAACAGGCGTTGACCCGCCTGCCCAAGGTCGAAGGTCATGGCGGCGATGTGTCCATCGGCCGCGATCTGGGCAACCTGCTCAACCTGACCGACAAGGAAGCGCAGAAGCGCGGCGACCGGTTCATCGCCAGTGAAATGTTCCTGCTTGCCATCTGTGAGGACAAGAACGAAACCGGTCGCCTGGCCAAGCAGCACGGCCTGAGCCGCAAGTCGATCGAAGCCGCGATCATGGCTGTGCGCGGCGGGCAGGGTGTGGATTCGCAAGATGCCGAAGGCCAGCGCGAGTCGCTGAAAAAATACTGTATCGACCTGACCGAGCGTGCCGCTCAGGGCAAGCTTGATCCGGTGATCGGCCGTGACGACGAAATCCGTCGCGCCATCCAGATCCTGCAGCGCCGTACCAAGAACAACCCGGTGTTGATCGGCGAACCGGGCGTCGGCAAGACGGCCATCGTCGAAGGCCTGGCCCAGCGCATCATCAACGGTGAAGTGCCGGAAACGCTGAAAGGCAAGAAGGTACTGGTGCTCGACATGGCCGGCCTGCTGGCTGGTGCAAAGTACCGCGGCGAGTTTGAAGAGCGTCTGAAATCCGTGCTGAAAGAGGTGTCGCAGGAGGCTGGGCAGATCATCCTGTTCATCGACGAACTGCACACCATGGTCGGGGCCGGCAAGGCCGAAGGCGCCATCGACGCCGGCAACATGCTCAAGCCGGCGCTGGCCCGTGGCGAACTGCACTGCATTGGCGCGACGACGCTCAACGAATACCGCAAGTACATCGAGAAGGACGCTGCACTGGAACGCCGTTTCCAGAAGGTGCTGGTCGAGGAGCCGAGCGTCGAATCGACCATCGCCATCCTGCGCGGCTTGCAGGAGAAGTACGAATTGCACCACGGTGTGGACATCACCGACCCGGCCATCGTGGCTTCGGCGGAGTTGTCGCACCGCTATATTACTGACCGTTTCCTGCCCGACAAGGCGATCGACCTGATCGACGAGGCGGCGGCGCGGATCAAGATGGAAATTGACTCCAAGCCGGAAGTCATGGACAAGCTGGACCGCCGCATCATCCAGCTCAAGATCGAGCGCGAGGCCGTGAAGCGCGAGAAGGATGAGGCGTCGAAGAAGCGCTTCGGCCTGATCGAGGAGGAAATCGCCAAGCTGGCCAAGGAGTATTCCGACCTCGAAGAAATCTGGAAGGCCGAAAAGGCGCAGGTTCAGGGCTCGGCGCACATCAAGGAAGAGATTGACAGGCTCAAGGCCGACATCACACGCCTGCAGCGCGAAGGCAAGCTCGACAAGGTGGCCGAGCTGCAATACGGCAAACTGCCGCAACTCGAAGCGCAGTTGAAGACGGCCGAAAAAGCTGGCGAAGGCGAGGGCAAGAAGAATGTTCTGCTGCGCACGCAGGTCGGCGCCGAGGAAATTGCCGAGGTGGTCAGTCGGGCGACCGGTATCCCCGTCAGCAAGATGATGACTGGCGAGCGTGAAAAACTGCTGCACATGGAAGAGCGGCTGCACAAGCGCGTTGTCGGACAGGATGAAGCGGTTCGCCTGGTTGGCGATGCCATTCGTCGTTCGCGTGCCGGGCTGTCCGATCCCAACCGTCCGTATGGCTCCTTCCTCTTCCTCGGCCCGACAGGCGTCGGCAAGACCGAACTGTGCAAGGCGCTGGCCGAATTCATGTTCGATGCCGAGGATCACCTGATCCGCATCGACATGAGTGAATTCATGGAGAAGCACTCGGTCGCCCGCCTGATCGGCGCGCCGCCGGGGTACGTCGGTTACGAAGAAGGCGGTTACCTGACCGAAGCCGTGCGTCGCAAGCCGTACTCGGTGATCCTGCTAGATGAAGTCGAGAAGGCCCACCCGGACGTCTTCAACGTGCTGCTGCAGGTGCTTGACGATGGCCGGATGACCGATGGCCAGGGTCGTACGGTCGACTTCAAAAATACCGTAATTGTGATGACCTCCAACCTCGGCAGCCAGATGATCCAGCAGATGTCAGGCGACGAGTATGGGGTGATCAAGATGGCGGTGATGGCCGAGGTGAAAACCTACTTCCGGCCGGAGTTCATCAACCGGATCGACGAAGTGGTCGTCTTCCATGCGCTGGACGAGAAACACATTGCCGGTATCGCGAAGATCCAGCTTGGCTACCTCGAAAAACGGCTGGCCCAGCTCGACATGGGCATTGTCGTCGAGGACAGCGCACTGGCCGAACTGGCGCAGGCGGGCTTCGATCCGGTGTTCGGCGCCCGGCCGCTCAAGCGGGCGATCCAGCAACAGATCGAAAATCCGCTGGCCAAGTCCATTCTCGAAGGCCGGTTCGTGGCGAAGGATGTGATCGTCGTCAGTTGTGATCCGGCGACGGGCGGCATCATGCGTTTCGCCAAGGGCTGAAATAGCTTGCTTGACGAAAGAGGGCGGGACCGGAAGGTCTCGCCCTTTGTTTATTGGCAGTAGTCGGCGCGGGTCAGCAGTTGCCTTTCTTGGCCTGTCCGGGCGGGCAATGGCCACCATCCTTGTGGTGGCCATGCTTGTTGCCGCGGCCGGTGTAATAGCGTTCGCCGCGCGGGCCGCCATGCTGCTTCCAGTAGGCTGGTTCGCGCCAGTCGTAGCCATCCCAGTAGTAGCCGCGGTCGTTGCGCGAGCCGAAGGTGACACTGACGCCCGGAGCATCGACCCGGACGCTGCCCAGATTAACGTTGACGTCGACGGCGTTGGCCAGAAGCGGGGAGGCGGCGAGCAACGCGGCCAGAAGAATTTTTTTCATGCGCTATTTCCTTTCAACAAGCGGGGATGGAACATCGCTAACCTTATATCGGATTAACGCTGGCGTGGACAACAAGGATCTGAAAAATGTGGGATGACCTCAAAAAATGGCAGGCCGCGCGCCATGCCGAACTGGCCGGGCCGGAGAGCTGGCTCGGAATACGTGGGCTGTTCTGGCTGGAGCCGGGATCGAACAGCGTTGGTAGCGGCGAAGGATCGGTTGTGCTCATGCCTGGCGGCCCGGCGCATCTCGGAAATCTTCTCTGGCGGGAAGGTCGGGTGATCTGGCAACCGGTGGCCGGGGAGGCGCGTGAACTGCAGACGGATATTGCCAGCCAGCCGACCGTGGTCGATGTTCAAAATTGGTCATTTTTTCCGGTTGACCGTGAGAGTCGCATTGCGATCCGTTTGCGCGACCGCGACTGGGCGCTGAGCCAGCCATTCAAAGGGCTGGACTATTTCGACTTCGATCCTGCCTGGCAGATCGAGGCCGAGTGGCAGGCGCTTTCACCACCGATCAGCATGGAAGTGCCGAATGTCAGCGGCGATCTGAAAGTGGTCGACGTCAGCCATCAGGCCGTGTTCGAAATTGCCGGGCAGGCGGTGACGCTGTTGCCGATGGCGGTTGGCGACAAGGAGATTTTCTTTGTTTTCCGTGACCGCACGAGCGGCAAGGAGACTTACGGCGCTGGGCGCTTTCTGAAAACACCTGCTGCGGTCGACGGCAAAATTCGCCTGAATTTCAATTGCGCGTACAACCCGCCGTGCGCCTTCACCCCGTTTGCCACCTGCCCGCTGCCGCCGCCCGAAAACTGGTTGCCATTTCCGGTGGCGGCTGGGGAGATGAAGTACCGCTCAGGCCACGACTGAGGCCAGTGCTTTACTGAAGTTTTCAACAGCCGTGGCCGGATTGTGCAGCTTTTCCAGACCGAACAGGCCGAGGCGGAAAGTGCGGAAATCGGCTGGTTCGTCGCATTGCAGCGGCACGCCGGCGGCAGTCTGGACGCCCTGGGCGATGAATTTCTTGCCGGTATGGATGTCCGGGTCGGTGGTGTAGCTGACCACTACGCCGGGTGCCTGGAATCCTTCGGCGGCGACGCTGGGGAAGTTATTGGCTACCATGAGTTCGCGGATGCGCCGGCCGAGTTCGATCTGTTCCTGGCAAACCCTGTCGAAGCCATAGGCTTCGGTTTCCAGCATGACGTCGCGCAGCGTGGCCAACGCATCGGTCGGCATGGTTGCGTGGTACGCGTGCCCACCGTTTTCAAAGGCTTCCATGATCTGCAGCCACTTTTTGAGGTCGCAGGCGAAGCTGGTGCTGCTTGTCGCATCAATGTGGGCGCGGGCGCGCTCGCCGAGGGCGACCATGGCGCAGCACGGCGAGGCACTCCAGCCTTTCTGCGGGGCACTGATCAGAACGTCAACATTGTTGGCAACCATGTCGACCCAGACCGTCCCGGACGCGATGCAGTCGAGCACGAAATAGCCTCCAGCCGCCCGTACGGCGTCGCCGACAGCACGAAGGTAGTCGTCGGGAAGTATCATGCCCGACGAGGTTTCGACGTGCGGCGCAAACACCAATTCCGGTTTTTGCTCCCGAATGGCCGCGACGACTTCAGCTATCGGCGGCGGCGCAAACGGGGCCTGCGACCCGCTGCCGATCTGCTTGGCCTTGAGCACAATGCTTTCAGCCGGGATGTGGCCCATGTCGAAAATCTGCGTCCAGCGGAAGCTGAACCAGCCGTTGCGAATGACCAGCACCTTGCGATTGGTCGCGAACTGGCGGGCGACGGCTTCCATGCCGAAGGTGCCGCTGCCCGGCACGATGATGGCCGACTTGGCGTTGTACACCTTCTTCATGATGCGGGAGATGTCTTTCATCACACCCTGGAAGCGTTGCGACATGTGGTTCAGGGCGCGGTCGGTGTAGACCACCGAATATTCGAGCAGGCCATCGGGATCGGGTTGGGGCAGCAATGCGGGCACAGATTCTCTCCAGTTGATCGTTATTTGCGAGAGCATACCGTCAAGCCATCACGGTGCGCTAGTCAGAGTGCTTGCGTTGCGCGACACTGGCAAAAATTCAAACTGAAAGGAATCGACGTGAGCACCCCCCAACTGCCATCCTACCTTTCCAAAGAAAACATCGGCCCCTGGCACATCTACCTGCAGCAGGTGGAGCAGGTAGCGCCACTGCTCGACAAGTCATTGTGGCCGTGGGTGGAAACCCTGCGCCGGCCGAAACGCTCGCTGATCGTCGATGTGCCGATTCGTCTCGACAACGGTGTGGTCGACCATTTCGAAGGTTACCGGGTGCATCACAACACCTCGCGTGGGCCGGGCAAGGGCGGCATCCGTTTTCATCAGGACGTCACGCTGTCGGAGGTGATGGCGCTGGCCGGCTGGATGACGATCAAGAACGCCGTGGTAAACGTTCCGTTTGGCGGCGCGAAAGGCGGCGTCCGTGTTGATCCGCGAAAACTGTCGATGGCCGAGCTCGAGGGGCTTACACGACGCTACACAAGCGAAATCAGTTCGATGATCGGTCCGAACAAGGATATTCCGGCACCGGACATGAATACCAACGCCCAAGTCATGGCCTGGATGATGGACACCTATTCGATGGGCGAAGGACGCACGGTGACTGGTGTCGTTACCGGCAAGCCCGTGTCGCTCGGTGGCTCGCTCGGGCGTTCGGATGCCACCGGGCGTGGCGTTTTTGTCTCCGCACGCGAGGCCGGACGCAAGCTGAATGTGCCGATAGAAGGTGCACGCGTTGTGGTGCAGGGGTTCGGCAATGTCGGCGAGGCCAGCGCACGGATTTTCGCCCAGCACGGCGCCAAGATCGTCGCGGTACAGGACGTCAGCGGCACGGTATTCAACGACACGGGGCTCGATGTCGTAGCACTGAAACGCTACCTGACCGAGCACAAGACCCTGCTCGGCGCACCTGGTACGACGACGATCAGCAACGATGATTTTTGGGCCGTACCCTGCGAGTATCTGGTACCGGCGGCACTCGAGTCGCAGATCAACCGCCACAACGCAGACCGGATCAACGCCCGCATCGTCGTCGAAGGTGCCAACGGCCCGACGACGCCGGAAGCCGACGCCATCCTCGCCGACCGCGGCATCACTGTCGTGCCAGACGTGCTGGCCAATGCTGGCGGAGTCACCGTCAGCTATTTCGAGTGGGTGCAGGATTTTTCGAGCTTCTTCTGGACGGAAGACGAAATCTACGTCCGTCTCGAACGGATCATGACAGAAGCCTTCAACGCCATCTGGCAAATGGCCTCTGACCGCAAGATGCCGCTGCGTTCAGCCGCTTTCGTGATCGGGTGCAGCCGGGTGCTGGAAGCGCGGGCCACGCGTGGCTTGTATCCGTGATGGGGTGATTGCTGCGGTCAACCGGGAAGAAAGGCAGAAAATCGAATCGTGTTGATTGGCCGCATCGTCGGCAAATTGACTGGGTGTGCAAATGCCTCGATTCCTTCACGGTGTGTTTTTTTCGGTGGGGCTATTGTTCGTCTGCGTGGTTGCTCCTGGAGCTGCCCGGAACTGATCAACAAGGAATTCACCATGAAAAAACTGCTCGCCATTGCCGCACTGCTCAGCGTGCCCACCTTCGCCCAGGCCAATCTGGTCGTCAACGGCAGCTTCGAGAACTACACCTCGATTACGCCAGGAAGCTGGAGCATCTTCGGTAGTGGCTACGGCTGGACAACTGGCGCCAACGGCATCGAAATCCGCAACGCAATTGCCGGTACGGCGGCGCACGGTGTTCGGTATGCCGAGCTCGATGCTGCCGGAAACAGCTGGATTTCCCAGACAATCCAGACTTATGCCAATCAGGCTTTGGAGCTCACGTTTTCCTTCGCGCCGCGCGCTGGTGTCTCCGCTGCCAGCAACCCCATTCAGGTTTTCTGGAACAACCAGTTGGTGGACACCATGACCGGTACCGGGGCGACCTGGGTCACCATGAGCTACGATCTGTTCGCTGATGCAAATGGCCAGGGGGTCTTGAAATTCGCGGCTACTGGCATCTCCGACAGCTATGGCGGCTCCCTCGACAACGTCTCGGTAACGGCTATCCCGGAACCGGGTAGCAGTGCCATGCTGCTCGCCGGTCTCGGTATTCTGGCCGCGTCGCTTCGCCGTCGTCGCGCCTGATAAAACCTGATTCTCAGGAATGGGGCTTCGGCCCATGTGCCATTCAGCGCAGACTGAATGGCATTTTTTTGGTTGGTATCCTGAATAGCCCCTGAATCTTGCAGTCAACCGGGTTTGCTGCGGTCAACCCGGAAAAAAGGCCAAAATTGAAACGGATCTAACGCTTAGCGCCGGGCAAGTATCAACGAACCCTTTTCGCGTGGCTCGAGGTCAATACGCTCGATCGCGGAAAACCCTGCCGCTGTCAGCCATTCGCAATAGTCCTCATGCCGATGCGTCTGGGTGCCGGTTTCCAGCAGCAGGGTCAGGCGGAAGGCTGCGTTCAAGGCGTCAAGTGAGGTTTCTGCCAGGTATTCGTGAATGACCAGCAGTCCACCCGGGTTCATCGACTCGCCAATTTGCCGGATGGCCAGGCGGTTTTCCGCGGCCGAATGGTTGTGGGCGACCGAGAGGTAGAAAACGAGATCGTTGTCGTCGCCCCAATCGTGGTCCTGCAGGGTGCCGGGGCTGAGGCGGATGCGGTCCGCCAGCCCGGCCTTGTCGATTTCCGGCCCGGTCTCGGTCAGGGCGCTCGGCATGTCGACGATGACCGCAGCGAGCTGAGCGTAGTGCCGGCAAAAGCGGATCGAGTGCAGGCCATGCGAGCCACCGAGGTCGAGCAGGCGGCGGTAGTCCGGTGATACCGGCACGTGCTTGAGCAGATCGGGCCCGAGGTCGGCCGCGAAGGCGCCCATGTAGGCCGAGAACAGCGGGCCGAGATGCGGCTTTTCGACCATCGCGTCCCACAGCGTCTGCTCCGGCTCGCCCTTGCGCACCGTTTCGGCGAGGCTGCCCATCATCGCCCACGCTTCGTGCGTCCACAGCAGACCGGGCGTGTAATCGACCTGGCCAGCGCTGGTGAACCAGCGTCGGGTGCTTGCCGTATTGGCGAATGCGTCGTCGTCTTTTTCCAGGTAGCCGATCGCGACCAGAAAATCGACCAGGGTTGCAGTGCCGCGCAGGCTCGAATGGATTTTTTCAGCCAGCGCCGGCGCTGTTAGCGGGCCATCGACCAGCGCTTCGAACAGACCCAGCCGGCCGGCCGAGATGATTGCTGACGATTTCATCATCGGCATGTAAACGTCAAGCATGGCGAGTTCGGCAGAGCCGGTGGGCTGGCAGACGTCGGGTTTGCGGGTGCGGGACATTGATCTTCTTTTTTGGGTCGCAGGGTGTGGTTCAGCCGAGCGCTGCTTCAATGGCGGCGACCAGCGTCGGGTCGTCCGGTGTCATGTCGGGTGAAAAACGCTGGATAATCCGGCCATCGCGCCCGACCAGAAACTTCTCGAAGTTCCACCACACGTCGCCCGTTTGCTTGGGCGAGCAGCCATAGCCGGCCAGCTTTTCGGTGAAATCGCTGCCAGCGGGAAACACCGCTTCAGGCAGAGCGGCAATGAGCCGGACGTAAAGCGGGTGGCACGGTTCGCTGTTGATGTTCAGCTTATCGAACATCGGAAAATCGACACCAAAATTGGTTGTGCAAAAACTCTGAATCTCGTCAGCCGAACCCGGCTCCTGCGCCGCAAAGTCGTTGCAGGGAAAGCCAAGCACCTGCAGCCCGCGTTCGCGATACTGCTTGAACAGATTTTCCAGCCCGGCGTATTGCGGCGTCAGTCCGCATTTCGAGGCGACGTTGACGAGCAGCAGCACCTGACCCTTGAATTCGCCCAGCGTCAGGGGGCGGCCGTCCAGGGTTTTGAGGGGAATGTCGTAGAGCGAATCGTTCATGGTGGTCTCGTCTTTTTGGGGAATTGTCGAAGCCGGCAGGCCAAGCGGTGGGTATTTTAAGGGGTGATGGCCTTACTATCTGCCTTTGCCCACTCAAGAGAAGCAATTTCGGATGCAAATGGAAGTAGAACAAAAACAGATGTACGCCGTGGCGGCTGCCGTGCAGTTGCCGAACGTCAGTGATATCGAGTTCGAGGCGTCGCTCATGGAGCTGCGCGAACTGGCCAAGACGCTGGGTTTCAAGGTCGTTCATACCTTCGTGCAGAAGCGCAGCAGCTTCGATACGACGGGTTATCTGGGCGTCGGCAAGCGGCAGGAAATCCGCGCTTTCGTGCACGGCGAGCCGATTTTTGACGAGGCGGGCGACGAAGTGCTGTCGCTTGCCGAGTCGAATCTGCCGGAGATCGACGCGATTCTCGTCGACCACGAGATTTCGCCGTCGCAGGCGCGCAATCTGGAAATCGAGGCCGGTTGCGAGGTCATGGACCGGACCATGGTCATCCTCGAAATTTTCCATCGCAATGCCCGTTCTCGCGCCGCCAAGGCGCAGGTCGAAATTGCCCGCCTCGGCTACATGGCACCGCGTCTGCGCGAGGCGGCCAAGCTGGCTGGGCCGCAGGGTCGGCAGCGCAGTGGGGTCGGTGGTCGCGGCGCCGGCGAGTCGCATACCGAACTCGACAAACGCAAGATCCGCGACCGGATTGCCGAGCTGCAGCTCGAAATCCTGGCCATGGAGGCCGAGCGCAAGACGCAGCGCGCCCGCCGTCAGGAGCGCCAGAGCCAGGCGGCTGTAGCGCTCGTCGGTTACACCAACGCCGGCAAGTCTACGCTGATGCGGGCGCTGACTGGCAGCGAAGTGCTGGTTGCCAACAAGCTGTTCGCGACGCTCGACACCACCGTCCGCGCCCTCTACCCGGAAAGCGTGCCGCGCGTGCTGGTCAGCGACACCGTCGGTTTCATCAAGAACCTGCCACACGGCCTCGTTGCATCGTTCAAGTCCACGCTCGACGAGGCGCTGGATGACTCGCTGCTGCTCCACGTCATCGATGCCAGCGACCCCGGTTTCGAGCGTCAGCTGGAAGTGACCGACAAGGTGCTCGAAGAAATCGGCGCCGATGTCGTGCCGCGCCTGCGTATCTTCAACAAGATCGACCACGTCGGCGATGCCGAGGCGCAGGCCGGGTGTGAAGCGGTGCTACGGGCCAAGTATCCGGATTGCGTCGTGATGAGTGCCCGCCGGCCGGAGGAAGTCGCGGCGTTACGCATGAAGATCATCGCTTTTTTCCAGCGCGATCACGTCGAGGCCGAGCTTTTCCTGCCCTGGTCGGCGCAGCAGTTGCGCAAGGAAATCTTTGCCAGTTGCGAGGTACTGGAAGAGCGGGCCGACGGCAATGGCGCCTTCTTCACGGTGCGTGGCGAAAGCACCGTTATCGATGGCCTGCGTGAGCAGTTCGCGCAGCTCTCGAGCTGACGCTCGGGGACATAATTCCGGATTACTACGGTCAACTGGAAAAATTGGCCAATTTTGAAATTCACTGAAGCGCCGGCCATCCCCCGGCGCTTTTAGTTTGCTGCGGCCTGATGCCGCCTGTCTGCCACGATATTGCCGTCCACCATTTCAATGATCCGGTCGCAACGGGCGGCCAGCCTCTGGTCGTGGGTGACGATCAGGAAAGTGGTGTTGAGCCGGGTGTTGACCTCGCGGAGCAGGGCGAAGACGTCGTCGGCGGAATGGGTGTCGAGGTTGCCGGTCGGTTCGTCGGCGAGGACCAGCGAGGGGCTCATGGCCAGGGCGCGGGCGATGGCGACGCGCTGTTGCTGGCCGCCGGAGAGCTGGTTGGCGAGGTTCTGCTTGCGCTCGGCGAGGCCGACCTGGTCGAGCAGTCGGCCGGCCTGGGCGAACATCTCGGCGTCCGGCCGGCCGCGGGCGACGAGCAGCGGCATGGCGACGTTTTCCAGTGCCGTGAAGGCGGGAATCAGGTGGTGGTGCTGGAAGACGAAACCGATGCGCTGGCCGCGCAGGCGGGTCAGGCCGGTGTCGTCGAGCTGGCCGGTTTCCTGGCCGTCGATGAACAGTTGTCCGCCGCTCGGCCGGTCGAGTAGGCCGATGAGGTTGAGCAGGGTGCTTTTGCCGGAGCCGGAGGGGCCGATCAAGGCGGCGAATTCGCCGCGTTCGAGGCGCAGGTCGATGCCGTGCAGGATTTCGCTTTCCGTTTCACCGCTGCCGTAGGATTTGCGGATGTTTTTGAGCTGAAGAACGGGCGTTGTCGTCACGGGATCAGCCACGGATCGCCACCACAGGATCAAGGCGCGCCGCGCGTCGCGCCGGCAGCAGTGCGGAGAGGATGCCGACCAGGCTGGCGCCGCCGGCTGCGATGGCGACCAGCCATGGATCGACGCCGATGATGAACATCGGCGTGCCGTCCGGGTTGCGCGCCATCAGTCGCCAGAGCATCAGGAAAGTCCAGGCCAGGCCGGAGCCGAGCAGCGAACCGAAGAAACCGACAATGCCGCCCTGCAGCAAAAATATGCGCAGCATCTGCCCCTGCGAGGCGCCCATGGCGCGCAGGATGCCGATTTCGCGGGCGCGCTGGATGACCGAAACGACCAGCACGCTGGCGATGCCGAAGGCGACCGAGAGGCCGATAAAGAAGCGGATGACGTTGCTCGACACGCGTTGCGAGGTTAGCGCGGTGACGAACTGGGCGTTGGTCTTGATCCAGCTGTCTGCGGTCAACCCGGTTTCGGCGGCAATTTTGCTGGCCAGCCGTTCGGCTTCGTCGATGTCGTGCAGCGAAATGTCGATGCTCGACACGCCGCCGACCAGATCGAGCAGGCTTTGCGCCGAGCGCAGGCTGACATAGACGTTGCGGGCATTGACGCCCTTGTTGCCGAGGTCGAACAGGCCGGTGACGGTGAAGGTTTCGGTCGCGTCGCCAGCCGTCGTGACACGGATCTTGTCGCCGATGTCGGCGCCGAGGTCCTTGGCCAGTTCGATGCCGATCACCGCCTCGCCGGCGCCGACGCGCAACTGGCCGGCGACCATGCGTTCTGGAAGGGCGATGACGCCGCTGTAGCGCACCGGGTCGATGCCGAGCAGGGTGATCGCCTTGTTGGCGTCGCCGCGCACGACGAAGGCCGGGCCGGAGGCAATCGGCGAGATGGCGGCGATTTCCGGCAAGCCTTCCAGCCGCGCCTGAATCTGTTGCCACTGATCGATGGAGCGTAGGCGCTGGGCCTGTTTTTGCAGGCGCAGCGCAATGCCGCCTGCTGGCGATTGCAGCCGGGCGATTTCTTCGGGTGGCAACAAGACGATGTGGGCCTGCGAACTGAGCGTGCGTTTGACCAGATTGGCCTGCAAGCCGGAAAGCAGGGCCGACATGAAGACGATGACGGCGACGCCAACGCCGACGCCGACGATGATCAGCAGCGACTGCATGCGGCCCTCACGCAGGAAGCGGATGGCGGCGATCCACTCGAAAGGCATCCAGGATTTCATTTTTGGCCGTTATTTCCGGTTGACCGTGGAAACCTTGCGGCCCTCGGCCAGAGCCTGGCTGGCCGCGGCCAGCGCTTCGCCGGCAACGACGCCATCAAGGATTTCCACCCGGCCAGCACCGCGAATGCCCAACTTGACCGGCTGGCGCTGCGCCACGCCGTCGCGTACCACCATCACCCAGGGTTGGCCGGAAGCCTGGTCGCGGATGACATCGGCCGGCACGATCAGCGTGTCGGCGCGGTAGGCCGAGGCGATGTCGATGGAAACGGTCATTTCATGCTTCAGGTAAACCGGCGGCTCGGCGACACGCAGGCGGATTTCGACCGAACCGCGCTGGGCATCGACGGCCGGGGCGATGTAGGTGACCTCGGCCTTGAAGTGTTCGCCCGGGTAGGCATCGGCCGAAGCCAGCGCCGTCTGGCCAAGCTGGAGCAGGGCGAGGTTTTTCTCGTCGATCTGCGCCGTCAATTCGGTATCGCCCTGCGGCGCCACGGTCAGCAAAACCTTGCCCGGCTGCACCATGTCGCCGGCTTCGACACTACGCGTCAGCACCCTGCCGGCACCCGGCGCCGTCAGCGTGGCGTAGGCCAGCCGCGCTTCGGCCACGGCCAGCGCGGCGCGCGCCTGCTCGACATTGCTGCGCACGACCTGCGTCTCGCTGCCGCCCGGCTGGTTGCTGGCCAGCTGCAATTTGGCCGCCTGCCACTGGCTGTCGGCGACCTGCGCGTTGCGCCGGGCATCGTCGAGTTGGGCCGTGCTGTAAAAACCCTTGGCGACCAGTTCGCCGACCCGCTCGAAATGGCGCTTCGCTTGCTGGGCGTTGGCTTCCGCTTGCTGCACGCTTTGCTCGGCCACCGGTCGGCCGAGGCGGTCGAGCTGGCGTTGTTTGGCTTCGGCCTGCGCCAGGCTGGCCCGGGCCTGGGCGGCGCTTGCCCGCCATTCGGTGTCGTCGAGCTGGACCATCGTCTGGCCAGCCGTCACGGCATCGCCTTCGCGCACCTTGACGGCGACGACGCGGGCGCTGATTTGCGCCGCCACCTCGATGCGCTGTGGCGTCCGCACCCGGCCGCTGGCCACCACCGCCTGCCGCAGTTCGCCGCGTTCGGCCACGGCCACCACGACGCGCTCGCCAACCCAGCCGGTATAGCCGGCGACAAGCAAGGCCAGCGCGATAAGCGCCGCAATGACGAGAAGGCTGGATCGGGAACGAAAAAGGCGGGTCATGGAGGCCTGATATTTCATGAGTGAATGACGGGGCAGGGCACGATCTTAAACGAAGGGCGGTTCGGTACGGTGTATAATTATTCGCTTATTTAGTGGAACGCCATTGCGGGGCTTCTGGAGCGCATCGTGCTGAAGTTTTTGTCCTTTGTTTCAAAGAATCTGATCCTCGCCATTCCGGCCATGATGCTGCTCGGTTTCGGCTTTGGCCTGCTGGCGCCGACCGCCTGGCTCAAGTCGCTGATCGTCCCGCTGACTTTCCTTATGGTCTATCCGATGATGGTCACGCTCAAGCTGGCCAAGGTGCTCGAAGGCGGCGACAGCAAGGCGCAACTGCTCGCCCAGCTGATCAATTTCGGCATCATCCCCTTCGTCGCCTTCGGCCTTGGCCAAACCTTTTTCCCGAACCAGCCGTACTACGCCATGGGCCTGCTGCTCGCCGCACTGCTGCCGACCTCGGGCATGACCATTTCCTGGACCGGCTTTGCCGGCGGCAATCTCGGCGCAGCGGTCAAGATGACGGTACTCGGCCTGATCCTCGGTTCGCTGGCGACGCCGTTCTACGTCCGGTGGCTGATGGGCGCGACGCTGCCGGTCGATCTGTGGGCGGTGTTTTCGCAGATTGCTTTCATCGTTTTCCTGCCCATGGCGGCCGGTCACTTCACGCAGAGTTACCTGCTCAAGAAGCACGGCCAGAAGGCTTTCCAGGCCGAATGGGGGCCGAAATTCCCGCCCTTCTCGACGCTCGGCGTGCTCGGCATCGTCTTTGTCGCCATGGCCCTCAAGGCCCAGCAACTCGCCGCCCAGCCGGCCGAACTGCTGCAACTCATCGGCCCGCTGCTCGCCCTCTACGGCATCAACTACCTGCTCAGCACCCTCGTCGCCAAGGCCCTGCTACCGCGCGGCGACGCCATCGCGCTGGTGTACGGCACGGCCATGCGCAACCTGTCGATCGCCCTGGCCCTGGCCATGAACGCCTTCGGCAGCGCCGCCTCCGACGCCGCCATGGTCATCACGCTGGCCTACATCATCCAGGTCCAGTCCGCCGCCTGGTACGTCAAGCTAACCGATACGCTGTTCGGGAAGAAGCCGGTTCAGGCGTGAGAGCGACTGCGCAGCGGCGTCAATACCCGGTTATTCCTGTCGTTTCTGAAGCCCTTCCGGCAGCACGTCGGCTGCAGAAACGGCGGCGGCTGATGCAGGCAGGGTTCTACCTGCTCTTCATTCTGGCACCAGTTTTCGATCTGTTTCGCCTGGATCTGCAAGCCGATCATGCCTGGCTGCTTGGCATGGAATGGCGGCTTGGGCTGGATGCCTTTCAAGGCAAGGGCGCCAATGGCGCGCTGGCCGGGCTGCATATTTTCCTGCGCCTGATTTTGCCGGTTTTTGCGCTGGCCGCCCTGTTGATTGCAGTGTCGTGGAAATGGGGGCGCCTGTTCTGTGGCTGGCTGTGTCCGCATTTTCCCATGGTCGAATTCATAAACGACTTGGTAATCCGAGCCAGTGGGAAAGTTTCAGTCTGGGATGCAGAGCGATTGTCGCCTCATCGCCCTGATGGCACCCAGCGGCGCACTGCGGCAGGCTGGTGGTGGCCGGCAGTGCTGGTCAGCGTGGCTGTCGCGTTTGCCTGGGCGCTTGTCCTGCTGACTTACGTTCTGCCACCCCGTGAGGTTTACGGCAACTTGTGGCGGGGCGAACTGACTGCCAATCAGGGCATTTTTCTGGCCATTGTCACGACTGTTTTGAGTCTTGATTTTCTCTTCGCACGCCACCTGTTTTGTCGCTACATGTGTTCGGTCGGCTTGTTTCAAAGTCTGGCCTGGATGACAAATCGCGATGCGCTGGTTGTCGGCTTCGATCGCCAGCGTGCAGAAGCCTGCGGTGAATGCCTCCCGGAGCGGGGCGCTGCCTGCAATGCCGTTTGTCCGATGCGCCTGAAACCGCGCAGCATCAAGCGTCACATGTTCACCTGCACCCAGTGCGGCCTTTGCCTGGCGGCTTGTGCGGAAACTCAGCACGAAAATCCGGCCGGGCCGCTTCTGACCTGGGTATCTGGCGAGGCCGCACGCCAGAATGAGGCTGGGTTTAGCGCAACACGACGGGATTGAATAACTGCCCAATCCCGAAGCGGAGTTCTGCGGTTATAGAAGTAACGGCTGGCCCTACGGTCAACCGGAAAAAAGCGCCCAAAATTGAAATGCAAAAACCCCGGCCAGACAGCGCCGGGGTTTTGGTTTGCGTCGGTCTTGTTCAGGCGTCGCGCATGGTCTGGGGTCACAGAACAATTGGGGCGTGCCCCCTATTTGCACTCGTCGCCAAAGCCCTGCTGCCGCGCGGCGACGCCATCGCGCTGGTCTAGGGCACAGTCATGCGCAACCTGTCGATCGCCCTGGCCCTAGCCATGAACGCCTTTGGCAGCGCCGCCTCCGACGCCGCACTGGTCATCACACTGGCCTACATCATCCAGGTCCAGTCGGCCGCCTGGTACGTCAAGCTGACCGATAGGCTGTTCGGGAAAAAGCAGGTTCAGGGGTGAAGCTGCGCCCAGCGGGCGCGGGATGTTTAACAGTCATCTGGGGCGTATCAGCCATGGTGCTTGCTATTTAGATAGAACCGGCGAACGCTTATAGATTGAAGAGTAACAGCAAGTCGTTAATTGTTAGTTCTTGGTCTCGAATGGCCTGCAATGCAGCCAAATTGAAGTTGGCTATGTAGCTTTCAGGTTTCCCCGGAGCATTTCCAACGAAGGGGGCAAATTGATCCTTGAGTTGGTGGGGGTCACCCGGGACTTTGTCAATGCACCTCAGTAGCATCGCTTCGAGGCATGGAGTTGCAAGCAGAACCTGAATCTTCGCCTGCTTTGCCTTTTGGGCCGCCTTGCTTGACCAGTCTGTATCGGTGTCGAACAGGGCTGCTACATGATCGTAGCCAAAATTTCTGGACAGCTTTTCTGCGTGGTCAATTACGTTTAGGGCGCCCTTGCCGCGGGCATTCTTGATAGTTATCTTGACTCCGTTCCCGCATGCTCCAGGAAGGCGTTTTACGTGATTGAGGAATGCCTCGTCGTGATAGCCCTCCCCGACGATGAGCAGAGTTTTTTGAACATTCCATTTTTTGTTGACCATTCCGCTCCGTTCCTCTCTCAAAAATTCGGAACGGCACCGTAGGCGCCAGCCATGTATTTGGCGTAGTAGTTATCGTCGTTTCGAATGCCTTGCACCTCATCAAGGCGGCATGCAGCGCTGTCACAATCCTGACTCTTTTCCACCAACGTCACTTGGGATTTGTTTATTAGATTCAATACTTCGATGGCATGGCACGTAAAAATCAACTGAGCGTTAAGAGGATTCGTCGCGGGGTTGCCAAACAAATCGAGGATGGGCTCAAGCATGTGAGGGTGAAGGTCATTCTCGAATTCGTCGATAACTGCAAGACCGCCGACTTCAAGTGTTTGAAGGAGGTTTGACAGAAGAACGAAAGCGCCTTGAGTACCACTTGATTCAACAGCAAAAGGTAGAAGAGCCTCGCTCTTCGCGCTCTTGTGCCGGCCAAATGGATACCAGACAGTTTTGGATGGCTCTTCTGGGGTTGCTGCTGGAATCTCCCGAATTTCAACGTCGCTCAGACCCAGATCCCATGATGCAAGCAAAGTGGCCATCTTGGCAGCGTGCTCAGGCCGGGAGGAAAAATACTTTGCAGCTGAAACAAGGGCTGTATCGTCAAGCGAGCGTCTGCCCATGAAGTGGACGTTGCTGACTACGTAATCAGTAGCCATTCGAGAAGCTAAAGGCACGCCGTACTGGGCCGCGGTTGAGATTAGTGACGCGTTTTCCCGTACTTTTCGGGCTTCACGCGGAGGCATACCGAAATCCTGCTGCTTAACCTTGTAGGTTCGAGAATCCTCATCCCACTCGCGAACAAATACGTAGTTGAATCGCTCTCGGCGCTGATAGAGGGCTTCATACAGCACCCGTTTCTGAGTGCACCGCAACTCATAGCGCCACAGCTTGCCATCAAAGTCCAATACAACCTCGAATTCACTTGGTTGGTCAGGCATGGCAAAGTGAGGAGCAAGAGGGATGAGTGCATCTGGTTGGCTTTGGAAAGAGCTAGCGATAAACCAGTTCAAGAAAGGCAAGGGCTTCAGCAATGCGGTTTTGCCACTGCCATTCGGGCCGATGATGGCCATCAGCTTGGAGAGACGTTCACTTGTAGCTGCAACCGCAGTCCAGTCAGTCATGGCCGTTTTTTGACTCAAATGAAGGTCTACGGTGGTCTTCTCGCGGAACGACTGGAAGTTGGAAAAGGAATAGCTGTGCAACATGGTCGACTCGCTGTTAAGTCAATAAACAAACGAATAATTGTTCATTATCGATTTTAAGTCAATAAATTTAGTCTGTTGCTTCGAAAGGTGTTGCTTTGCCTGTCCTCGTCTATGGGCCGGAAATAGCCTGTATGCCGCCCAACCGAGGTAGGTTCATGGCTCCATCTTCTCAGAGGTTGGAGCCTCCAACAAACTCGGGGCGATTCAGATCGAGTTATCGTGATTCTGAGGGGGAACTGGATTGCCACGGTCAACCGGAAAAAACACCCAAAATTGAAATGCAAAAACCCCGGCCAGACAGCGCCGGGGTTTTTGTTTGTGGCGGGTAATGACTCAGGCGTCGCGCAGGGCCAGGGTCCAGGCTTCCATGGCTTGGTTGGCTGGTTGCATCGGGGCTTCCATGAAGCTGATGACAAATTTGTCGCCCATGTCGGCGATGCCGATGGAGCGGGGGCGGACGGCGAGCATTTGCGGGGTCGGGATGGCGAAGCCGAAGCAGAAGATGATGTCGACTGCGGCGGTCATGCCTTCGACGATGGGGCCGCCGATCTTGGTGGTGTGGGCGTAGTGGTCTAAAACGCCGATGAACTGAACCTTCGGGTTTTCGGCGATCTTGCCTTTGTAGTAGGCGACTAGGGCGTCTACGGTCATGTGGCTGGTTTCCGTCTTGGCGATTTCGGCGACGAAGATGGGGTATTTTTCCTGGAGCAGGGTTTGTTTCACAATATGTTTCTCTATCAGAAGGCGATGACTTTGCGTTGGGTTTCCAGCATGCTCTTGCCCATGGCGTCGGGCTTGGCGGCGACGATGCCGTCTTTCAACTGGTCTGGCGTGTGGCCGGTGTTCGGAAGGTAGAGGGCGCAGACCGTAGCGGTAGCCCCTTTCTTGATGGCGCCATCAAGCAATTGTGCCGGGGTCACGTCCTGCGGTTTCAGTTTGTTGCCAGCGGCATTTTTCAGGGCCAGATCGCCGGCTTTGTCACACAGCAGGATCTGCACCTGGCCACCTTGGGCCTGCATCTGGTTGGCGAGAACGAGGGCGATGCCCTGTGTCATTGGGCTTTCCGAGTTGAGAATGATGGTTACCGGCTGGTTGTCGGCGTATGCGGTGCCCAGGCTGGCGAGCAGGCTCAGGGCGATGATGGTTTTTTTCATGCTTGATGTTCTCCGTAACTTTTTGCGTGGAATTTGGATCAGGGAAATCAGTAGGCGAGCTTGATGTTGATGGCGGTTTCCGGCCCGGCCAGGTCGAAGGCGCTGTCGGCGAATTTGGGTGGCCCCATGACTTTCGGGTTGTTGGAGAGGCCGTAGCCTTCGGTCGGGAACATGCCGAAACGCAGGTTGAGTTTCTGGTCGGCGTTTTCGTCGTGGTAGGCCATGACGGCGTAGCGGCCGGGGGGCAAGCCGGTGAAGATGAGTTTGGCGTCGCCCTTGGCGGCGGGCAGCGAAACGACTTGAACGGCCTTGTCTTCCTTGCGGAAGGTTTCCGGCTCGCGGTAGAGCGAGGCGCGCAGATTGCCGGCCGCATCGCTGACGCCGAGCAGATTGACGACCAGTCGGCTGTCGTCGGCCAGGGCGTGGCCGGCGGCGAACAGGCAGGCGATGAGCAGGCCGTGGCTGGCCGGGGTGATTTTCATGTCAGGTTTTCTCGCTTTCGTCGCTGCCGATAATCAGACGAGTATCGCTCAGGTATTGGTGCGGCGGGATTTCGAGGTTGGTCGGGGCCGGTTTGTTTTTGAAAACGCGGCCGGCGAAGTCGAATGTCGATCCGTGGCAGGGACACAGGAAGCCGCCCGGCCAGTCGGCGCCGAGGGCCGCGTCGCCCGGCGTGAATGCCGGCGAGGGTGAGCAGCCGAGGTGGGTGCAGATGCCAACGGCGACCAGCATTTCCGGTTTGCGCGAGCGGGTATCGTTGGTTGCGTAGCTTGGCTGCTGCAGGCGTTCGGAGGCCGGATCGACGAGCATGGGCTCGGCCTTTTTGAGTGCCGCCATCATCTCCGGCGTGCGGTTCAGAATCCATACCGGCTTGCCGCGCCATTCGACGATCATCATGTCGCCCGGCGCCAGCTTGCCGATATCGACCTCGACCGGAGCACCGGCTGCCTTGGCGCGCTCCGACGGCAAAAGGCTGGAAACGAAGGGGGTGAGGGCGGTGAGTGCCAGCGCGCCGCCGACCCCGGCGGTGGCCATCATCCACTGGCGGCGGGGCGGGTTGTTGCAGATGGTGAATGAATCACCGTGGCAAAGGCATTCGGACATTGCGTTCTCCTGGAGGGGCTGGGCATTTTGGTTTGAACATTAGGAAGTGCTAATCAAGAGTCGTGCCAGCCCGAGAGCAGCCAGTTTGCTCGCTCAATCAGGGTTCTGTCGTGCTGTGCTGCGTTACCGAACGACAGTTGTGTCATTTTTGGCAACAATAATTGGCAATTGGTGAGTCCCACGGTCAACCGGAAAAATTGGCCAAATTCAAAATGGTGGCTTTGAGATGCCGCAGGGTGCCTGCCTGGACAATATATCCGGCAATAAAATGGGTGGGGTTGCCCCCACCCAAAATCACGCAGAGCAGGCGGTGCTTCAGTGATGCTGGTCCACTTCCTCCCAGCCGGTGATCATCGCCTTGATGTGGGCGAAGACGGTGTGGCCGGTGGTCGTCAGATAGACGTGGATGAAGAAGAAGGCGGTGATCATGTAGGCGCCGAGGGTGTGCAGAACGGCTACTGTTTCCAGCGATAGCGTTTGATCAATGCCCAGCCGCGCCCAGTCGCCGTAGAACAGGTAGAAGATCCCGGAGCCCCAGATCAGTGGTGAGATGAAGGCGAGCAGGGCGAGGTAGGCCAGGCGCTGCAGCGGGTTGTGCTTCTGGACCACTGTCTTGTGGAACGGATGCGGTGCGTTGGTGAAGATGCCGACCGTGTAGTACTTGATCATCGCGCCGACATTCTTCAGTGAAGGCAGGTACTGCCGCCATTCGCCGGTGGTGAATTGCCAGAAGATGGTGAAGGCCCACAGGGTGAGCAACGTCCAGGCGGCGAGGCTGTGCAGTTGCACCGCTTTCTGGAAGCCGATCAGGGCGTAGCTGCCATGCACCTCAAAGCCGGTGATCATCATGACGATGATCAGTAGCGCCTGCGACCAGTGCCAGAACCGCTCGTAGCGTTTGTAGATGTAGATGCGTTCGCTCATTTTGCATTCTCCTTGCGACGGCTCAGGATGCGGACGATGCCGTGGAGCAGCCCGCCGCTGATGGCGCCGACGATGGCCAGTCCGCCAAAGATATCGACCAGCTTGTTGCTGTCGCGGCCCGGCAGGTAGATGTCGGGAATCGCGCTCAGGCGGCCATCCGTGGCGCGGGTATGGCATTCCTGGCAGGGCACGGCCTTCTCTTTCGGGGCAACCATGTGGGTGATGAACCAGTTCATCTGCGTTTCGATGAAACCGAATTTGCCGCTGTAAGGCAGGCCGGCATAGTCCATCCCAGCCTTGATCGACTTGGCGTAGTCGTAGTTCTTCCACAGCGCGGTATCGTCGTCGCCGAACACGTGGTTGACTACCAGCGTCTTGTTCTCGGTGTCGTACGGCTGCTTGCCGCGCATGACCTTGAACGGCCAGATGCGCGCGTTCGGGTCATTGGCCGAGCCTTCGACACGATTGAGTTCGAGAATCTTGCTGTCGTCGATCTTGTCGGTGATCGTCACCTGATGCACGACGCCGTTGTACCACTTGTACTCGGGCCGGACGTTCTCGCCATATTTGAAGTCACCCTTGGCCGCCGAGTATTTCAGGTGGCCATGATCATCCTTGATGAACAGCGGCTTGCCATCCGGGCCCATCTTGCCGGCGGTCGACCAGTCCCACAGCATCTTGGTGGCAACGCCGCCCCGGGCGAATTCGGGGATGTGGCAGGTCTGGCAGGCCACCTTGCTGGTGTGGTTGTTGATCTTCGCTTCCTTGTGCGGCGTGAAGCCATGGCAGGACTCGCAGGTGGCGCGGTTGTGATCGTCCTTGGGCAGGTCGAAACCGTGCTTGTCCTTCGATGTTGCCGCATAACGGCTACCGGACGGCTGGTGGGCGTTGAAGGTATGGCAATCCGAGCAGACCAGATTGGCGCCATCCTTGGCCATGTGCACATCGAGTTCGCGCGACGGGTTCTTCAGCGACGAGTCGAGGTCGCCGTGCTTGACCGCATCGCCACCGCCACCGTTGAAATGGCAGGCCCCGCAATTGGCGCGGCCGGGCTGGCCCACATGCTGGGCGATCTTCGTCAGGTCGGGAGCCTTGAATTGCTTCTTGCCGGGCGGGCCTTCCATTGGCTCGAACTCGCGATCCGCATAAAGCGGGTGGCCGGCATCGGTGCCGAACTTCTTGTAGGTGCCCGTCGTGTCATGGCAGGCCAGACAGTCGACGTTCTCCTGATTGGTGAAGTCGTAGTTCTTGTCCGTCCAGCCGTAGCCGGCGTGGCAACTGGTACAGCGCGCTTCGTTGGAAAGCGGCGAACCGCAGAAGTTGTTGGCGGCAAATTTCTTGCCGAGTTTCTTGCCGGTGGTCGGGCTGGCCGCCTCCCAAGTCCAATGGATACTCTTCATCACCTGATGGCCGGCCGTGTTGTGGCAGGACAGACAAGCCTTGGTCACCTCGGGGCCGGTCTTGAACGGGCCTTTCAGGGCTTCGAGCTTGCTGTGGTCGGTTGTCGATGTCGCATTTTCAGGCCTGCCGGCGGCCGGCGGTGACGCCGGTCCTTCAGCCGCCTGTGCCAGCAGGGCTGCACCGAGCAGGGTAGCCCCGATAAGCCTACGTAAGCTAATCATTGTTTTGTCTCCTCTCTCGCAGAATGGATGGCTCTCCCCAGAACCGTATGTTTTATCGCTCGCAGGCCCAGCTATTACTTAGGTAAACAATATTAGTAATTAATTAAATTCGTCTGATGCAGATCAAATCTTGTGTTATCTCCGACAGAATTGCCTTGCGCTACTCGTTGGCCGGAGCAGGCGTGCTAGAATCGCGCAATTGTCTTGAATATCTTGAGGAAGCAGCGAAATGGCTGACGTCAATACGAGCTACGTGTCCGATCACCAAACTTGGATGAACGAGCAACTCGCAAAGAACCCAGATTGGGTTGAAGATCAAAAAGTTGGTCGCGCCCTGTGGTGGGACAAGAAGCAGGATGTCGATAGCTCGGCGCGTAACGCCGGCTCCAAGGTCCCGCAAAAACCTTACCCCTACGATGTGAATTTCTACGGCGAATAATCGCTGCTGAAGTCCTGATGCGAAAAAAGCCGGTCACTGACCGGCTTTTTGTTTGCCTGCGCGCCGGGACAGCCGGCGCGGGGCTGAGTGCCTAGCCCGTCAGCGGCTTGACGACGCGCTTGACCGCGGTGTCGTCCGGGTGCGGGTGGATGGTGAAGCCGAGGCTGGTCATCAGGCGGAACATCTTGGCATTGGTCGACAGCACGTCGCCGACCACGGCACGGTAGCCCTTCATGCGGGCGCATTCGATCAGCGCTGTCATGAGTTTGCGACCGACGCCGCACTTCTGCCAGTCGTCGCCCACGGCCAGCGCAAACTCGACTGACTCACCATCAGGATTGACGACGTAGCGTGCGACGCCGATCTGGTGTTCTGGCACGTTGTCGCCTTCCTCGCTACCCTCGACCTCTTTGGGAATGGTGGCGACCAGAGCCATTTCGCGGTCATAGTCGATCTGCGTGAAGCGGACCAGCATGGTCTGCGTCAGTTCGCGCAGGGTGTCCATGAAACGGTAGTAGCGCGACTCGTCGGACATGGCCTTGACGAATTCCTGCTCCATGTCGGCGTCTTCCGGTCGGATCGGACGGATGGTAACAACCTTGCCGTCGTTCATCTGCCATTCCTGGATCAGGTGTACCGGGTACGGATAGATCGACATGTGGGCGTAACGGTCGCCCGAGGAATTGGCGGCGTGGTCGATGACGATGCGGGCGTCGGCAGCGATGGCACCGTTTTCATCGACGATCAGCGGATTGAGGTCGAGTTCCTGGATCCACGGCAGTTCGCAGACCATTTCGGAAATGCACAGCAGCACTTCCTTGAGGGCGGCGCGGTCGACCGGCGGCATGTTGTGGAACTGGTCGAGAATCTTCGAGGCGCGGGTCGATTCGATCAGATCCTTGGCCAGGAACTTGTTCAGCGGCGGCAGGGCCACCGAGCGGTCGCTGAAAATTTCGACGTCGAAACCACCGGCGCCAAAAGTGATGACCGGCCCGAAGATCGGATCGCGGAAAACGCCGATCATGACCTCGCGACCATTCGGCCGTGACAGGAAGGGTTCAATCGAAACGCCGTTGATCTTGGCGCCCGGATGGCGCTTTTGAACGGTGTCAATGATGTCGTGATAGGCGTTGCGGACGGCCGGCGCGTTGGTGATGTTGAGGCGGACGCCGCCGGCGTCGGACTTGTGCGGCAGGTCCGGCGAATCGACCTTCATGGCGATCGGGAAACCGATCTGCTCGGCCAGCAGCAGGGCTTCGGTCGCTGTGCGGGCAACCATGGTCTGTGCAACCGGCACCTTGAAGGCACGCAGGATGGCCTTCGATTCCATTTCCGACAGCACCTTGCGGCGTTCGGCCAGTAGCGCCTCAATCAGCATCTTGGCGCCTTCGGCTTCCGGACGGCCATGCTGGCGGGTCGGCTCGGGCGTTTGCAGCAGGAGCTTCTGGTTGCGGTAATACTTGGAAATATGGTGGAACAGCTCGATGGCCGTTTCAGGCATGCGGAAGGCCGGGATGCCTGCAGATTCGAGGAGGTTGCGCGCCTCGCGAACCTGCTCTTCGCCCATCCAGCAGCAGATGAGCGAGCGGTTGAGATTGTCGGCGACTTCGATGATGGCTTTGGCAACAGCCAGCGGGTCGGTCATGGCCTGCGGCGAGAGCATGACCAGGGTGCTGTCGACGCCGGGATCATGCGTGACGGCCATGATGGCATCGCGGTAGCGTTCCGGCGTGGCATCGCCACCGATATCGATCGGGTTGCTGTGCGACCAGTTGGTGGGCAGTGCCTTGTTGAGCACGGCCATCGTTTCGTTGGAGAGTTCGGCCAGCGGAATGCCCATGTCACCTGCACGGTCGGCCGCCATGGCACCCGGCCCGCCGCCGTTGGTGATGATGGCGAGGCGGTTGCCCATCGGGCGGAATTTGGAGGCCAGTGCCTTGGCAGCGTAGAACAGCTGGCCGACGTTCTGGACGCGCACGACGCCGGCGCGGCGCACTGCAGCGTCGAAAACGGTGTCGGACACAGCCGCCATGCCCGAATGCGTTGCCGCAGCGGCCGAGCCCGCTGCGTGGCGGCCAGCCTTGAGCAGGATGATCGGCTTGATGCGGGCGGCGGAACGCAGGGCGCTCATGAAGCGGCGGGCGTTACGGATGCCTTCGACGTACATCAGGATGTAGTGCGTGCGGTTGTCGTAGATCAGGTAGTCGAGGATTTCGCCAAAATCGACGTCGGCGGTCATGCCGATGGAGATGACCGACGAGAAACCGACGTCATTGGCCTTGGCCCAGTCGAGAACGGCAGAGCACATGGCGCCGGACTGCGAGACGAGGGCGAGATTGCCTGCCTTGGCGGTGATCTTGGTGAAGGTGGCGTTGAGGCCGAGTTCGGGACGGATGATGCCCAGGCAGTTCGGGCCGAGTATGCGTACGTTGTAGGAGCGGGCGATCTCCATGACCTTGCGCTCGAGCGCGGCGCCGATGTGGCCGGCCTCGGAGAAGCCGGCGGCGATGACGATGCAGTTGCGAACGCCGCTGCGGCCACATTGCTCGATCAGTTGCGGAACGGTTTGCGGGCGGGTGCAGATGACTGCCATTTCGACGCGGGCGCCGATTTCCTCGATCGACTTGTAGGACGGCTGGTCCTGGATCGTGTCGTGCTTCGGGTTGATGGCGTACAGGCGGCCCTTGTAACCCGAGCTCAGGATGTTCTTGAAAATGATGTTGCCGACCGAGTTTTCGCGGTCTGATGCACCGATGACTGCGACCGATTTCGGTTCGAAAAGCGAGGTTAAATAGTGCTGTTCCAACATGGTGAACCCCTAGTCAGGATATATTTTTGTGCAATGCGGAATTTTGGCACAACGCCCATCCATTGTCATTGAGCTTGTAGGGTCATTTGCTATGCGGCAAGTGCGCAATCGAGCAGGATCGACTGCGACAGCGCCCGGTGCACCGGGCACTTGTTGGCGATTTCCAATAGCCGCTGGCGCTGTTCGTCGCTCAGGTCACCTTCGAGGACGATTTGCCGGTGGATGCAGTCGCGCATTGCGCCATCAACCTCGACTTTTTCGTGGCTGAGCGTCACACTCACCTTGGCGAGTGCAAGCCCCTTGCGTTCGGCGTACATGCGCAGCGTCATCGAGGTACAGGCGCCGAGGCCGGCCATGATGAAATCGAAAGGGGCGGGGCCGGCATCGGCACCGCCCACGCCAATCGGTTCGTCGGCGATCAATTGATGCTGGCCTGTGGTGACGGCCTGCTGGTATCTTCCCTGACCATTCTCTGCAACGACGACAACACCGGACATGACTGCCTCCCTGAACGAAATGTCTCAGATCATACCGCCATCGGCTTGGGTGGTGCGCCACGCCAGCCTGATTGCAGCGGGTGGCAGGGTGCTCGATCTGGCTTGTGGCAGCGGCCGCCATGCCTGCCTGCTGGCCGGGCTGGGATATGCGGTTGCTGCGGTCGACCGGAATTTCGAGGCAATTTCGAAACTCTCCGCGCTGCCGGGCATCGTCGCTACTCAGCTTAATCTGGAAGGTGACAACTGGCCGCTGACCGGCCGGACATTCGACGGCATCATCGTTACCAACTACCTGTGGCGGCCGCGCCTGCCGGATGTTCTGGCCCTGCTGGCACCCGGCGGCGTGCTGATCTACGAAACCTTCATGGTCGGCAACGAAGCCTACGGCAAGCCGTCGAGTCCGGCGTTTCTGCTGCGCCCCGGCGAGTTGCGCGAAGTTGCGCAGGCTGCTGCTCTGAAAGAAATTGCCTTCGAGGAAGGCTATACGGCCAGCCCGAAGCCGGCCATGCGTCAGGCCATCTGCGCTGTTCGCGATTGAACTATGACAGCGGCCAGCCGATTGATGCCATCCTCCGAGAGGTCATCGGTGGAGAAGTTGCCGGCGTCCTGCAGGCCCGTGTAGTTGCGATCCTGCGAACGCAGGTAGAGCGGGTCGTAGTGTTGTTCAAGCAGTTCGCGCACCAGCGTTGGCCAATCGCCATCACGGACCTGTTGCTGCCAGCGATCCAGTGTTTCCCGGCTTTGCAGCGTGCGCAGGGTGTCGAGCCGGGCGCACAGGAAGTCGGGGCGGGTCAGGAAATAGTCGTAGTCCTTGAGCAGGAAGGCGACGCGCGCGTCGAGCGTGGCATCGATGGCGACAAATTTGCCGCTGCGGATGCGGGCTATCAGCGCCTCAGGGACATGCAGGTTGCCGATCTTGCGGCTTTCGGCCTCGACATGGACCGGGCGGGAAGGATCGAGGGTCGCAAGAGCCTGCATCAGGGCGGTCTCGAATGCCTTTTGTGAGGGCTGTGGTGAATCGGGATGAATGCCAAGAACCGAGCCCTTGTGATTGGCCAGGTTTTCCAGATCGAGCACTTGCTCGCCGAGCGCGCCGATTGCCTGCAGGATGCGTGTCTTGGCGCTGCCGGTGGCGCCGCCGATGACGGTGAACCGGTAGTGCTGTGGCAACGCCTCCAGTTGGGTGATGACGTGGCTGCGCCAGGCCTTGTAGCCGCCATCAAGCTGCCCGGCTTGCCAGCCGATGGCCTTGAAGATGGTGGTCATCGACCCGCTGCGGTCGCCGCCGCGCCAGCAGTAGATCAGCGGTTTCCAGCTCTTCGGCCGGTCAAGAAAGCGTTCCTTGAGGTGTCTGGCGATATTTTCGGAAACCAGTGCGGCGCCGATTTTCTTGGCCTCGAAGGGCGACACCTGCTTGTAGAGCGTGCCGACCTGGATACGCTGCTCGTTGTCGAGAACGGGGCAATTGATGGCGCCGGGGATGTGGTCTTCGGCAAATTCGGCGGGGGTGCGGACATCGATGATCTCGTCGTGCTTCGCGAGGTCGGCCACGGTGGGGCGATTGGGTTTCATTCGCTCTATTTTAACAGCGGGGCTAGGGCTGGCCAGACGTGGTCGAGGATCAGCGGCTGGGCTTCGGCCAGCGGGTGCAGGTTGTCGGGCTGGAAGAGATCTTGCCGGGCGCCCAGCGGTTCGAGCAGGAAATCGATCAGCGGCGTTTTCTTGCTCTGGGCGATGCTTTTGAAACTGCCGAAAAAATCGCTCGCGTACGGCCCGTAGTTGGGCGGCAGGCGCATGCCGGCGAGGACGACTTTGGCGCCGGCGGCGCGCGAGGCATCGACCATGGCGTTGAGGTTGTCGCGCATCTGGGTGAGCGGCAGGCCGCGCAGGCCGTCGTTGGCACCGAGAGCGATGACGACGATCGCCGGTTTGTGGGTGATCAGTGCCTGCCCGAGGCGCGAGCGTCCGCCGGCCGTGGTTTCGCCGGAAATTGATAGGTTGGCAACGCTATAATCAAGGCGCTTTTCAGCCAGCCGCTTGTCGAGCAGCGACGGCCAGGCCTGATCGGGCCGGATGCCGTAGCCGGCCGACAGCGAGTCGCCCATGACCAGAATGGTTTTGGCGGCCAGGGCGGGCGTGGCGGTGAAGAGCAGGGCAAACAGGAAGAGAGCGAAGCGCATGGCAGGAAAACCGGTGATTGAAGTTGCAGGGCTGGGCAAGACTGTCGATAACGGCGGCGAGCCGCTGACGATTTTGCAGGATATTTCCTTTTCGGTCATGCCGGGTGAAACGGTGGCCATCGTTGGCGCTTCCGGTTCGGGAAAGTCGACGCTGCTCGGCCTGCTCGCCGGGCTGGATTCGCCGACGGCGGGCGATGTCCGGCTCGACGACGTGTCGCTCTCGGCGCTCGATGAGGACCAGCGTGCCAAGCTGCGCGGCCGTCTGCTCGGCTTCGTGTTCCAGTCCTTTCAGTTGCTGCCCTCGCTCAACGCGCTGGAAAACGTCATGCTGCCGCTGGAATTGGCCGGTTTTTCACGGTCGACCGCAGCAGCCTCCGAGTGGCTGGAACGTGTTGGCCTTGGGCATCGCCTGAAACACTACCCCAAGCATTTGTCCGGTGGCGAGCAGCAGCGCGTTGCCCTGGCCCGCGCCTTCGCACCGAATCCCCAACTGGTGCTGGCCGACGAGCCGACCGGCAACCTCGATGCGGCGACCGGCCAGCAAGTGATCGACCTGATGTTCGACCTGAACGCCAAGCAGGGAACGACCCTCCTGCTGGTTACACACGACGAAGCCATTGCCGCCCGCTGCGGGCGGGTTTTGCGCATTCAATCCGGGCGTTTGGCCGGCTAGACGATTTCATTTTTGGCCATTTTTTCCGGTTGACCGTGGGGCCAGCTTTTTTTTGTGGCCGTGGAAGGCCCGGTTAGGCAGCGGTTTTTCCGGACAAGTGCCTCCACAGCGTCGGGGAGAATGGGGCAGGATTTCACCTCAGTTCGGCGCGATCGCGGCCAAGGGTTGGCGTTGGCCGTATACTGACGGCCGCTCCATTTTTCCCGCGTGATATCAGGTGCCCGTGACTCCTTTCTTTCATTCCGCCCAATTTCTTCCGACAGGTGCTCGATGAGCTCCCGCCGCAGCCTGGCAACGGAGCTTGCCGCCGCTGCCGCGGCCTATCAGACGGCGGACGTCATCCCCCACTGCACCCAGTGCGCGAAACCCTGCTGCAAACTCGACGCCCTGGTCCTTGAAATGGAATGGAAGCAGATCAAGACCTTGTGGAAGATCAACGATTCGCGCGCCGTGTTCGACAAGCGGCTTGCTGCCGGAGAAGGCCCGCAGGAGATCAGGGAGAGCGAAGGGCTCTACTTTGTCCATAGCAAGCCGTGCCCAGCCTACGACCAAGCGGGCGGCTCATGCCAAATCTACGGTCAGGCGCTCAAGCCCGTAGGGTGCTCGGATTTCCCGGTGTACGAAGACCGTGGCAGCATCATGGCCGACCTGCGCTGTGAAGCGGTGGATCTCAAAGCATTGACGGCCCGGCTTGCCCGCACACTCGGGCCGGATGTTCGCATCGTCCAGTCCGCAGACCGGGAATTTCCCTTTCTCGTTACGCTGTCGGTGCGATCGTCAGGACACAAGCGGAAGTAGGGCAACCCGGGTTGTTGGAATCAGTGGCCCCGTTCTGTAGCTCCCGCGGCGGGCGCACTTTCGCCTTGGTGGTGATCGGAAAGCCGGCATTTCAGGATTCGTGCAATTTTCCGGTTGACCGTGGAAATGGCGTGCTGCCAGAGGGAGCGGGGTGAGCAGGTAACTCAATTGGCTCAGACCCCTTTTTATTGATCTCAGCGCCTTCGAGATCCGCAATGACGCGGCTCAACCGGCCACTACTTGCTCCCCGATTTTTTGCCGAGTTGATTCCTCGCGAGGGCATTGTCCTTTTTTGCTCGAACGAGCTGCTTCAGCTGTTCCGCGCTGATATCCACGTCGCCGGCCGGATAGAGGTTCGGCAACAGCGAGCCCAGCGAATGCACCGGAAAGCCAACGCGAACCTTGCCTTTGGGCGAGTCCGATAGAAGAAACCCTTCGTCCACAAGCCTGCCGAGAACGTCTCTGGCGGTCCGCTCATTGAGGCCGGTAAGCCGCGCTGCCTCACCTCGTTCAAACTCGCCCATCACGAAAGCGTGAAGGAAGAGGTGAACGGATTCGGGCTTCAGATCAAAGCGGACGCGACGGAAATAACCCTCGGCCCGAGCCTGAAAGCTGCCAAGGGCAAACATCGATTCCATGTATTTGGCTTGATCGATGGCTGTCTGAAGGGCGTAGGTGCAGAACTCAGCCAGTCGCGTCTCAGACAGGTTTCCGCGACCGTCGAGGTCGCCCATTCGAGGCTCGTCTGCGCAGGCCAACCTGGCTTTGTAGGCATCGGATGTCTTCGCGAATCCTCGAGACATCGACCACAGACATGCATTGTTGACGCCGCAGGTCCGAAGCATGGCATCGAGCGTGATTCGCGCCACGCGGCCGTTTCCATCAAGAAAAGGGTGAATCCATGCCAGGCGATGGTGTGCCGCAAACGACGCCACAATGCCGTCGAGCTTGGCCATGCCGCCCTTCCGCGCCGATTCAAGCCTTCGCCCATAGACCAGCGCGTAGCGATCCAGAAAGCGATCAAGCCGCTCCGCTTTTGGGGCGAGGTGCCTACCCACCATGACCTCTTTCTTGCGGAACTCCCCCGGCGTCATCACGGAGTCGTCGCCGAGCTTCAACAATTCATCCGGCAAGTGCTGGCCGAATACGCGATGAACGTCGAGAAGAAACGGGAGAAGCGACTGTTGATCCAGCGACTGCTGCTTCGCCCATCGATCTGCCTCGATGTGAGCAAATGCCAGACTCTGCAAATCCTTCGTCGCAAGCTTGTCAGTCGCTTCGTGCAAGGCATGCTCGATGTCGATTGGCAATGTCTTGTGCCCCTCGATCAAGTTGCTGTAGTAGCAGTTCATGTTCTCGACAAGCGCTGAAAGGCTCCGCGCCGTCGCGGGAACGAGCGTCGCGTCGAGACACGCAGAAGCCTCGGAAAGCTCGGCGGCGAGGCCGATGAGATCGTTGAAACCAGGGCGAAAACTATCGATGACCAATGGTTCCATCTGAACCGGATCGTCGTAAAAATAAACCATTTTTTCACCTCGATTTTTGCCGATAGTTTTTCCGATTATAAATCTTGTATTTCAAAATATTACGTAACTTTTTAGGCGAAATTTTGCCGATATTTTTTCCGATGTAATTTCCGGTCTGTCCGTGAGCCTGCCACCAAATTTTGGTGGTCAGATTTACGCTGAGATTTTGTCGGATTGGCTATCATTGAGCGGATGTAGAGGTCCGACGGATGGTGCCTTCGTGGCCATTGGCCTGACGTGAGTGAATGGCTGGTGTGAGAAGGCAGTGCAGCTTCTCAAGCATCACGGCGCCAATGACGGTTCTGGCCGATATGCGCCACCTCTCGATGGCGACGAATTCAAAATTTCATATTTGGTCGTTTTTTCCCGGTTGACCGTAGCAAACCTGATTGTGTTCGCAGGCAATCTGCTGAACGCTCACATTCGGCCACAACCAGCCCTTCAAGATATGCCTCCATTGCGGCCATTCGTCAAAACGTTCTTGCTGCCGGCATCATCAGATGCTCGTTGGTCCGTACTATCATTGCATATGCGGACAGCCTGCAGGACTCCACCCACAATGAATCAGACAGTTACCTTAGATTAGTGTGTTTTCGATTGCTAATATGCGGACCGGCGGGTCTGTTAAATAACTCGTTAGCGCCCTCTGGAGACTTCATCAAATGTTCGGCATCCTGAATAAAGCTTGTTCTATGGAACTCAGAGAATCTGGAATTACATCCTGGGATCAGCGGCTGTATGAGATGCTGTTCCGCGAGGTACACGAGTCGCGCACGTTCGGCTTTTTGTTGGCCGAGAGAAAAACGACCCTCAGACAGGGAACTGCTATCGAGCACGTCTATCTCGGAAGCCATCGCGTTGTGTTTGAGCCAAACGAATATTGCGACATTTTAGTATTTCTATCGTTTTGTGAACGCGGAGGCGACGATCCGATAGAACAAACGCCCTTTGGATATGCCTACTTCGGTCAGGTCATGACAGATTCAAAGAAGGGTCACAGTCCCTCAATCCATTTGCTTGTTCGAGAAACCGGCAATTTGTCGGAACAATTTTCTTCACTGTTTGTTGAAGTAAAAGCCTGTGGTGGTGTTGGCGTGGAAGCCATTTTCAACGTCGATCTCAAGAGCATGCTTGGCAAAGATGCAAAGTCTGTGTGGGGTAGTTGGGAGCGCAATGATGAAAATGTGCCCGGACGACAGAATTTCCCATTCACGTGGCTGGAATTCAGTGCGCACATCAAATGAAAGCGTCCGGTGAATTCAGGCGTTGCAGCGTTCACAACGATACCTTGACTGACAAACGATGAACATATACCGGTTGCTACACACAACGCCAATGCCGGAAGGTATGCGGCTACGGCTTCGCCGATACTTTATGGACCGCGAAGTTGACCGAGAACGCCGCCGCATCGTCAAGAACGGTGGAAATTCAGCAGATATTTGGGAAGACGGTAGCTGGCAGTTTGAATACCAGTTACTTGAAGAGGACGAGGCCAGCTTCCATTCTCGGCAGCTCTTGGGGCGTGCTCGTGAACTTCGAATCCCAACGCCCTCGGTGTTCGAGGGCGACGTTTTGTCCGCTGATTACCAGCGTAGTGGATTGGATGGCCACCGCTATTACTTGTCACTCGCCGGTGAGCAAAAGGTTCGCTCGGCCATCCGCGAGGAGGAGAAATATCGGTCTGAGCGTTGGGCAAGGCGCATTCCTTATATCACTGCGCTTAGTGGCTTGATTGGTACCATCACCGGTCTGGTGGCTCTTTTAGCCAAGTGGGGGTCATAGTCACCGCGTGGCAGCAATCTACAAGTCTCCTCAAGCTCCGCGTTCGGGGTGTCTGCTTTCCAAGCATGACGACGGCGGCAATGGGCACGGAGTGCTCATTCACAAGAATACCAAGTACTGCCTTACCATCCTGATCCGAAAAATTCCCATTTCAAATTTGGCCCTTTTTTCCGGTTGACCGTGGGAATGGCGGCGTGGCCGGTCAGGCGGTTGGTGATGGCGTTTTTGCTTCCCGCGTCAGCCGCCGGCTTTCCTTGGGGTCGCGGAAAATCAGTGGCTGTGTCTGGCGGTTCGGATTCGTGGCGTTTTCCAGCGCCGCACTGACGATTTCGTGGTGCGGGCTTTTCGGGCAGACCGGGTCGGCGGCGTCGGCGTCGCCGGCCAGCAGGTAGGCCTGGCAGCGGCAGCCGCCGAGGTCTTCTTCCTTGTGGTCGCAGTCGCGGCATGGCTTTTTCATCCATCCGGTGCCGCGGTAGTGGTTGAAGCCTTCGGATTCGTGCCAGATCTCGCGCAGGCTGCTGTCGCGGACGTTGGGGAAACTCAGGCCGGGCAGCATGCGGGCGGTGTGGCAGGGCAGGGCGGTGCCGTCTGGCGTCACGGTCAGGAAGACGTTGCCCCAGCCGTTCATACATTTCTTGGGTTTGCCTTCGTGGTAGTCGGGGACGACGAAGAGGATGCGCATGCGTTCGGCGAGCTTTTCCTTCCATTCGTTGGTCACGGCTTCGGCGCGGCGCAGTTGTTCGCGTGAGGGCATGAGCTGGTCGCGGTTGAGCAGCGCCCAGGAGTAGTACTGGGCGTTGGCCAGTTCGAGGTATTCGGCGCCGAGGGCGTCGGCCATTTCGATGATGCGGCCGATGTGGTCGATGTTCAGGCGGTGGATGACGACATTCATGACCATCGGCCAGCCGCGCGCCTTGATCATTTCGCCGACCTTCTGCTTGAGGTCGAAGGTACGCGTGTGGGTCAGGAAATCGTTGATCTCTTTGGTCGAATCCTGGAATGAGAGCTGGATGTGATCGAGGCCGGCCGCCTTGAAGGCGTCGAGGCGGGCTTCGGTGAGGCCGACGCCGGAGGTGATGAGGTTGGTGTAGTAGCCGAGCTGGCGGGCTTCGCCGATGAGGATTTCGAGATCGTCGCGCAGCAGCGGTTCGCCGCCGGAAAAGCCGCATTGCACGGCACCGAGTTCGCGCCCTTCGCGCAGGACGCGCAGCCAGTCGTCAGTGCTCAGTTCGACTTCGTGTTTGGCGAAATCGACCGGGTTGTAGCAGAACACGCAGTGCAGCGGGCAGCGGTAGGTGACTTCGGCGAGCAGCCACATCGGCGGACCGATTTTGGCCGGGGCGTTCATGCCTTGGCTCCGGTTTCCAGCTTCAGCCAGCGTTTTTCGATGGCCATGGCGAGAAAGCCTTCGACGTCGCCGCGCAGGCCGCTGGCTGAAAATGCCGCTTCAAGATCGGCGACGATGGCCGCGACATCGCGCTGGCCGTCGCAGCGGGCGAGGATCTCGCCGCCGCTCTGGTTGAGCTTGATCATCCCTTCCGGGTAGAGCAGCACGTGGCATTTCTGCGCTGGCTCCCACTGGAAACGGAAGCCATGGCCGAGGCGCGGCGTGCCGTCCATCAGGCGACTTTCCGTTCGGCGGTGACACCGTTGGTGCCGTAGTGCTGGCCCATGACATCGTTCATCGCCCACAGGATGTCGAGCTTGAACTTGAGGATCTGCACGGCGCGTTCCTGCATGGCGCGGGTGCGGAAGTAGTCGAGCGTGACGTTGAGCCCCTGAATCACATCGCGCGGCGCCTGGCTGGTGCGGTTGCGGAAATACTGCAGGCCGGAGGACTCGATCCACGGGTAGTGGCAGGGCCAGGTGGCCAGGCGCTGGAGGTGGATGACCGGGGCGAACAGTTCGGTCAGCGACGAGCAGACGGCCTCCTGCCAAGGGGCGCGGCGGGCGAAGTTGATGTAAGCGTCGACGGCGAAGCGCACGCCGGGGAGCACGTGGCGCAGGTCGACGATTTCCTCGCGGCTCAGGCCGACGGCTTCGCCGAGGCGGATCCAGGCTTCGATGCCGCCGGCGTCGAGCATTTTTTCGCCATTCGGCAGGCCGTATTCGAAGCCGTCATGGTCGAGGATGCGCTGCACCCAGCCGCGGCGCACTTCGCGGTCCGGGCAGTTGGCCATGATCGCCGCGTCCTTCACCGGAATGGCGATCTGGTAGTAGTAGCGGTTGGCCACCCAGCCGCGAATCTGCTCGGGCGTGGCATGGCCGGTGTTGAGCATGACGTTGAACGGATGGTGGATGTGGTAGGCCTTGCCGTTCTCGCGCAACTGCGCTTCGAATTCTTCCCGGCTCCAGGCCGGGCGGCCGTCGTCGGCGTCGTGGGATTCGGCAAGGATGTCGGCTCGGATCATGGCTGTCTCTCGTTTAAATGGTGATGCGGGTGCCGTCTTCGGCAACCTCGATGCCCCGCCGGGTCAGTTCGGCGCGCTGCGGCGAATTTTCGTCGAGGATGGGATTGGTGTTGTTGATGTGGATGAGGATCTTGCGCACGTTTTTCGGCAGCTCATCCAGCCAGTCCATCATGCCGCCGGGGCCGGATTGCGGCAGGTGGCCGATGTCGCGGGCGGTCTTGGTGGACAGGCCGGCGGCCATCATTTCGTCGTCGGTCCAGAAGGTGCCATCGACCATGACGCAATCGGCTTCGACCATGCGGGCGAAGACTTCCGGCGTGCGGGCACCGAGGCCCGGGGCGTAGAACAGTTTGTGGCCGCTGGTCAGGTCGGTGATGCTGACGCCGACGTTGTCGCCATCCACCGAGATTTCGCGGTGCGGCGAGTAGGGGGCCGCCTTGCTGGACAGCGGCAGGACGGAGAATTCGAGGCCGGGTACTTTCGGCATGGCGAAGGTGGAGCCATCAAGCGGAAGGTCGTGATGGTCGACGCCGCAGTAGTGTTCCAGCACCTTGAGAACCGGGTTGCCGGTGGTCAGGTCTTCGTAGACCGGCTCGGCGCACCACAGCGGCATCTTCGATTTCTGCTCGCGCAGCATGAAGAGGCCGGTGGCGTGGTCGATCTGGCCGTCAACGAGGAGGATGCCGCCGATGCCGGTGTCGCGCAGGGCGCGGTTCGGCTGCAGTTCAGGCGTTGCCTTGATCTGCTGCAGGACGTCGGGCGAGGCGTTGAGCAGGGTCCAGTCCTGGCCGTCGTCGGTACTGACGCAGATTGATGACTGGGTGCGCGGTTTGGCGCGGACACTACCGTCGCGCAGGCCGGCGCAATTGCGGCAGTTGCAGTTCCACTGCGGGAAGCCACCGCCAGCCGACGCGCCGAGAATGATCAGTTTCATGTGTTCGCACTCAAGCCAGAAAATTGTCATCCCCGCGTAGGCGGGGATCCAGTTCGTTGTCTTCCCTGGGTTCCCGCTTACGCGGGAACGACAAACTGATTAATCAGCGCGTCCCTTAGCGGGCGGCGATGTACATCGTGATTTCGAAGCCGAAGCGGAAGTCACAAGCAGTCGGGGTTTCCCATTTCATTTAGATAGTCTCCGTTATGGATTGAACGTCCGGCGGCACAGGCTGCCGGTTGTCCGCCGTTTTCAGCGATGCGGCGGACTGGATTGAACTATCGCGTCGCGACCGAATTCCTGCCCCGCTGAATTCATGACTACTCCCTCGTGATTTTCATGAGATTCGGGTCGCGCCCGTCTGGCGGGTGTTGGTGGTGTTTAGAATGGCCGGCATGACTGCCGCTTCCGCCACCTTGCATGCCCCGTCGCCACCGTTCGATAGTGGCTGGCTGGCGGTCTCCGGCAGCCATCGTCTGTACTACGAACAGCGCGGTGTGCCGGCCGGGATGCCCGTGCTGATCCTGCACGGCGGCCCCGGTTCCGGCTGCTCGCCGCTGATGGCTGGCTTCTTCGATCCGGCCGAGTATCGCGTCGTCCTGCTCGACCAGCGCGGAGCCGGAAAAAGCCTGCCGGCCGGGGGCTGCGAGGAAAATACGACGCCGGCACTGATCGACGACATCGAGGTTTTGCGCAGGCATCTGGGCATTGACCGCTGGCTGGTCATGGGCGGTTCGTGGGGTGCCACGCTCGGCCTTCTGTACGCGGCGGCACACCCCGCGCAGCTCAGTGGCCTGCTGCTGCGCAACCCGTTCCTGGCTCGGGCGGCTGATCTCGACTGGTTCTTTGGCGGCGCCCGCCAGCATCATCCTTACGCATGGCAAGGCTGGGCCGCGCTTGGTGTGCCGGATGCGCCGGGCGCCATGCTGCCCTGGCTGGCTGAGCGCTTCGACCGCGCGCTGCCGGCAGCATTGGCGGCACATGTCACCGCCTGGCATGTCTGGGAATGCGCACTGGCCAGGTTGCCGAGTCGTGCCCTGACGCCAGCCGATATCGATTTGTTGCAGCAGCGCTATCGCTTGCAACTGCATTATTTCCGCCACGCATGCTTTGTTTCAGCGGGCGGCGTGCTGGCGGCTGCTAAGTGTATTGCGGCGGCCAATGTGCCGATTCACATTCTGCAAGGTCTGGTCGACCACGTTTGCCCGGCCAGTGCGACCGCCGTGTTGCTGGATAATCTGCCGAATGCGGGGCGCACCTGGGTCGAGGGCGTCGGGCACGATCCCTACCACCCGGCAATGCAGGCAGCGACGCTTCAACTGGCCGACGCTTTTGTCCGCTTGAATGGTTCGTGGTCTGGGCAACGATGACGCATCTCAGCCGGGATGGTGCTCAAGATCAGTCAGGATGCTTGTTTGAGTTTTGGCTGTTTTTCGGGGTTGACCGTAGCAGTGCCTGCTGTCGGCTATCGTCACAGTCCGTTCTGCCTCTGGTGACAGTCGGCAGCGTTGCCCGGCTACGTCGCCGATTCGCGGCGTTGCAATTCCTGCAATTCTGCGATGACCTGTTCCAGCAGGCCGGATGCTTCGGCAAGTTTGACATCCACACCATCAAGCTGGCCCTGAATTGCCTGGCTTTCGATGTCACGGCAGATGGCAGCAAGGCGGTCGGCCCCGACCGTCGCGCTTGCCGATTTCATTGTGTGGGCGGCTAGTCGAAGGGCCTGATGATTTTCTGAAGCCAGGGCGTCCTTTGCGTTAGCCATCTGCTTCGGGGAGTCTGCGAGATAGGCTTTGATCACTCGGCCGACGAACAGGCCTTTCCCGGATCGGTCCATGCTGCGGAAGGTTTCCAGTCCGGCCGGGTTCAGTACCTGGTTCGAGTTCGCTTCGGCAGAAATGGGTTCCGGTTCGACGGGCAGGTCATCGGTGGAGCCGACCGCGACGAAACGGCTCATGGTGTCGAACAGGTGCCGCTGTCTGAACGGCTTGGTCACGTAGTCATCCATGCCGGCTGCCAGGCATTCCTCCCGGATGCCGCGCATGGCATTGGCAGTCAGCGCGATGATCGGTATTCGTGGCAAGTGTGTGCCGTTGGCAGCCTGTTCAGCCTCCCACGCGCGGATTCGGCGCGTCGCCTCGAAACCGTCCATGTCCGGCATCTGGCAGTCCATGAGGATGATGTCCCAATGTTTTGTCGTGGCCTCCCTGACGCCGTCGATACCGCCTTCGGCAATTGCTACGTCGCAGCCGAAGCGGCGCAGGATGGTGCCGGCGACTTCCTGATTGACCGGGTTGTCTTCCACCAGCAGCACTTTGAGCGCAACCAGCGTGTCCGGTTGCTCATCGCCATTGACGTTTCCATGGCTGTCATCGGGCTTGAGTCCAAGCGCAACGTGCATGGCATCGAACATCTGGGACTTGCGTACGGGTTTGACCAGATATTTGTCTACGCCAGCGTCACGTGCATTGCGGTTGGTGGCACTCCGGTTGAGGGAGGTCAGTATGACGATGCGGATGTTTCCGAGGCTTTCCGCCTCCGCGCGTATTTCCCTGCTTAGCTCGATACCGCTGATTCCCGGCATCAGCATGTCGAGCAACACAATATCGTAGGGCTGGCCACAACTTGCCGCCTTGCGCAACTTGTCCAGGGCCTCATAGCCATCGGCGGCAGCATCGGCTGCCATGCCCCATCCTTGCGCATGGACGAGCATGATTTCGCGATTGGTCGAATTGTCATCGACAACCAGAACGCGACGTCCCTGAAGTCCGCCACCATCCTGTTCGAATTCTGCCGGGTGCTGTTCAGCGGCCACGCCCGCCTTGATATGAAACCAGAATGTACTGCCGACCCCCGGCTTGCTGATCACGCCAACATCGCCGCCCATCAATCGGCACAGGTGGCGAACAATGGCCAGACCAAGTCCGGTGCCGCCATAGTGGCGCGCCGTGCTGACCTCTCCCTGATCGAACTCATGAAACACGGCAGCCTGTTTGTCGGCGCTGATGCCTCTTCCGGTGTCCTGGACTTCGAAACGGAGCGCGCTCTGATTGTCAGCGCCTGTTTGGGCCGTGATATTCAGTTTGACTTCGCCGCGCTCGGTGAATTTGATGGCATTGCTGAGCAGGTTGGACAGAATCTGCCGCAGACGACCAGAATCGGCGTTGGCCCACAGGGGGACGCCCTCCGATATCCGGTAGCTGATTTCAAGCCCTTTATTTTGCGCGGCTTCGGCAAAGAGTCCGACCACGTCTTCCGTCATGTCGCGCAAGTCAAAGTCGATTGGGTCGAGCTCGAGCTTGCCGGCCTCGATCTTTGAGAAATCGAGGATGTCGCTGATCACGTTGACCAGCGCCTGCCCGGAGCGGAGTGCGGTTTCAGCCTGGCGTCGTTGTTCTTCCTGAAGTGGCGAATCGAGCAATATCTCGATCATGCCGAGCACACCGTTCATCGGCGTGCGAATTTCGTGGCTCATGTTTGCCAGGAACATGGATTTCGATTTGGTTGCCTCTTCTGCGTGTGCTTTTGCCCGATTCGCCTCGGCGAAAGCGGTCTTTAAGCCTTCGTTGGCATTGGCGAGTTCGCGGTCTCGTTCTTCGATCTGCGCCAGCATTCGGTTGAAACCCTCGGTCAACTGACCGATTTCGTCATCGTCTTCCTTCTGCGCGCGCAACGAAAAATCCTGCTCGTTGCTTACCCGGCGCATGGAGTCGGCAAGATGAAAAATAGGCTCGACAATCCTGCGTTGCAGGCGCTGCGCCCAGAAAAGGGCAAACCAGGCGGAGAGGATGGTGACGCCGATAATGATCAGGATGCTGAATGCGAGCTGCTTGTAGAAGCGCTTGGGCGTGGCGTGGAGGTGCAGAAAACCGATGGTTTCGCCATACATCAAGATAGGCGATATGTGATCGATGGCATCCAGCTGGAAGCGAAATGCCTGTGCCTTGGCCTCGATGTTTTCCTTGAGCCAGGGGTCGCGTCGGCTATCGGCAGATGCTCCCGATGCCTGCATGCCGTGGCCGGCGAAGAAATCACCCTCCTTGTTGAGGACGAATACCGACGAAATATCCTGCTCGGCTGAAAGTGATTCGAGTAGCTTGGCTGCTTGGCGAGGTTCGTCAAATTCAAGCGCTGCCTTGACATTGCTGGACAGCACCATCGATATTGCCGAGAGACGTTCGGTTATGGCTGTGTGAAAGGACCAGAACTGAAAAGCGGCGAACGCAAACGCCACGAAGACCAAGGCACCTCCAACAGTCATCCAGATCAGGCGCCGAAGTTTCTCGCTGATCGAAGCGTTGGTTGATGAGGCCGGGGAGGGCAAGTTCATGCCCCTAGTCTACGACAGTTGCCAACTCCAGCAAAGGTGCGCCGGGCTCTATCCCGGCTTCGCGGGCGATACGCAGGTTGATTTCGAATGTCATCTTGTTCTCGCCTTGACTGAGTCCGATCATGCCGCCGCGTCGGGCAAAGTCCGGTTGATCGCTGATCGTGAGCAGTCCGCCGCCACGATTGCGCAGGGTGGGAGGTACGCCGCTGGCAATATCACGAGTGCCGGCGGGAATGTATAGAACGTGGCAACCCTTAAGATCATTCGCAGAAAGAGAGTCCGGTTTGCGGAACTTGGCAATTCGATCGCGTGCCGGCTTTCCATCCGCTGCCGCCAGTGCGTCGGCAACGCCCGAGTTGCCAAAGGCACACAGCTGCAGTGGGGCACTGCCTGATAGTGCGGTTGCCGGCCACTCGACAAACTTGACGAGCTTGAATAGCAGGGCCGCCTTGATGCGCTCCTCCCGCGGCACCGTTTGTGCCCAGACGTTCGCCGACATCAGCAAGATGGCTGACAGGGCGGCGGTGGCTAGGCTACGAAAGGATCGCATGCTTGGGAGGCTGTTTGGTGCGTTTCTGATCTGGTCAGAACTTCCAGCTCAGGCGACCCATAACGGCGCGCTCAATCTGCATTTGCTGAACGTCGAGCAGTTCCGAGGCAAACTCCTTGTGGCGTTTGTGCAGGAGATTGCGTCCGATCAGGGCGAGTTCCAAATCCTTTGAAGGCCGCCAGGCCAGACGTATGTCCGCTTCGTTGTAGGCAGGAACGGTGGGAACGCCCTCGGCAATCAATGGTAGTTTGCTGACATGGCGCAGCCAGAGATCGACGTCGATATCCGATCGCGGATTCCAGGCCATGCGCAGCCCGAGCTGGTGTTTGGGGGTGCTGCCTTCGCGATCGGTTGTGAACGCGCTGGGTTCTTCTTTCATGCGTATGCGCAGTTCGGTCCAGGCAAACTGGAAGCGCAGGTCAGGACGGACTCGCCAGTCGGCTGACAGTTCCATCCCGTAGCTCTGTCCAACTGCGAGATTGCCACCACTGGTGGGTTGCTGGACATAGGTTTGGCCAGGAGCGAGAAAACAGAAAGTCGAAACAGGGGTGCCCGAAGGCTGGCACACGGCAGTACCAAACAAGCCGGTTCGCAGATCGGTGTACCTGTTGTGGAAAAGGGCAAGATCAGTGCTGAGTGTTGGTGTGATTCGCTGTTTCCAGCCAGCCTCGTAGGCAACCACGGTTTCTGTCTCGACACGACCTTGTGCCGTAATCAGTACAGGCAAGTTTAGTGGGTTTCTCGAAGTAAACGGGGGCAGTACCGTCTGGTTGACCATGCCGCCTGCGTCGATGCGGCTGGGCGTACGGACCGCACGAGCGGCGGATCCCCACAACGTGGTTGTTTCGCTGGGCGTCCACAGTAGTTTGGCATTCGGCTGGTGTTCAAGGCCGGAGTAGTCATTGTGTTCGAGCTTGGTGCCTAGCGTCAGCACCAGTTCCTTGGGTAACAATGAAATGTCGTCCTGAATGAAAACGCTGTAGAGCGACGTGCTGGAGGACGCGGGGATGAATGTGGAGAACTGCAACGTATTCGACGGGATGCCGGTGTAAGACGCGCTCATTTCGTCCTCGCTCAGCCGGTATGCGGCACCGATGACGAGGTCGTGTCCGCTCAGGCGCTTCGTGCGGTATTGGAAATCGACGTCATAGGTGGTGCGGACTTCGTTCACGTGAGCAGGCCAGTCACGTTTCGTATGATCGAAGTAGCCCTGCACAGTGAATGAGTCAGTAGCGGAGAGATCACGCTGCCAGCGACCGAGCAGGTTGCCGCCGGAGACGGTCTGGGTGGTTCCGGTCAGGATGTTGTAGGGGGCGCTGAGTTTGTTGAGGAAGGCGGACTCGCCGGATCGACCTTCATAGAAGTCGCCCTGTACCGTTACCGCATCACGTCCGCTGGGGGTCAGGTCGGTACGGAATCCGACGCGTTGCTGTTGCCAGAAATCGTTGCCCCGTGCACCTGTGGATTCAACAAGGGAGCCCTCGCGTTCGAAGCCCTTGGCATAAAGACGCCAGTGGCCGATTTCTCCAACTTTGCCGCCATAGCGAACAGAACCCGTGCCGCGATCCGAGCTGCCGGCTGATGCCTCGACCAGGCCTCCCTGGGTTGCAGCGGCAGATTTGGTGATGATGTTGATCACGCCGTTGACCGCGTTGGCCCCCCAAATTGCCGCGCCGGGGCCACGAATGACTTCGATACGCTCTATGTCGGCGAGAACGGTGTCCTGAACGTCCCAGTAAACGCCGGAGAAAGTTGGCGTATAGATGCTCCGGCCATCGACGAGTACGAGCAGTTTGTTGGTAAACCGGCCGTCCATGCCGCGGGAACTGACGCCCCAGGTGTTGTTGCTGATTTGCCCTACCTGGATGCCTGGTGCCATCCTCAACAGTTCGGGGATGGAACTGGCACCGGAGCGCCGGATATCGTCGCTGGTAATGACAAAAACGGCGGCCGCCGCCCGCGAAACCGTCTGCGGTTTTTTGGATACCGATGTGATTTCCAGGTTCAGAACTTCCTGGAGATCAAGGTCGAAAAACGGGTCGTCGTTCGATCCGAATGCCAGTGTTGAGCCTAGGGCAAGGAGAACGCTGATGGCTACTCTAGACAGCGTGGCCTGATGGTTGTGTTCCCGAAGCATAGTGATATACCCCTCAATTAAATCTACAAAAATGATATTATTTTCATATTTTAGCATAGAAATCAACAATATGTGATTTATTGTTAGTATGCTAATCGCAACAATGTATCCACGTTAGTCGCCTTCCCGGGGGTAGAAACACCGATCTTCGAGGCGTCCTTTGTCGCGCAAGAAATCTGCTCGAATTGCGAGCAAGTTGCGCAGATGCAACCAAATTGCCTCGTCGTTCAGGAATCTTGCGGCAACAGTCACAGAAGCGCTTGCGGCGAATCGGACAGCGTCAGGCAGGAGACTCTCGCGGCATTGCAGCAACCATGTTGTTTCAGCTCGACCATTTCAAATTTGACCGATTTCTGCGGTCGACCGCAGAAATCGTGACGTCAATCGCCCGGAGTGCTGTCGCCCTTTGGGTGGAGCAGGGATGGTGCTATGGGGTGGCTCCCGACCTGGAGAAGCAGGTGCAGCGTGTCGGCCGCGGGGATTGGCCGACTGAACAGGAAGCCTTGGGCAATATCGCAGTTCTCGGTATCGAGAAAGGCTCGTTGCGGTTCGTTTTCAACTCCCTCGGCAACGACTTTCATCCCCAGCGAATGGGCTAGCGCAATCGTGGCGCGGGAGATCGAACTGTCTTCGTGGTTGTTCGGGGTGCCGCTGACGAAGGATTTGTCAATTTTCAGAACACTGATCGGCAGGCATTTGAGATGCGCCAGTGAAGAGTACCCCGTGCCGAAGTCGTCGATGGCCAGCCTGAGGCCAATGCTGGCCAGTTCGCGGAGCAGGCCGGTCATGTGCTCCATGTTCTGGACGGCTGCAGTCTCGGTAATTTCAATTTCAATCTGGCTGGCCGGAATTTCGAATTTCTCGAGCATCTGGCGAATGCTGCCGACCAGCGTCGGATCCTGGCACTGGCGGGCTGATACGTTGATGGCCACCGGTATTTCGGGTGCTCCCGCTTCTCGCCAGGCACGAATCTGCCGTCCGACTTCGTTCAGTACCCAGTTGCCGATGTCGTTGATCAGGCCGGACTCTTCGGCGATCGGAATGAACTGGTCGGGAGGTATCTCGCCGAATCCCGGGCGGTTCCAGCGAATCAGCGCCTCCAGACCGGTCAGGCGGTGAGTGTCGATTGAAACCTGCGGCTGGTAGTGGATTTCGAATTGGCCGCGCTTGATCGCCTGGCGCAGGTCTACCTCGATGGCGAGGCGCTGGCTGCTGCGCTTGTTCATGTCCGGCGAGGCCAAGGCGACCCGGTCGCCGCCGGCCAACTTGGCACGGTACATGGCAAGGTCTGCCAGACGGATCAGTTCTTCGGCACTGTCAGCGTCGCTCGGGGCGAGGGCAATCCCAATGCTGGCGCCCAGATGGTAGCTGCTGTCGTCGATGGTGATCGTGTGATTGATCTCGTCGATCAACTTGCGGGCAACCAGCTGGAAACTTTCCAGCGAGTCATCGCCGCTCAACAGGATCACGAATTCGTCGCCGCCCCAACGCCCGACAGTGTCTTCCGCCCGACAGGCAGTGCGCAGGCGGTGGCTGACCGTGCGCAGGACATTGTCGCCAATCTGGTGTCCGGCGCCATCATTGATCGGCTTGAAGCGGTCGAGGTCGAGGAAGAGTACGGCAACGCCATTCCGTCGTCGCTGCATGCTGGCAAGAAGTTGCTGGAGGCGATCATGGATCAAGGTCCGATTGGGCAACCCGGTAAGCGGGTCGTGCGTTGCCTGGTGTTTCAGGCGGTTTTCGGCGAGCACCAGAGCGGTGATGTCGCTGAGCACGAGAATGGCACCCCGCGAATTTCCGTCTCGCCCTGTGACGGGGCCAATCGAAACACGCACGGTGCAGGATGGTATGACCGGCAGGTTGATCGGCTCGCCGAGCACAACCGGGTGGTTCTGTTTCAGGCAGTTGCTGATCCCATGCATCAACTTGTCGGATACGCCGAGCATATCGGCGCAGGGCTGCCCCTTCAGGCTGTTCCGGCTCTTGCCAAGCAGACGGGTGCTGACCTTGTTTACTTGTTCAATACGGCCTTCGGCATCGATCAGAATCACGCCATCTGCGATCGATTCCATGGCAACCCGCGTACGGCTAAGCAACAAATCACCAGCCTGCTCGAAGTCATCTATCTGGCGCCAGATCAATCCCAGCGCCAATGCGAACATTGCCCCGCTAGCTGCCGTGGGTGGAATCCAGATGGCAAACGTGTGGATGAGGGCGAACGAGACCAGTCCGGGAATGAGGCAAAAACCAAGTAGCAACGGGCTCCAGTGGTGAGTAAGGCCTCTGCTTGCACTCAGGGCGATCAGGAGCATGGTTGCACCGAGCAGCAGGGTGGCGGGAACGCCTTGTGGCCTGATGACGGCACCCTGCTGCAGGGCTTCGAACACCCGCGCGTGGTATTCGACAGCCGGTACCAGCACGCCGCTCTCATGGTTGGCCATGGCCAGCCCGCCATGTGCGCCAGTCGCCGTTGCGCCCACGAATACGGCTTTGCCACGCCAGTCGTCGGCCGGAACGCTGCCATCGATCACCGCGCCGTACGGGATGGTCGGTATGTGGCCGATCCGGTCGTTGCGTAGCAGCACCTCGGCATCGCGCTGCCATGTACCAGCCTGTTGGTGTCGTTCGGGCGCCATTCGCGACGGCACTCGGGCGGCTGACGGCGCTGGCATCCTCTGGCGTGCTGCTTCAGCCAGTGCTGGCCACCACAGGCCGTCGACGCCGGCAGTCAGAAATACACGGCGCGTCAGACCGTCGGCATCGACTTCGACGTCGACATGACCCTCGCTGGCAGACTGGCGAAGAATTTCCATTGAGCGAAGCGCCTCGATACCTTGACGGCTTGCCGAGGCTGCCGGCAAAACGGGCAGGATGACCGCAGGACTTTGGCGGATGCGGCTTGCCAGAGCGGCGTCGCCGGAAGGATCATGAGCCGGACTATCCATGAGAATGGCGAAGCTGACGCTACTTGCCTGGGTTGCATCCAGTTTTTCAAGCAGGTCGGCATAGCGCTGGCGTGGCCATGGCCAAGGGCCGAAACGCTGCAGGCTGGCGTCGTCAATGGCGATCACGACAGCCTGCGCCGGTGCCGATGGCTTGCCCAGCGAGCGAGACAGAAGGTCGTAGGCCAGCAGATCGAGGCGGGAGACAAGCGCGATCGGGAGCAGGCAGAGGGCGAGCAGAATGGCGGCTGGCAGAAATAGCTGTTGCAGCGGGTAATTCCCGCGCGGGTCGATGAACTTCCGCCAGCGCGATGGCATGATCAGGGCTCTCTAAAGCAGCAGGAGCAACGGGAGCGGGAGCAGCAGATACTCCCATTTGAAGCCTGAGGTCACGTGAAATGACTGGGTGTCGCTCCACTGGCTGCGCAGTCCGCTGGCCCCGAGCGTCTGGACGCGAACGAAATAGGTTCCCGCTGAAAGCTCCTGAAGTACGAGCTGGTTGTCTTCCAGCATGCGGTCGATGACCGGTTTTTCCATGCCGGGATTGTCGGCTACCTGTACCTGATAGCGGGCATCGGCCAATTTTTGCCAGCGCACGGCCTGCTGTTCGTTGTTGAAGCTGACCATGCCCGGCGTTGCCGGCGTGCGCCGGAACGATTCGGCAGGGCTGAACGGTCCCCGACCTTCGCTCGAAGATACAGCGGCCAGGCGCCAGAAGTAGCCGCCCTCTGGCAACTCGGCATCCGGCTGAAAGGAGGGTTCGGTGAGGTTGGGGGCATCGATCAGGACTGGCTGGAAGCCTGGGTTGGTAGCGAGCTGGAAGTGGTAGCTGCTGGCCGCTGTATTACGCGCCCAGCTGAAACCGGGACGTGGAGTTGATATGCCGGCATCAGCAGTCGGGCTGATCAGGAAAGGGGCGCCAGGCCGGGCGTTGATGCTCAGCGGGCGCTGGGTTTCCTCGCCTTCCAGTCCGTTCTGGTCGATAGCCCGCACGCGCAACTGATAGTCACCATCCGGAACGTCGCGTATGCGCATGGCAGCGGCAGTGGTCTTCTGGTCGGACAGGATAGCGGTGAGCGTACCGGGGGAGGAGACCAGCGTTCGGTAGGCTACCGCGCCAGCAACGGGCTGCATCGGCAGGTCGATCGGAAGTTGCTCGACGGTCATCGTGCCCGGTCCAACCGACGGCGCCTTGAGCAGGGGCTGGCTGGCAACGCTGCGGCCATTCTGCAATGCCATGCCGTAGCCGGCTGGCACTGGTATTGTGGTGCCGCGCTTGTCTGAGACAGCGACCTTGCCTTCGAGCACCTCGGTGCGGGTATCGCGGGCGGCACTGGTGAGCCGGAAACGCGTGCCACGAACGGCGGCGACGCCGGATGGCGTTCTGATTTCGAAGCGCCCGTTGGGTTTTTCCTGGTTTCGCGCCTCGTTTTCCACCTTGCCAGTTGGAACATTGAGGCGGATGTCGCGACCTTCGGCCAGCGGTACGAAACTGTTCTTCTGCAGGCGTACGTCGCTTTTTTCGCCGACCAGCACGCGAGAGCCATCGGAAAACTGGAGCGTGACGCTGCCTTGTTCCCGCGTACGAATCCGGCTTTGGGCAGGTATTCGGTCACCGGCCTGTAGTTCCTTTTCTGTACCTCGGCCGGAAACCGAAACGGCTTGACCGCTGACGTCGATGACTGAAACCGGTCGTGAGCCCCGAAACAGCCAGTCTTTCGGAATACGCAGGGTTGTGCCTGGAGCAATCCGCAAAGGATTGGTGATGCCGTTGTGCTCGACCAGGGCATTGAGCATTCCGGGCTTGAGATGCTGCAAAGCGATGCGCCACGGATTGTCTCCCGGCTGGACCGTGTAGCTGACTTCCTGCCCGTGCGCGGCTGTCTGGGTGAGCAGGCACGCGACTACCAGCAGGGCATCGAAGCTGATTCTGAAACCCATGCGACGGATAGCGGCGGTTCTCGATATTACTGGATATGTCGCAAGGTTCATGGGGCTACTCGTCTTTGTCATACTCGGGAGGGTGATGCAATTAGCCCAATTGGATATCTCGGATTCTATACTTCGTGGCTGGAATTGCACGCACCGTTGACATTGTGACGCTGCCGCTTCCCGCCAGCCGACAGCGGCTGCAGAACTTGCGCTCAACGCCACGCCAACATTGGTGCCTGATGTGTTCTCTTGTACGGCGAGCGAATCAGGCCAGGGTTGCTGAAACACCTTGTGCGGCGCGAAGCCCGCTGCGTATCGCGCCTTCGAGCGTGGCTGGATAGTCGGACCAGGTGTAGTCGCCGGCCAGGAACAGGCGTGGGCTGGATGTTGCGAAGTCGCCACGGCTCAGGCCCGGAACAGCGGAGAAGGTTGCGCGCTTTTCTCGGATCACCCTGTGCCAGCCACCTGCAGGGATTGTGTATTCGGCATCGAGTGCCGCCACCAACGCAGTGTCATCAAGGTTCTCCCATGCGCCGTGTCCGCTCAGCACGAAGGCAAGCAAGCCACCGCTGCGCTCGACGACCCACTGGCTATGGCCGCCGAGCATGTTGCTCAGCGGGAAAACGGATTTCATTCTTGGCTCGAATTCCCGGTAGACCGTGGCAATAGGCTCGTAGGCATAGTTCGTGGCGGCCGCGGGCCACAGGGCCCCTGCATGCTGTGGAGCGGTGGCGATGATGGCGGCGGCGAAGGGTTCGCCGTCAATCTCGATGCCGTTTTCGGTTGCCGTGACCTTGCCGACACGGGTGCCCAGACGTATTTCGGCACCCTTGGCCCGCAACCACTGTCCGGCCGGTTCCGGCAGCAGTTGGCCAAGATCGGTGCGTGGTAGCAACAGATCGGTATCTTCTCGACACGAACTCCCCAGGCTGTCGCGCAGCACGTTGGCGAACAGTTGGGCAGAGGCGCGTTCGGCCGGCGTATTCAAGGCGGCCAGGCAGAGCGGTTCCCACAGATGGCGGCGCAGGGTGCCGGTTTGGCCGGCATCGTCGAGCCACACGGCGACCGTCATTTCCCGTGGCAGCCGGAACCCTTGGCGCTTGATGCCATCCATCCACCACGCGGTTTTAAGCTTTTCTTTCCAGTCGACCGCAGAAGCAGTCAGCAATCCCCAGGCAACGTTGAGCGGTGCCGGCAGGCGGGGCAGCGCCAGGCGAAAACCGGTGTTATCGATGACCTGAAGCGGGCGACGGTCGAACAGTTGGTCGGGATCGGCACCGACCCGACGCATCAGCGCCAGCGTTTCGCGATAGGCGCCGAGCACGATGTGCTGCCCGTTGTCCAGTTGGCGACCATCGATCTCGACGCCCCGCGCCCGTCCACCGAGCGCACGGCCCGCTTCGAACAGCATCGTTTTGGCGCCGGCTGATGTCAGCTCCACGGCGGCTGCAATGCCCGCCCAGCCGCCACCAATGACGGCGACTTTCAAGGCTTCAGCCCTTGATCCAGGTTTTGAGCGCCAGCCACAGCTTGCGTGTCGGCGGCAGCGAAATGCGCTGGTGCAGCACCTGGAAGTTCTCGCGCTTGATTTCGTCGAGCACGGTGCGATAGATCGCCGCCATGATCAGGCCGGGGCGCTGGCTCTTGCGGTCGACGGCCGGCAATTGGGCAAAAGCCTGCTCGTAATACTTCTCGGCGCGTTCATACTGGAATTGCATGAGGGCCGTGAAGTTGTCGGAGTACTTGCTGTTCAGGATGTCGGCGGCGGGCACGTTGAACTGCTTGAGTTCATCCATCGGGATGTAGATGCGGCCGCGCCGGGCATCTTCGCCGATGTCGCGAATGATGTTGGTGAGTTGGAAAGCCATGCCGAGGTCGTGGGCGTATTTCTGCGTCTGGCGGTCGGTGTAGCCGAAGATTTCGGCGGCGAGCAGGCCGACGACGCTGGCCACGCGGTAGCAGTAGAGCGACAGGCCTTTGAAATCGAGAAAGCGTGACTGCGTGAGGTCCATCTCCATGCCGTCGATGATCTCGAGCAACTGCTCTTTCGGCAGGTTGATGCTCTTGTCGAGCCCGGCTAGAGCCAGACCGACCGGGTGCTGCGGTTTACCTTCGGCGACGCGTTCAATTTCCTGGCGCCACCAGGCGAGCTTGGTCGAGGCGATCGACACGTCGTTGCATTCATCGACGACGTCATCGACTTCACGGCAGAAGGCGTAGAGCGCCATGATGGCGCGCCTGCGCGGCAAGGGCAGAAACAGGAAGCTGTAGTAGAAGGAGGAGCCGCTTTTGGCGCACTTCTCTTGGCAGTACTGGTCGGGATTCATGGGGTCACATTCTAATGGATCGACCAGCCAGAACGATCCAATCCCATTTGCCGAGCTTCGGCCGGCGTGTGAAAACGTCACCGCGCACCCGCCGGATGCGCTCAAGAATGCGCAATCCGCCCTGCATGGTCAGCCGAATTTCCCAGCCGAGGCGGCCGGGCAGGGCGTGAACCAGCGGGGCACCGCGCGTCATCAGGGCCGTCGCCCGGTCGATCTCGAAATCCATGAGCGCCGCCCAGTTGGCCGACCAGCGGCTCTGCGCGATGTCGTCCTCGGAGACGCGAAAACGCGGGAAGTCGGTGTGCGGTATGTAAATCCGGTCTTTTTTCCAGTCGACCGCAACATCCTGCCAAAAGTTGATCAACTGCAGGGCGGTGCAGATGCAATCGGATTGCTCGAGATGTTCCGGTTCGGTGCGGCCAAACAGATGCAGCACCAGTCGCCCGACAGGATTGGCCGAACGGCGGCAGTAGTCGAGCAATTCCGGGTAATCGGCGTAGCGCGTCTTCACGATGTCCTGAGCGAAGGCATCGAGCAGATCGCGGAAAAGCTGGATGGGTAGCTTGTACGCGGCGATAACTTCGGCCAGCGCAACGAACAGCGGCGTCTGCGGCACGCTGCCGGCTGCGATGCGGTCCAGTTCGGCCCGATAGGCGTTTAGCCCGGCCAGGCGCTCCTCTGACGACGCGTCGCCTTCGTCGGCAATATCGTCGGCGCTGCGCGCAAAGCGGTAGATCACCTCGATCGGCCGGCGCAATTTCGCCGGTACGAGCAGCGAGGCGACAGGAAAATTTTCGTAGTGATCAACGGACATCGTGGTCTGCTCTGGAGATTGCGGCTCAGTCGGTGCTAGAATTCGCCCCGCCTGCCCAGGTGGCGAAATTGGTAGACGCACCAGATTTAGGTTCTGGCGCCGAAAGGTGTGGGGGTTCGAGTCCCTTCCTGGGCACCATTTTCAGCACTTCGCTGAAAAACTGGTCGGCTGGCATCCGGAAACCGGCAGCATTCGGATGGCCACCGCCACCATGGCGCGTGGCGATCACCGAGACGTCGAGGGTCTTCCCCTTGGATCGCAAAGAGGCCTTGACCTCACCGTCGCCGGATAATTGCCAGATCAGCCCGAAGCTGCCGCTTTGCTCGGCCAGCGAATTGCCCAGTTCCGAGGCGAACAGGGCGTTGGCGTTGATGGCAATACCGGCAACAGCCAGCCAGGCCAGGTCACCATCAGTAACGATCGAGTGTCCGTGGCGTTGCGCCTGCAATTCATCGATCGGTTCGCCGCGTAGTTGGGCCGGCATGCGGAGCCCGCAGAGCGCCAGACGCGATACTTCCTGCTGATAAAACTGCTCTATGGCTCCACCTTGGGCAAGCATGTCGAGATAGCGGGGGGCGCTTTCGTTCGGCGTGGCGAGCACCAGTTGATGCCAGACTGCGAAGTCAAAAGGTAGCAGGCGCAGGGCGCGGCAGAATGGACGCGTGTCCGGGGTAAAACGCCACATGTCCTGCTCTTCGACGTGCCGGAGTGTCAGCGGTGTTGGCGTCTCAGGGTGAAAATGCTCCCACGCCAAACGGGCACCGGATTTTTCCAGATCGAAGACGACACGTAGCGGCAGTTGTGAGTGCTGGTAAGTGCGCAGACCGTTCTCGCCAGCCTGCAACTTGTCGCCCCAGGCCTTCAGTGCCGAAGCGTGATGATCTATCTCGGTGACCGAATCGGCAATGGCCGCCATCGTTTCGAGAAACTCAGGCGGAAACGAAAAGTCGAGGATGAAAACCGCATGGCCGGCAATGTCGTTCAGCTTCCAAGACTCGCCGTGATGCATTGGCCGATAGGTGGCCGCATCGCCGAACTGGCGCCAGGCAGCATACGCGGCGCCAAATCCATCCAGACAGTCGGCGTGGTAAAGAACGGAAACCGGAGCTTGGGCCGACATGCTCAGTAATGCGGCGGAAGTTCGTCGCGCAGGCTGAGCTGCTCGGGCGGCTGGTTGTTTTGCGCCTGTTCGCGCAAGGCGCGAATTTCACGAAAGAGCAGGTCAATCTGCTCCTGCTGGCGAAAAACCAGGCGATTCAATTCTTCGACAAGGTCTTCTGTATAGCTGATCTTGATTTCAAGTTCGGTAATGCGCGATTCCACAAATTGTCCTTATTTTTCACTACGCCAGTCGCGCAGTGTTTCCTTGGGGGGCGGCGGGGGGGTGTCGTTACGCGGCGGCCGTATGAGCGGCAGGGCACCCCCCAGTACGACAATCAGGCAGATGCCGAAAATAATCCAGCCTTCGTTCATGGCTTTCTCCGTTGCAAGGGTAAGCAGTGTACTTGCCTTCTCAAAAAATCGCGAAGGGCTGTTGACATCGGCTTCTGCGTCTGTAAAATGCGCGCTTCTTTAGGCGGTTAGCTCAGTTGGTTAGAGCGCCACGTTGACATCGTGGAGGTCGTTGGTTCGATTCCAATACCGCCTACCAAAATTCCTGACGGAGCTGAATTTGATGATTTTCCGAACTTGCACTGCAGTTCAGAAACGCTAATCGAGTCAGCCTTCGTTTGACCAAAAAAGTGCGGCTCACCCCCGCACTTTTTTTTCGCCTGGATATTTGCCATGCCTGATATCAAACTGCCCGATGGTTCCATCCGCTCTTTTGAACAGCCGGTAACAATCGCCGAAGTGGCGGCCAGCATCGGCGCCGGCCTGGCCCGCGCAGCGCTGGGTGGCAAGGTTGATGGCAATCTCGTCGATACCTCGTATCTGATCGAGAAAAGTGTCAATCTGGCCATCATTACCGATCGTGACCCCGAGGGGCTGGAGCTGATCCGCCATTCGACCGCCCACCTGCTGGCCTTTGCCGTCAAGGAGCTGTTTCCGGATGCTCAGGTCACCATTGGCCCAGTCATCGAAAGCGGTTTCTACTACGATTTCGCCTACAAGCGTCCGTTTACCCCGGAAGATCTGGCTGCCATCGAAAAGCGTATGGCTGAGCTGGCCAAGAAGGATATTCCGGTAACGCGCGAAGTCTGGGCGCGCGACGACGCGGTCAAGTTCTTCCTTGATCTTGGCGAGAAATACAAGGCCGAGCTGATCGGCGCCATTCCGGCTGATCAGCAGGTTTCGCTCTACCGCGAAGGCGATTTCATCGATCTTTGTCGCGGCCCTCACGTGCCGACGACGGGCAAGCTCAAGGTCTTCAAGCTGATGAAGGTGGCCGGCGCCTATTGGCGTGGCGATTCGAAGAACGAGATGCTGCAGCGCATCTATGGCACGGCCTGGGCCAAGAAGGAAGACCTCGACGCCTACCTGCACATGCTGGAAGAGGCCGAAAAGCGTGACCATCGTCGTCTCGGCAAGCAGTTCGACCTGTTTCACATGCAGGACGAGGCACCGGGCCTGGTGTTCTGGCACCCGAAGGGCTGGGCGATCTGGCAGGAAATCGAAAGCTACATGCGCGCCGTTTATCGAAACAACGGGTATCAGGAAGTCCGTTGCCCACAGATTCTCGACAAATCGCTGTGGGAAAAGTCGGGGCACTGGGAGCACTACAAGGACAACATGTTTACGACTTCGTCGGAGAACCGTGACTACGCGGTCAAGCCGATGAATTGTCCGGGTCACGTCCAGGTTTTTAATGCCGGCCTGCGCTCCTACCGCGAACTGCCCCTGCGCTACGGTGAGTTCGGCTCCTGCCATCGCAACGAGCCGGCTGGTGCTCTGCATGGCCTGATGCGGGTGCGCGGTTTTGTGCAGGATGATGGTCACATCTTCTGTACCGAAGACCAGATCGAATCCGAAGTGACCGCCTTCAATGCGCTGGTCAAGAAGGTCTATGCCGATTTCGGTTTCAACGATGTCGCGGTCAAGCTGGCCTTGCGTCCGGATAGCCGTGTTGGTTCCGATGAGGTCTGGGATAAGGCCGAGGACGCGTTGCGTCAGGGCCTGCGGGCTTCCGGTCTGGAATGGACTGAACTGCCGGGCGAGGGCGCCTTCTATGGTCCGAAGATTGAATTCCACATCCGCGACGCCATCGGCCGCTCATGGCAGTGCGGCACGATGCAGGTCGACTTCTCGATGCCGGGTCGTCTCGGGGCTGAATATGTTGGCGCCGACGATACGCGCAAGGTGCCGGTCATGTTGCACCGGGCCATCCTCGGTTCGCTGGAACGCTTCATTGGCATCCTGATCGAGAATTTCTCCGGGGCGCTGCCGCTCTGGCTGGCACCGGTGCAGGCAGTTGTCCTGAATATTTCGGAAAAACAGGCGGATTACGCCACCGATGTTGCGCAAAAGCTGCATTCGGCGGGCTTCCGGGCCGAGGCGGATTTGCGTAACGAGAAAATTACCTATAAAATCCGCGAACATAGCTTGAACCGGCTGCCTTATCAGCTCGTTGTGGGCGATAAGGAAAAAGCGGACGGTCTGGTAGCCGTGCGTACTCGCGGTGGTCAGGATCTCGGACAGATGTCCATTGATGACCTGATCAAGCATCTTCAGAACGAAGTTGCGGCGCGGAGTGGCACGGCTTAATTTTTGTTGTTTTCGGGGGTTTCACCATAGCTCAGAACAAGGCGCATCGCCTCAACGAAGAAATCACGGTTCCGGAGATTCGTCTCCAGGGTGCAGAGGGTGAACAGCTTGGCATCGTCAGTATTCGCGAAGCCTTGCACATGGCAGAAGAAGCGGGGGTTGATCTCGTTGAGATCGCGCCGACCGCCAAGCCGCCAGTCTGTCGCATCATGGACTACGGCAAGTTCAAGTACCAGGAACAGAAGCGCGCTCACGAAGCCAAGTTGAAGCAGAAGCAGGTGCAGGTCAAGGAAATCAAGCTGCGCCCGGGCACCGACGAAAACGATTACCAGATCAAGCTCAGGAACATGACGCGTTTCCTGGAAGAAGGCGACAAGGTCAAAGTGACCCTGCGCTTCCGGGGCCGCGAAATGGCGCATCAGGAATTCGGTATGCGTCAGCTGGAACGGATCAAGGCAGACCTCGACGAAGTAGGTGCAGTCGAGCAGATGCCGAAGATGGAAGGTCGTCAGATGATCATGATCATCGGGCCGGCGAAGAAAAAGTAACAAGGCAAGTACCCGCGGTTCGCCGCGGCAAAACAAGTGCTTTCGGGTAGTGCAAGCGTTCCCGCCGGGAACCACCTGACGGCATGACATTAAGGAGCATTCAAATGCCCAAGATGAAGACCAAGAGCAGCGCCAAGAAGCGCTTTTC
>JAEUOG010000081.1 GCA_016790815.1 Dechloromonas sp.
AAGGAAATCCAGAAGGCGCTCGACAACCTGGTCAAGGGCCGCACCACCATCGCCATCGCCCACCGCCTGAGCACGCTGCGCAAGGCCGACCGGCTGGTCGTCATGGATCGCGGCAAGATCGTCGAGATCGGCAACCACGACGAACTGATGGCGACCGAGGGACACTACTTCAAGCTGTACATGGCCCAGGCCCGCAACGTCGATACCGAGCCGGAACTGCCACGTGCCCCCGAACAACAAAAAGCCCATGTGGAATGAAGCCATGTCGAACCCCAATTTCCAACTGCGCCGCAACAGCTACGGTCGACTGGTGTTTACGGCCGAAAATGGCGACATCCACGAAGGCGTCACCCCGGTGCGCGCCTTCCCCATCGCCGCCCCGGACGAAGGCCTGTCGCTGGTCAATTACGAAGGCCACGAAGTGGCCTGGATCGAACGGCTTGCCGACCTGCCACCGGCCATCGGCCAGCTGATCGAGGCCGACCTCGCCAGCCGCGAGTTCGTGCCGGAAATTGAGCGCATCGAAGGGGTTTCCAGCTTCGCCTGCCCGAGCACCTGGCAACTGGTCACCAATCGCGGCAAGGCCGAGCTGATCCTGAAAGGCGAGGAGGACATCCGCCGCCTGAGCCAGACCCGTCTGCTCATCGCCGACGCCCATGGAATCCAGTTCCTGATCCGCGATCTGAGCAAGCTGGATCGTCACAGCCGCAAGCTTCTCGACCGCTTTCTGTAACGCTTTGTCCTGTTGCGTGACATTTTTAAACGACGGTCAGCCGCAAACGGATGAAAGCGTTAATAATGCTGAAATCAAACATTCATCACCGCAGGCCATCGGAGCCAGAGCCAAGAGCATGACGAAAAAAAAGGACATCATTTTCAAGGACACGATCTCGCTTCGTGGCCCCAGCATCTGGACCTACCCCCCGGTCATCGAGACCTGGATCGACATCGGCGAACTTGAAGACTTTCCCTCGGACAAGATTCCCGGCCTTTACGAGCGCCTGAGCGCCTGGCTGCCAGGCCTCGTCGAGCATCGCTGCAACTACGGCGAACACGGCGGCTTCCTGCGCCGCCTCAAGGAAGGCACCTGGTCCGGCCACATCCTCGAACACATCGTCCTCGAACTGATGACCCTGGCCGGCCTGCCCGACGGTTTCGGCCGCACCCGCGAAACCACGACGCGCGGCGTCTACAAGCTGGTCGTGTCCAACTTCCACGAAGAAGTTACGCGCATGTCGCTCGACGTCGGCCGCGAACTGCTGCTCGCCGCCATCGCCAACGAGCCCTACGATCTCGACGAAGCGGTCCGCCTGCTGCGCCGCAAGGTCGACCGCAAGTACCTCGGCCCATCGACGGCAGCCATCGTTCTGGCTGGCGAAAAGCGCGGCATCCCGCACATCCGCCTGCTCGACGACGGCAACCTCGTACAACTTGGCTACGGCGCCGCCATGCGCCGCATCTGGACGGCCGAAACCGACCAGACCAGCGCCATAGCCGAGACCATTTCGCGCGACAAGGATCTGACCAAGGAGCTGATCTCCTCGGTCGGCGTACCGGTACCCGAAGGTCGCGAAGTCGACAGCGCAGACGATGCCTGCGACGCTGCCGAAGACATCGGCTTCCCGGTCGTCGTCAAGCCGACCGACGGCAACCACGGCCGTGGCGTTTTCATCGACCTGATGAACACCGACGATGTACGCAAAGCCTACGCTATCGCCGTCGAAGAAGGCTCCGGCGTGCTGGTCGAGCGCTCCATCCAGGGCATCGAACACCGCCTGCTGGTTGTCGGCGGCAAGCTGGTTGCGGCCAACCGCAGCGACCTGATCACCGTGACCGGCGACGGCAAGTCGACCGTACTGGAACTGATCGACATCCAGGTAAACATCGACCCGCGCCGTGGCACCACCGAACTGCATCCACTATCAATCATCAAGATCGACACTGCCGCCCGCATCGAACTGGAGCGCCAGGGTCTTTCCGGTGACAGCGTGCCGTCCAAGGACCGCGAAGTGCTCATCCAGCGCAACGCCAACCACGCCTTTGACTGCACCGACGAAGTCCATCCCGAAACCGCGCAGGTCGTAGCCCTGGCCGCCCGCGTCGTCGGTCTCGACATCGCCGGCATCGACCTCGTCTGCCAGGATGTGTCCAGGCCGCTCGGCGAGCAAGGTGGCGCCGTCGTTGAAGTGAACGCCGGTCCCAGCCTGCTCATGCACATCAAACCGGGCATCGGCAAGCCGCGCCCGGTTGGCCAGGCCATCGTCGACAACCTGTTCGCCCAGGGCGAAAACGGCCGCGTGCCACTGGTCGGCGTCACCGGCACGCACGGGATGAATGCCGTCGCCAAGATGGTCGCCCACCTGATTTACCTCTCCGGCCGGCATCCCGGTCTGGCCTGCAAGGATGGTATCTATCTCGATCGCCGCCATGTCCAGAAAACCAACGCCGCCAACTGGGAAGGCGGTCGCCGCCTGCTCATGAACCGCTCGGTTCAGGCCGCAGTCATCGAAAACGGCGCCTCCGTCATTCTTGGCGAGGGCCTGGCCTACGACCGCTGCTCGATCGGGATCGTCACCAACATCGTTTCCGAAGACGAAGACCTGTCGCGCTGGGATACCCAGCCGACCGGCGGCGAGTACTACACCACGCCGCGCTCGATCTACCGGACACAGGTCGATGTCGTGCTGCCCAGTGGCCATGCCGTGCTCAACGCTGAGGATGAACTGGTCGCCGACTTCGCCGAACTGTGCGATGGTGAGGTGATTTTCTTCGCCGTCGATCCGGCCAACCCGACCTTGCTCGCCCACATCGCTGCTGGCAAGCGTGGCGTCACCGTCTCTGACAAGCGCGTCGTACTGCGATCAGGGGCTGACGAAATCCGCCTCAGCCGGCTGGTCGATGCGCCCTACATCGGCAAGTCAAAGCAAGCCAAAAACATTGCCAACGTGCTGGCCGGTATCGCTGCCGGCTGGGCCATGGGTCTGAGCAAGGAAGTGATGACGACGGGCATGAAGACATTCGGCCTTGAACTGGCCGACCCGGCATCGCTGATCCTGCAGCCTGCCACGAAGTCGCAACCCAAGAAGCCGGCGCCCGCCCGGAAATAACAAGGAATAACGCGTCATGGACGTTTCCCGCATTCGTGCCCTGCGTGGCCCCAACCTGTGGAGCCGGCACACCGCCATTCAGGCCATCGTCACCTGCGAAGGTGCCGAAGTCGCCATTTCAGACCTGCCCAATTTCGAAGCCCGCCTGCGCGAACGCTTCCCGGAACTCGGCGACCTGATTCCTTCCGATCATCTCGACACCGTATCGATGGCCCACGCGCTTGAATTCGCCGCGCTCGGCCTGCAGGCCCAGGCCGGTTGCCCGGTCACATTCAGCCGCACGGCGCAGACGGTCGACCAGGGCGTTTATCAGGTCGTCGTCGAATACACCGAGGAAGACGTCGGGCGCCTGGCTTTCGAACGCGCCGAGCAGCTTTGCAACGCAGCCCTCAATAACACCCCTTTCGATCTCGAGGGCACGCTGAAGGAATTACGTGACCTCGACGAAGACATCCGTCTTGGCCCCTCGACCGGCGCCATCGTTTCGGCAGCTGTTGCCCGCGGCATTCCATATCGCCGCCTGACGCAGGGCAGCCTCGTCCAGTTTGGCTGGGGCAGCAAGCAGAAGCGTATTCAGGCGGCTGAAACCAGCCTGACCAGCGCCATCGGTGAAGCCATCGCCCAGGACAAGGAGCTGACCAAGAAGTTGCTGCATGCCTCCGGTGTTGCTGTGCCTTTTGGCCGCCCGGTTGAAGATGAAGACGATGCCTGGGTTGCAGCGCAGGAAGTGGGCCTGCCGGTCGTCGTCAAGCCGCAGGACGGCAATCAGGGCAAGGGCATTTCAGTCAATCTGACCACCGAGGAACAGGTACGCCGTGCCTACCGTGTCGCCATCGAGTTCCGCGACGACATCATGGTCGAGAAATTCCTTTCCGGCCACGACTGGCGCCTGCTGGTCATCGGTGACAAGCTGATCGCCGCCGCCCGCCGCGACCCGCCCCTGGTCATCGGTGACGGCACGCATACCGTCCGCGAACTGGTCGATATCGTCAATCGCGATCCGCGCCGCTCCGATGGTCACGCCACCTCGCTGACCAAGATCCGTTTCGACGAGATCGCCCTCTCCCGCCTTGAGGAGCAGGGTTACACCGCCGACTCCGTTCCCGGCCGCGGCGTTCGTGTCGTGCTGCGCAATAACGCCAACCTGTCGACCGGCGGCACCGCTACCGACGTCACCGACGACGTACACCCGGAACTCGCCGCCGCCGCTGTGGCCGCCGCCCAGACGGTCGGCCTCGACATCTGCGGCATCGACGTCGTTTGCGACACCATGCACAAGCCGCTCGAAGAGCAAGGCGGCGGCATCGTCGAATGCAACGCCGCCCCCGGCCTGCGCATGCACCTCGATCCGTCCTTCGGCAAGGGTCGCGCTGTCGGCGAAGCCATTGTCGGCATGATGTTCCCCGACGGCGACAATGCCCGCATCCCCGTCGTTGCCATTGCCGGCACAAACGGCAAGACAACAACCAGCCGAATCATTGGCCGCATTTTTGAAGCAAACGACCTGCGCGTCGGCATGACCAGCACCGATGGCATCTACGTCGAGTGTCGCCGCATCGATACGGGCGATTGTTCCGGTCCGCGCAGCGCCCGCAACGTGCTGATGCATCCGGACGTCGACGCCGCCGTTTTCGAAACGGCGCGCGGCGGCGTATTGCGCGAAGGCCTCGGTTTCGACATGTGCGATGTGGCCGTCATCACCAATATCGGCATTGGCGACCACCTCGGCCTTAACTACATCACGACGGTCGATGAACTGGCCGTGGTCAAGCGCGTCATCGTCGAAAATGTCGCACCGACCGGCACAGCCGTTCTCAATGCCGCAGACCCGGTGGTTGCTGCCATGGCTCACCACTGCCAAGGCGACATCATCTTCTTCGCCCGCGAGCGCATGAATCCGGTAATCGCCACGCACCGTGCCCAGGGCAAGCGCGTCGTTCATGTCGAACGCGAGTCTATCGTCTGCAGCGAAGGCCGCAAGAAACATCGCATTCCGCTGGCCAACATCCCGCTCACCCGCAATGGCACCATCGGTTTCCAGATCGAAAATGCCATGGCGGCCATTGGCACAGGCTGGGCGCTTGGCTACGACTGGGAAATCATCGAGCGCGCGTTGGCGAACTTCGTCAGCGATGCTGCATCGGCTCCCGGCCGCTTCAACGTCTTCGACTACAAGGGCGCGACGCTGATCGCCGACTACGGCCATAACCCCGACGCCATCCAGGCCTTGGTCGGCGCCATCGACAACATGCCGGCCGTGCGCCGTTCGGTGGTCATCAGTGGCGCCGGCGACCGGCGCGACGACGATATTCGCCAGCAGACTGAAATACTTGGCGATGCCTTCGACGACGTGATTCTGTACCAGGATGCCTGCCAGCGGGGCCGTGAAGACGGCGAAGTCATCGGCCTGTTGCGCGAAGGTCTGACCAATGCCAGCCGCACAAAGCAGATCGATGCGATCACCGGCGAATTCATCGCCATCGATACGGCGCTGGGCCGCCTGCAGCCCGGCGACCTCTGCCTGATCCTGATTGATCAGGTCGAGGAAGCACTGGCGCACATCGGCAAGCGGATAGGCGAAGCAGGCTAAGCTTCAACGCCCACCCATCAAGCAAAACCCGGCCAGAGCCGGGTTTTCTTTTTTGGCCAAATTTTCCGGTTGACCGCGGGATTGCCCCGAATCAGCGCGAAATCCGCAAACCGCTCTTCTTGAGAATTTTGGTCGAGTAGAGAATGTCGTTACCCCGGCAAGAATCGCCGAGCAGGGTACGTATTTCGTCTGCCTTGGCGGCGCATTCGTCGCGCGAGGCACCGTGCACCATCGCGAAGAGGTTGTACGGCCAGGCCGGCAGGGCGCGTGGGCGGCGGTAGCAGTGGGTAACGAAATCGAGGGCGCCGATGCGGGTGCCGAGTTCGTCGACCTGCTCGTCGGCAACGTCCCAGACGGTCATGCCGTTGGCTGTCCAGCCGATGGCGTAATGATTTGGTACGGCGCCGATGCGGCGGATGATACCGGTTTCGAGCATGGTTTTCAGCCGGCGCATGACCTCGTCGGCCGATAGCCCGAGTTGCTCCGCAATGGCGTGATAGGGGCGCGGCACGAGCGGCAGGCCACCTTGCGTGGCGACAATCAGCGAACGATCAATTTCGTCGATCACAGCCGTGCCTCCAGTTTCATTTCGACGAAGAACTCGCGTTCCTTCGGGAAGGCGTATACCGCCAGGCCGGTGTCGCGCTCGATGCGGGCAATGGCGTCGGCAATGCCGCTCTTCGTTTCGGTGGCGAGCACGAACCACATATTCAGCGCGTGTTCGCGTCGGTAGTTGTGGGCTACCTCGGGCAATGCGTTAACCAGCGCAGTGACCTCGTCGTAGCGCTCTTCAGGCGAGGCCAGCGCAGCCAGCACGAAGGCGCCGCCCATTTCCTCGATCTGGAACATGGGGCCGAAGCGGGTCAGCACCTTGTCGGCGAGCAGATGCTCAATCCGTTGCAGCAATTCCTCTTCGCTGATGCCAAGTTGCTCGGCGGCCTCGGCGTAGGGGCGTTCGCAGATCGGAAACTCACCTTGCAATTTGGCGAGAATTTCCCGGTCGACCGCAGAAAGCTCACGCATAGCGCGCGCCGTTCTGCTTGAAGCGCGTCAGCGAGAACAACACCTCGTGGGCAGCCGTTTCTAAGCCGTGGCGCTGGCGCAAGTCGGCGATGATGGACTCTACTTCACCGCGTTCACGACCGTGGATCATGCAGAACAGGTTGTACGGCCAGTCGGGCAGGCGGCGCGGACGACGGTAGCACAGCGTGACGGCGGGCTCTTCGGCCAGGGCCCGGCCGAGGTCACTGACCCGCTCGTCCGGAATGTCATGGACGAGCATGGCGTTGGCCCGGAAGCCGAGTTCGTGGTGGCGAACGACGACGCCGAAGCGCTTGATGGCCCCTTCCTCCAGCCAGCGGCGGATGCGGCCGAGGACTTCCGGCTCTGAAGCGCCGATGCGCTCGGCGATCAGGGCGAAGGGCCGGATGAACAGCGGCAGGCCTTCCTGCAGAACAGATACGAGGCGGCGCTCGGCTTCATCGATGAGAACGGTCGGCTGCACGGACTGGGCCGTTGCGACATTTTTCTTCTTCTCGCCATTCAGGCAAAAACCGAGGTCAATATGAAACTCTTCCTCGAGTGGCAGCGCAAGCAGCGGGTAGCCTGCCGCCTTTTCGATGGCACCGAGACTGGCCTGCAGGCGTCCCTGACTGGCGGCGGTGACAACGAACCAAAGGTTGAAGCGATGTTCGCGCTCGTAGTTGTGATTGACTTCGGGGAAGCGATTGACCGCCGCGGCGACCGCTATCAGCTTTTCTGGCGGAACGGCCATGGCAGCCAGCGTTGAGGCGCCGATTCGCTTCGGGGCGAAAACGGCACCAACACGCGAGATCTTACCTTCGCGGCGCAAATTTTCGAGGCGACCGAGAACGACCTTCTCGCCGACGCCAAGACGTGCCGCCAGTTCGGCGAACGGTGCCGGCACCAGCGGGAAATCACGCTGGAAGTCGTTGAGCAACTGGAAGTCGAGCGTATCGTCCATCAGAAACCAATGCGTGCGGCGCGTGATGTGAAGAAAATGCCGGACGGGCTTTCAGCCGGGATTTCGCCCAGTTTGGCGAAATTTTCGGTGTTGAAAATCAAAACCTTGTTGTCGTCACGCGCCGAGAGCCAGACGTTTTCGCCACGCGGTGCGAATTCCATATGCAGGATGCCCTTGCCCGGCTCGAAAGCATGCACGACCTTGCCGGCCAGCGTGTCGATGACATCGACCTTGGCGTTATCCGGGAAGGCGAAGTTGACCCACACCTGGCGGCCATCGGGACGGGCCATGACGAAGACTGGCTGGCCGCGCACGGGAATGCGCCCGACTTCCTTCCAGGTGGCGACATCGACGACGAGCACTTCGTGGCGACCGATCGCCGGCAGATAGGCCTTGCCCTGCGCCACTGACCAGCCACGCAGGTGCGGCATCTTGAACACAGGCAGCTTTTCCTGGCCGCGACCGTAGTTTTCGAGAATTTTCTTGGCGCCCTTTTCGGGTTGCCAGAGATCGAGCATGGCGACGCCATCCTCGCCGAACAGGCCGGCCAGGAAGTAACGGCCATCGGGCGTCACCAGGCCATCGTAAGGCTGGCTACCGGCCGGAAAGCGCTGGGTTTTCGGCTGGCGCGGATCGGTGAAATCGGTAACGCGAATCTCTCCGCCATCGAACAAGGCATAGGCAAACCGGTTGCCACCCGTATCGGCCAGGCCGACAACCTTGGAGAACTGGCCGGGCGCGAATTCAGCCGGCACTTCGGAGAGCAATTCGAGAGTGTCAGCATCGAAGGCTTTTATGCCGCCGGGCGTGTAGTTCTGCGCGACGACGATGCGACCATCCTGAGAAATCGAGCCGCCGATGGCGTTCCCGGACTGGATGATGCGTTTGACGATCTTCGCTTCGAGTAGATCAATCTTGGTCAGACCACCGTCCCTGCCGAAGATGTAGGCGTAGCGGCCATCGCGCGAATAGACGGCGGAAGCGTGCGAGAGGTCGCCGAGGCCGCCAATGCGCGCATAAGGCTGGCGCGCGCTGGTATTGATCAGCGTAACGTGGCCACTTGCCCGCTCGATGACCAGCCCGAGATCGCCGGTGCCGCGCAGTTGCGGGCCGGCGCAGGCGTTGAGCAGGAGTGCGAACAAGGAAATCAGCAGCAGACGCATGGCGTTCTCAATCAGGGAATCGGGTCATCAGTTTATCGACTATCCAGGCCGCTTCGGCTTCGGACATGAAAGCTTTCCACGGCGGCATGGGCGTTCCCGGGCGGCCGTAGTAGATCGTTGCAGCGAGACCCTCGGCAGGCTTGTCGCGCAGATCCTCCGGCAACAGTGCCGGGCCAAGCCCGCCCTTGAGTGTCATGCCGTGGCAGGAGCCGCAATCCTGACGAACAAGGTGGATGAGTTCCTTCTGCCGAGCAACGTCCGGCTCAGCAGCCAATGCTGCGGTCGACAGGAAAAAAAGGCCAAAAATGAAACAGGTCTGCGGCTTATTCTGCAACAAGGATTACACCTTCCATCTCGGGATGCGGCCCGCAACGATACACATAGCGCCCCGGCTTATCGAAACGACGCTGCCAGCTTTCATCGGGGAAGATGCGCTCGGACTCCAGGCCGCCTTCGGCCGGGAAGAGGATGGAGTGGCTGGTTCGCTTTTCAAGATTGATCCAGCGCACGCTGTCACCGACCTTGATGCTCACCTCGGCGGGCTTGTATTTGTAGTCCGCGATCTGCACCTCGACCACGCTCTCGGCCAGCGCGGCAAAAGAAAAGAGCGCCAGCACAAGCGGCGCTCTTTTCAGGCACAGCCATCCGGAAATCTTCACGAACCCGGATGGCATGGCGCTTTACTGCTTGGCTGCCTTCACGTCGCCATCGGCACCCAGACCAATCGTGTGGCCGAAGGAAACGTGATGGAAACGACCACCGGCATTGTCGGCGTGGATGGCGATGCCGAACGGCACGGCCTTGCCAGCCGCCAGCACGGCGTTACCGGCCAGCTTGCGGGTGAAGGTCACGGTGTAGGTATCACCTGCCTTGGCGCCTTCGGCTGTTCCGCCAGCCTTGCCACCGGTCATGCTGCGCTTGTCAGCCACGAAACCGTCAGACGACTTGCCACTGCTTGCCCACTGCACCAGATCCATGGCGCCGCCGGAAACGTACTTGGTCTTGTCCTTGCCGTTTGGCATGCCCTTGGCGTCCTGGTGGCAGGCAGCCCAGCAGCCGGCCTGGTCAGCAAGCGGCACCTTGTCGTTCGGGAACATCACGGTGGCCTTGACTTCATTGTCCTTGTCGGACTTGTCGAAACCGCCAGCCGGTGCCTTGAAGGTCAGGCGAACATAAAGATTGGTTGCATCGAATGCAGACTGCACGGTGACAGGATAGGTCATCGTCTTGGGCGCACCCTTCGGCTCCAGTTCCTTGCTGGCCAGACGCTTGGTGTCGAGACTCAGCTTGCCATCCTCAACGTGACAACCGGCGCAGGTTTCGCCCTTTTTCAGGCCGCTGGCGCCGCTGTGTTCGCCCTTGCCCTGCAGCCACTCGATCGGCGCGGCACCCGGGTGGAAAACGTGGATCGTGCTCTTGGCAGCCTTGCTCCAGTCCGGCGCGGCCATCGCCGTCTGCGAACCGAGTGCCACAAAAGCGCCAAAGACGGCCAGGGAAACGAGATTCTTCTTCATCGTGTTTATCTCCACCAATATGAGTTGCTCACAGCGCAGGCCATGTCCCCTACGCATTTTGCTACCGCTTCATATGCTACGGGGGCTTGCGCCCCCGTAGCTTTAAGTCACATCAAAACAATCAGCAGTTAATCAGTAGATGTCGTGCTGGGTGTTATAGACGTTGAACTTGCCGGTCGGGGTGATCATCTTCGGATCGGTAATCACCTTCTTGACGGTCAAAGTAGCATCGTCGTAAACCACGATAGCGGATTGGTCAGCCTTGCCGCCCCACAGGGAGATCCAGACTTCCTTACCGTCAGCGCTGTACTCAGGATGCACGGCACGCTTGGTCGCTTTGACTTCCGGCATACCGGAATCCTTGGCAACGTTGATCACCTTCTTCGGCTTGGACAGGTCAGCCATATCCCAAACAGCAACGGATTCAGCCAGGGTCTTGTCAGAGTTCTGAGCAGAGTCAGCCCACAAATGCTTGGACTTCGGATGGGTCTTGACGAACAGGTTGCCCGGAACGTGTTTGACTTCCTGAACGACCTTCCAGTTGTATTCCTTGAACTTGGCATCAGACTTCTTATCAGAAGGCGTGCTGATCAGGGTCACAACATCGGCACCGAGGTGACCCGTTGCCCAGACTGGACCAAACTTCGGATGGACGAAGTTGGCACCACGACCCGGGTGCGGGATCTTGGCGGTATCAACCAGAGCGGCCAGCTTGCCGGTCTTGGTATCAACAGCAGCGATCTTGTTGGATGCATTGGCAGCAACCAGGAAGTAACGCTTGGAAGCATCCCAACCGCCGTCATGCAGGAACTTGGCAGAACCAACAGTGGTCGTCTTCAGGTTCTCGATGTCGGAGTAATCGACCAGCAGAATCTGACCAGTTTCCTTGATGTTGATAACCCATTCCGGCTTGATGAAGGAAGCGACGATGGAAGCAACGCGCGGCTCCGGATGGTATTCGCCATCAACGGTCATGCCACGGGTGGAGACCACTTTACGCGGCTTGAGCGTGTCGCCATCCATGATGACGTACTGGGGCGGCCAGTAGGAACCGGCGACTGCGTACTTGTCTTCAAAGCCCTTGAACTTGGAGGTATCGACGGAACGTGCGTCAAAACCAATCTTGACTTCAGCCACGACAGCCGGATTTTCCATCCACAGGTCGATCAGGCTCAGACGACCATCGCGACCGATAACATAAACATAACGGCCGGAAGCGGACAGACGCGAGATATGCACGGCATAGCCGGTCTTGACGATGCTGCGGATTTCCTTGGTGTCGCCGTCGATCAGGGCCACTTCGCCGGTATCGCGCAGGGTGACGGAGAACATGTTCTTCAGGTTGTACTTGTTCATCTGCTTGGTCGGACGCTGATCGACCGGCACGATAACCTTCCAGGAATCCATGGTTTCCTTGAAGCTGTACTCAGGCGGCACATCCGGCACATTCTGGATGTACTTCGACATCAGTGTGATTTCTTCTTTGGTCAGAATGTCGTCAAAGTTAACCATGCCACCATCGGTACCGTAACCGATGATTTTCTCCAGGCGCTGCTGGCCAAGCTTGAGCGTGCCGCCTTCGGTGACGTTGCCGTCCTTGTCCTTCTTGCTCCAGTGCGGCTCAAGGTTCTTGCCGGTGGCGCCCTTGCGCAGCACACCGTGGCAACCGGCGCAACGCTCGAAGTAAATCTTCTTCGCTGCTTCTTTTTCAGCAGCCGTCATCGCCGGGCCCGCTTTTGCGGTTTCCTGGGCGAAGGCAGAACCCATGGCAACCGCCATGGCGCTAAGTGCAAGCATCCCCACTACTGTTTTCTTCATCTCTTCATCTCCTGGATCGAAAAAATTCGCGCCCAATTCCCCTCAACGCGATGTTCGCAAGGTTGAACCTGAGCCCACTTCGCATCCTTGATACTTATCAATCTTTTTCAGCACGGAAAGCGGTTTGCATTCAGTTGTTTATAACCACATATAACTATGTTAATAGCACTTTTGGCGTATATCAAACATTCATTGACCTCCCGCTATTGGCAGACACCCCGTCCCGCATTAGGATGGCCGCCCAAAGGCAGGGATTACGCATGAACAAGCTCAACACACTCGAAGCAGGAAAAGTCTGGCTGGTGGGCGCCGGCCCCGGCGACCCGGAATTACTGACCATCAAGGCGGCACGCCTAATTGCCGCAGCCGATGCGTTGGTCTACGACCATCTGGTTGGCGCCGGCATCATGGATATGGCTCGTGCCGATGCACGCCTGATCTACGCCGGGAAGGAAGCATCGAAGCACACGCTACCGCAGGACTCAATCAACGATTTACTGGTGAAATTAGCCCGGGAAGGCCTCTCGGTCGTCCGTCTCAAGGGTGGCGACCCCTTCATTTTCGGCCGCGGCGGAGAAGAACTCGAAACCCTCGTCGCCTCCGGCATCCCCTTCGAAGTCGTCCCCGGCGTCACCGCCGCTGCTGGCTGCGCCGCCTACGCCGGCTTCCCGCTGACCCATCGTGACCACGCCCAGTCAGTCACCTTCGTCACCGGCCACCTCAAGGATGGCACGGTCAATCTCGACTGGCCGGCACTTGCAAGATCACGGCAGACCGTTGTTTTTTACATGGGCATCGGCGCCGCCGAAGAAATCTGCCGGCAGATGATCAGCCACGGCCTGCCTTCAATGACCCCCGCCGCAGTCATTCGCAACGGCACCCAGTCCGAGCAGAAAACCCTGCTTGCCACGCTGGGCACACTGCCCCACCGCATCGCCGAATCCGCCATCACACCTCCGGCGCTGATCGTCGTCGGCAGCGTCGTCAGCCTGCACGAAAAGCTAAGCTGGTTCGAAAAGCCATGAAGTTTTTTTGGCTTGCCGCCCTGCTATTCGCCTCATCAGCGCAAGCCTATACCGGACAGGAGTTGCGCGGCGACTGTCAGGCAGCCGATGAAATGTACGCCGGACAGAAATCCAGTGATCCATTCCAGGCAATTCGTAGCTCCCGCTGCATCGCCTATGTCGCGGGCTTTGCCGACAGCTACGGCGTGAGCGACTATCTGGCCGAGCAGGTCGGCATCAAGCTCAACGCTTTCTGCCTGCCAAAAGACGCCGAGTTGTCGATGCGCCTCGTCCGCGCCGTCGTCATCCATGTCGAACGCGTGCCGCCAAACACCACCGTCAGCCCGGCCACCCTGGTCGCCGGCGCGCTAGCCAAAGCCTTCCCATGCAGCGATTCACTTGAACCGAAGAAGTGATTCATGGATAATCCGCGCTCCGAATGCCCCGGTGGCGGAATCGGTAGACGCAGCGGATTCAAAATCCGCCGCCGAAAGGTGTGCCGGTTCGAGTCCGGCCCGGGGCACCAGAAATAACCAGTAATGGCAAATCGGCTTTCCCTGCGGAAAGCCGTTTTTGTTTGTTAATAGCGGATTCCTGCCCATGTCGTTGACCGTCGACGACTTCGACTTCCATCTCCCGCCCGAATTGATCGCCCAGCACCCGGCAGCCAAACGCACCGGCAGCCGCCTGCTGCACGTCTGCGGTCAACAGGCTTTTGACCGCCAATTTGAAAATCTGCCTGCGCTTCTGAAAGCCGGCGACCTGCTGGTTTTCAATGATGCCCGCGTGATCAAGGCACGGTTTTTCGGCTGCAAGGAAACCGGCGGGCTGGTTGAAGTCATGCTCGAACGCATCGTCGATGCCACGCACGCCATTTGCCAGATTCGCGCCAGCAAGGCGCCAAAGCCGGGCAGCAGAATGATTCTTGGCGATGCTTTCGAGGTTTGCATGACCGGCCGGGCCGGTACCGACGGCGATTTTTTTGCCCTCGAACTGGTCGACGCCAGCGGCGACTTCTGGGAACTGGCCGAGCAGTACGGCAAGCTGCCACTGCCGCCCTACATCGAACACCCGGCCGAAGGCGCCGACGAAACGCGTTACCAGACGGTCTACGCCCGCGAACCGGGCGCCGTCGCCGCCCCCACGGCCGGCCTCCATTTTGACGAGGCCATGCTGGAAAGGCTGCGCGCCCAGGGCGTCAACACAGCTTTCCTGACCCTCCATGTCGGCGCCGGCACCTATCGGCCGATGCGCGTCGAGAAGATCGCCGACCACCGCATGCACAGCGAGCGCTTCGAAATTCCGCAAGCCACGGCCGAGGCTATCGCCGCAACCCGCGCCGCTGGTGGCCGGGTCATCGCCGTCGGCACGACCAGCCTGCGCGCCCTCGAATCGGCGGGCAACGATGACGGTACGGTGCGCGTTGGCGGCGCCGAAACGAGCATTTTCATCACGCCCGGCTACCGTTTCAAGGTCGTCGACCGGCTGATCACCAATTTCCACCTGCCAAAATCGACGCTGCTCATGCTCGTGTCAGCCTTTGCCGGCTACGACGCCATCCGCACCGCCTACGCCCACGCCGTGGCCGAGCGCTACCGCTTCTTCAGCTATGGCGACGCCATGCTGCTCGAACGCGTCGACTGATCGAACGCCTCAGCGCGCAACAGCGCGGGCCTGCGCGGTTTTGCCGCCGGGCATCTGCACGGTTAGCAACAGCTTGGCTTTCGCCGGCAAAGCGCCATCGCCGGCCAGTCGGTTGTCACCCGCCGATTTCAGTTCGATCTCGCTCTTTGTGCCGCTGGCGAGCACGGTCAGCTTGCCCGTGGCGCCGGCCATGGCGACCGGCGCGCCGTGCGCTGAAGCATGAACCACGATACGGCCATCCCTGGCGACAATCTCGAACTCCACGTTGCCCGCCTCGGCGATGACACCGCCAAATTGCGGCTTGCCGTGATCGGCGTGGGCAAAAGCGGCATTGCTGCCCAAGGTCAGTGCGAAAAACAGGAATGCGACGGTGAACCGGAAAAATTGCTTCATTTTGAAATCCTCCAAAAGGTTATAGAGCTTCTTGCGAATCCATTGCCAGCAGGCGTTCGGCAGGCTTGCGGCCGAACAGCCAGAACAAAGCGGGGGTAACAAAGGTGTCGAGCAGCGTCGAGCTGATGAGGCCCGAGAAAATCACCACGGCGACCGGATGCAGGATTTCGGTGCCCGGCTGTTCGGCCTCGAAGAGCAGCGGCGCCAGCGCGAAGGCGGCGACCAGCGCGGTCATCAGCACCGGCGTCAGGCGTTCCAGCGAGCCACGGACGATCATCGGCACGCCGAAGACCTCGCCCTCGAAGCGCATCAGGTTCAGGTAGTGGCTGATCTTCAGAATGCCGTTGCGCGTCGCGATGCCGGCCAGCGTGATGAAACCGATCAGCGCCGCGACCGACAGCGGCTGGCCGGATAGCCACAGGCCGAGCACGCTGCCGACCAGCGCCAGCGGCACGTTGGCCATGATCAGCCCGGCCAGCAGTGCCGACTGGTAGCGGCTGTAGAGCACCATGAATATCAGCGCCACCGAGCCGAGGGCGAGCAATGAAATCAGCCGCGCCGCCTCCTCCTGCGCCTGGAACTGGCCGCCCAGCGTGATGAAATAGCCCTCGGGCAGCGGGAATTCGCCGACTGCGGCGCGCAGGTCGGCAACCACGTCGGACAAGGCCCGCTCCTGCGCATTGGCCGAGATGACGATGCGTCGCCGGCCGTCGTCGCGGGTGATCTGGTTCGGCCCGTCGGCGTCCTCGATGCTGGCCAATTTCGACAAGGGCACGCGGCCACCCGGTGTCTCGACCAGCAGGTTCTTCAGCCCCTCCAGCGAGCGGGCACTCTCGGGCAGGCGGACGACGAGGTCGAAGCGGCGGTTACCCTCGACGATCTGCGTCACCTTCTCGCCATCGACCAGCGTCTGCAGCGTGCGCGTCAGCTGGGCCGTCGAAATGCCGTAGCGGGCGGCGGCGTCGAAATCGACGCGGACCTTGATCTGCGGCGCCAGCACCTGCTTTTCGATGTCCAGATCGGCCAGCCCGGGGATTTTCGCCAGCCGTTCGCGCAGCAGGCCAGCCTGCGCGCGCAAGGTATCGAGATCCTCGCCGAACAGCTTGATGGCGATCTGCGCCCGGACGCCGGAAAGCATGTGATCGAGGCGGTGGGCGATCGGCTGGCCGAGGCTGATACTGGCCGGCAGGTTTTTCAGGCGCTGGCGGATATCGGCGTAGACCGCCTCCTTCGCCCGGCCACCCGGCTTGAGTTGAATCTCAAACTCGGTGACATGCACCCCCTCGGCGTGTTCGTCGAGTTCTGCCCGGCCCGTGCGCCGGCCGAGGTGATCGATTTCCGGCAAGCCGCGCAGGGCCGCTTCAGCCGACTCGGCAATGCGCACCGACTCGGACAGCGTCGCCCCCGGATTGAGGCGCAAGCCGAGGGTGATTGAGCCCTCATTGAAGGGCGGCAGGAACGTGGTGGGGAAGAAGGGCACCGCCGCTATCGCCAGCACGACGGCGACGCCAGCCAGCGCGATGGGTAGTCTTGGTGCCGCAAGCACCCTTTCCAGCACCGTCCGGTAATGCGCCTTGAGCCAGCGCACCAGCCGCGTTTCGCCGTGATCGTGGGCAACCAGCGCCGGCAGCAGATAGAAGCACAGCACCGGCGTGAGCACCACCGAAACAACCAGCGAGGCCAGAATGGAGACGATGTAGGCGATGCCAAGCGGCACGAACAGCCGGCCTTCGATGCCGGGCAGGGCAAACAGCGGCACGAAGACGAGCGCGATGATCAGCGTCGCGTAAACGATGGCGGTGCGTACTTCGAGCGAAGCGGCGACCACCGTCCGGAAAACCGAATACGGCTCGCCGCGCGCCGCCTTCTCGCGCAGCCGACGCAGGATGTTTTCGACATCGACCACCGCGTCGTCGACCAGTTCGCCGATGGCGATGGCCAGCCCGCCCAGCGTCATCGTGTTGATCGACAGGCCAAGCCACTGAAAGACGAGAATCGCGGTCAGGATGGACAACGGGATGGCGGTCAGCGAAATCACCATCGTCCGGAAGTTGCCGAGGAAGAAGAACAGGATGCCGGCAATCAGACAGGCCGCGAACAGCAGCTTGACCTGCAGGTTGCCGATCGATGCCTCGATGAAATCAGCCTGCCGGAAGATCACCTGCGGCGTCGTGATGCCCTGCGGCAAGCTGCCTTTCAGGCCGTCGAGCGCCGATTCGAGGCGTTTTGTCAGGTCGACCGTATCGGCCGTCGGCTGCTTCTGGACGCTCAGGATGACGGCCGGTACGCTGGTCTTGCCATCGCTGAAACCGCCGTCACCGCGCTTGATCGCCGCCGCGAAGCCGACCGTGGCAACCTGACGGAGCAGGATAGTCTGACCCGCACGGGCTGTGATGGCCAGATTCTGCAGATCTTCCAGCCGGGCACTGCGGCCGAGGTGGCGGATCAGGTATTCACGGCCGTTCAGCTCGAGAAAACCGCCTGAGGTGTTGGCGGCAAAGCCCTTGACTGCCGCCTCGATCTGCTCGAGGCCGATGCCCAGTTCAGCCATCCGCTGCGTATCCGGCTGGACCTGGAACTGGCGGACCTCGCCGCCGATCGGGATGACTTGCGACACCCCGGCAATCGCCATCAGCCGTGGTCGCAGCACCCAGTCGGCGTACTCGCGCGCCGCCTTGGCGTCGCCGGCCGGCCCGGCAATCGGGATGGCGACCAGCATGATCTCGCCCATGATCGACGACACCGGCCCCATGCGCGGCACACTGCCGGGCGGCATGGCCGACTCCATCGCCGTCAGCCGCTCGCCGACCATCTGCCGGGCGCGGTAGATATCGACCCCCCAGTCGAAGGAAATATAGAGAAACGACAGCCCGGCGCTCGACACCGAGCGGATGACGGCGACACCGGGCAGGCCGCTCATCGCCGTTTCGAGCGGGAAGCTGATCAGCTGTTCGACCTCCTCCGGTGCCATGCCGCCAGCCTCGGTCATCAGCGTGACGGTCGGTTTGTTGAGATCAGGAAAGACGTCGACCGGCAGGCGGGTCGCCTGCACGCCACCCCAGATCATGAGCGCCACCGCCGCCACCAGCACGAATAGCCGGCTGGCCAGGCTTTTTTCTACGAGCCACTGGAACATGGTTCTGTCCTCAGCGAATCTGCGCGATCAGGCTGGCGCCCTGCACCACCGCCCGTTCGCCGGCCTTCAGGCCACTCGTGACGATGACCCGCACGCCATCCAGCGGCTGCGTCTGCACCGCCCGCGCCTCGAAGCGTTCCGGCGCCGTCTTGACCCAGACGACCACCTGGTTGGCCGTGTTTCGCGCCAGCGCTGCCATCGGCAGCGGCAAGCCGCGCACCGTCGTCTTCAGGCCGACCTGCACCTTGACCGGCTGGCCAAGCGGAAGGGTCAGGCCGGCGCCTGCCGCGTGGGTCTCGAACATCAGGGGCAAGGCCTGCTCGCGCAACCGGCGGCTGGCACCAATGTAGCTCAGCGGCACCGAGCGCTCGCCGACGGCCACCGTCGCCGACACCACCTGATCGAGCGGCAAGGGCTCGTAGGCGCTGGCCTCGATGTGCAGGCTGTCCGGGTCGATGACCTCGAAAATCAGCTCCTTCGGTTCGACCACCTGGCCGACCACGGCATTACTCGCCGCCAGCACGCCGGACACCGGCGCGATCAGCGCATCGCGCCCGGAAAGCCCGCCGCCGACCGCGGCGATACGCCCTTTCAGACTGGCCACTTCGCTCTCGGCGGCCTCGATTTCCTTCTTCGGCACCGTGTCCGCCAACTCCTGCAGGCGGCTCAGGCGCTTCTGGGCCAGGCCCTGGCTCGCTTTCAATTCAGCCAGCAACGCGGACTGATTTGCTCGCTCGATGGCCCCCGATGACGGCACCACCCAGGCCAGCACCTCGCCCTTCTTCACCTTGCTACCGGCTGCCGGCAAGCCGTGCGGTCCGGCCGTCTCGATGCGACCGGGAATCATCGCCTGAACGCGCCCGCCAAGATGCGGGTCCATGATCACCCGCCCCGCCAGCTCCAGGCTTTTCGGCACATCGGCCTCGGCCGTCTTCACGGTCAGCACACCCATGCCGCGCTGGGCCGACTTGGGCAGGAAGACGCTGCCATCGGGCATGCGTTGCGGCGTGTTGCCGGGCGCCACCATCGGCTTCTTCTCGTCGTCGTGAACATGGCCGTCGTGCGCGGCCAGCGGCAGACTCAGGCTGGCCAGCGCCAGGCTCAACAGACAAATGCGTTTCATGCCTTGCCTCCTTTCCGTGCCCGACGCCAGATCAGCGCCACCGCCAGCAGGCCGGGCAGCGCAAGCCACCAGCCGGCACGCCCCAGCCCGAGGCCAGCCGCCGTACCAGCCGGCGGCGCCGTGACCATGAAATCAGCCGTCAGCAAATCGCTCTCTTCGCCGGCAATCACCGTCAATGCCAGCGGATGCTCGCCGGGCTGGCGCAGCGGCTTGAGCCACTCGGCATCGACAATCAGGTAGTCGCCGCTTTCGGCACGAAACACCGCCTTGGCAGCCTTGCCAGCGCGCTCGACTTCGAGCGTTGCTGCCAGTACCGGTGCATTGCTGTCAGCCCGATCGATGTAGAAAACGAATCCGTCGCCCTCCAGCCGGCCGACCACCTCAAAAAGTTCGCTCTCGGCCACAGCAACCGGAATCGGCGCCGGCCCTTCCGCGGCCTGCGCGTTCAAGCCGGCCGCCAGCAGCAATGCTGCGGTCAACCGGAAAAAATACCCAAAATTGAAATTCATCTGTTTCACTCCGGCAACAGGCCAAGACTCTGGCGCAACTGCGATATGCCCTGCGCCAGCGCGATGCGCGCCCGGCCCAAAGCCCGCTCCGCCTCGAAGGCTTCGCTGTCGATGCGCAAACGCGTCGGCAGGTCGCTCTCGCCAAGGCGGAAGGATTTTTCGTAAAAACCACGGTTTTCGCGGGCCAGACGCGCCCGCTCTTCGGCCGCAACCAACTGTCGGCGTGCCGCGGCGAGTTGCTGGCCGACGGCGCCCCCTTCCCGCTCAAGACGCTCGCGCTCCCGCTCGAATGCCAGTCCGGCTTCGATGGCATCGGCGTTGGCCGTCGCCACGCGGGCATCCTGGCGCGGCCCGGCAGAAAACGGGATGCGCAGTGCCAGCGCCCAGGTCTGCTCGTTCGCCTCGCCGCTAGCGGCCCGGTCACGCCGGGTAGACAGCGCCAGTTCCGGATTGGCGCGCCCCTGCACGCGGGCCAGATCGGCACTGCGTCTGGCCACGTCGGCGCGCCCCTGCAATTCGCGCAGCAGCGGGTGCCCGGTTGTCGGCGCCTGCGGCTCGGGCTCGGCAACGACGCCCGCCGAATCTGCGGTTTTGCCGATCAGGCTTTCCAGACGGTAGCGACCATTGGCCAGCTGCGCGTCGGCCTCGGCCTGCACGCCCAGCGCCTGCGCCAGGGCGCCATCCGCCTGATTCAGATCGGCCTTGGACAGATCACCGGCGGCAAAACGACGACCGACGTCGTCGCGCAATTGCCGGGCAGCGGCCACACGTTCGCCGGCCAGCGCAGCCTCGTTGCGGGTACTTTGCCAGGCCCACCAGGTCTCGCGCAGCACCTGCGCCAATTGCAGGCGCAAGGCATCGCTACGCCCGGCCACGGCTTCTGCCTCGGCCTCGGCCAGCGACCCGCTGCCGCTGCGTTCGCCCGGCAGCCAGAGCGGCAGGACCAAGCCGATCTCATCCTCCTGCGCACCTTTGCGCCCGTTGAAACGGTCGCTGCGGATGCCGACCTCGAGGCTCGGCGGCGCTGCCGTCCATGCGCCTGCCGCCGCGCGCTGGGCGTCGACGGCACGTTGCCGCTCGCTTAACGCAGCAGCAGCCGGCTGGCGTTGCCAGGCGTCGGCAAAGGCGCGGGCAAGCGGGGTTTCGCCATGGGCCGAAGCGCTGGCGAGAAGAGTCAATAACAAAACAGGCGCGAGGCCGAAAATGGTTCGCATAGGATTTCCTCCGGTTGCTGGATAGCATCAACCGGCGGCGTGCCGCACCGGCCCATTGTTTAGACAAGGGCCTTCAGGGAATCAGGGACGAGGCAAGCCGCCGCGAATCAGGCGGCGACTCTGGGAGGGCGTTCGAGCCCTTCGGGAACGCGGGAGGAAAACGGCCTCTGCATGGCGTCGACCGCAGCATTTGCGCCATCGGGCAGCGGCAATTGCAAACCGGCGACCAGCCCGCCCGGCATGTGACCGAGGATATGCCCCGGACAGCAATGATCCTGGGCATCGTCGCAGGCCGCCTGGGCGGCTTCGATATCGCTGGCTGCCGCATCATGGTGATGCGCATGATCGTCTGCCAATACCTCCTGATGCTCGTGCGCCGCCATGCCGCCAGCCGATTCCCAGCCGAAACTCGGCGAGAAAACAGTCAGCAACATGATCATGATCAGCAGGCGGGAAACGAGTCGTGTCAGCATCTTCATTCAACGATAGCGTGGACAAACTATACAATCATGGCCCGCGCGTGGGAATAGCCACGCAAGAATAGTTCTCAAAACAAGACCCCTCATGCAATTTGAACTCCTCAAGACCGACGGCGCCGCCCGCCGCGGCACGCTGACGCTGGCCCATGGCCAGATCCAGACCCCCGTCTTCATGCCGGTCGGCACCTATGGCACGGTCAAGGCCATGACGCCGGCCTCGCTACACGACATCGGCGCCCAGATCTGCCTCGGCAACACTTTCCACCTCTGGCTGCGCCCGGGGCTCGACGTCATCAAGGCGCACAACGGCCTGCACGATTTCATGAACTGGCAGAAGCCCATCCTCACCGATTCCGGTGGTTTCCAGGTCTTCTCGCTCGGTGCCATGCGCAAGATCACCGAAGAAGGGGTCAAGTTCAGTTCGCCGCACGATGGCGCCAAGCTTTTCCTGACGCCGGAAATTTCGATGCAGATCCAGAAGGTGCTCAATTCCGACATCGTCATGATTTTCGACGAATGCACGCCCTACCCGGCCACGCACGAAGAAGCGGCCAAGTCGATGCGCATGAGCATGCGCTGGGCGCAGCGTTCGCGTGACGAGCACAACAAGCTGGAAAACAGCAACGCCCTGTTCGGCATCATCCAGGGCGGCATGTACGAAGACCTGCGCGACGAATCGCTGGCCGGGCTGGACGACATCGGCTTCGACGGCATGGCCATCGGCGGTCTGTCGGTCGGCGAGCCGAAGGAGGACATGGTCCGCGTTCTTGCTCACGTCGCGCCGCGCATGCCGACGCAAAAGCCGCGCTACCTCATGGGCGTCGGCACGCCTGAAGATCTCGTCCGTTCGGTCAAGGCCGGCATCGACATGTTCGACTGCGTGATGCCCACCCGCAATGCGCGCAACGGCCATCTGTTCACGCGTTTCGGCGATGTCAAGATAAAGAACGCCCGCTACAAGCTGGATACCGGGCCGCTCGACCCATCCTGCAGCTGCTACACCTGCACCCAGTTCACCCGTTCCTATCTGCACCACCTCTTCCGCCACGGCGAAATCCTCGGCGGCATGCTCAACACCATCCACAACCTGCATTTCTATCAGGTCATCATGGCCGAAATGCGCGCTGCCATTGAATCCGGCACCTTCACCGAGTGGTCGGACGAGTTTGTCCGCAAACGGTCATCCGGCGAGTGATAGAATCGCGCGTTCTGAATTTCTTAGTTATCCGGAGTTACCTCAATGATTAGCCTTGCCCACGCCCAGACCGCTGCTGCCTCCACCGACCCGACGGGTGGCCTGATGCAGATGCTGCCGATGATCCTGATGTTCGTCGTGCTGTGGTTCTTCATGATTCGTCCGCAAATGAAAAAGGCCAAGGAACACAAAAACCTGCTCGCCGCGCTGGCCAAGGGCGACGAAGTCGTTACCCAGGGCGGCATCGTTGGCAAGGTCGTCAAGGTTGGTGACAGCTATGTGACCGTCGAAATTGCTGCCAACACCGAAGTCGTCGTGCAAAAGCCGTCGATCGGCCTGGTTCTGCCCAAGGGCACGCTGAAGTCGCTGTAATCACCCAAAAGGGCGGCGTTGGTGGTCCACCACTCGCCGCCTTTGTCGCTTTGAAGCCGCCATGAATCGCTACCCACTCTGGAAGTACATCACCATCGCCGTCGCGTTGCTGCTGGGCTTCGTCTATACCCTGCCCAATTTCTTCGGCGAATCGCCGGCCGTGCAGCTCTCCAGCGCCAAGGTCACGATCAAGGTTGATGCCAAGGCCCAGGCCCGTGCCGAAGATGCCCTGAAAACCGCCGGCATTTCGCACGATGGCATCCAGCTCGACAATGTCGGCGTCAAGGTCCGCCTCAAGGACACCGACACCCAGCTCAAGGCCAAGGACGTTCTCGAAAAGACCTTCAACCCGAATGCGGGCGATCCGCAGTACGTCGTTGCGCTGAACCTGCTGACCGCCTCGCCGCAATGGCTGACCTCGCTGCACGCGCTGCCGATGTACCTCGGCCTCGACCTGCGCGGTGGTGTTCACTTCCTGCTGCAAGTCGACATGAAGGGCGCACTGACCAAGAAGCTCGATTCGACCTCGGCCGACCTGCGCACCGTGATGCGCGACAAGAATCTGCGCCACGGCGGTGTTAACCGCGAAGGCGAGCGCATCGTCGTCCGTTTCCGCGACACCGAAACCCGCGACAAGGCCCGCTACGCCATCGGCGACAGCCAGCCCGACTTGCTGCTCACCGAAGCCGGCGATGCCAGCGAACCCAGGCTGGTCGCCACGCTCAAGCCGGAAGCCCTGAACAAGCTCGGCGAATTCGCCCTCAAACAGAACATCACCACGCTGCACAACCGGATCAACGAACTCGGCGTCGCCGAGCCGATCATCCAGCAGCAGGGCCAGGACCGCATCGTCGTCCAGCTGCCCGGCGTGCAGGACACCGCCAAGGCCAAGGACATCCTCGGCCGCACGGCAACGCTCGAAATCCGCATGGTTGACGACTCAACCGGCGCTCTGGAAGCCGCCCTGGCCGGCAATCCGCCCTTCGGCACCGAGGTTTACAACGAACGCGGCGGTCAGCCGCTGCTGGTCAAAAAGCAGGTTGTGCTGACCGGCGACCGCCTGACCGATGCCCAGCCCGGCTTCGACACCCAGACCAACGAAGCGGCCGTCCACCTGACGCTCGATTCCGCCGGTGCCCGCATTTTCAAGGATGTCACGCGCGAGAATATCAACAAGCGCATGGCCATCCTGCTCATCGAAAAGGGCAAGGGCGAAGTCGTTACCGCGCCGGTCATCCGCAGCGAAATCGGCGGCGGCCGCGTGCAGATTTCCGGCCGGATGAGCACCATGGAAGCCAACGACACGGCGCTGCTGCTGCGCGCCGGTTCGCTGGCCGCGCCGATGGACATCATTGAAGAACGCACCATCGGCCCGTCACTCGGTGCCGAGAACATCAAGAAAGGCTTCAATTCGACGATGTGGGGCTTCGCCGCCATCGCCGTCTTCATGATTCTTTACTACCAGATGTTCGGCGTTGTGTCTGTCCTGGCGCTGGCCTCCAACCTGCTTTTCCTGGTTGCAATCCTGTCGCTGCTGCAAGCCACCCTGACACTGCCCGGCATCGCCGCCATCGCGCTGACGCTGGGTATGGCCATCGACGCCAACGTGCTGATCAACGAACGGGTGCGCGAGGAACTGCGCAACGGCATGCCACCACAAGCCGCCATCTCGGAAGGCTACGAACGCGCTTTCGGGACCATTCTCGACTCCAACATCACGACGTTGATCGCCGGCCTTGCCCTGCTCATCTTCGGCTCCGGCCCGATCCGTGGCTTTGCTGTCGTCCATTGCCTGGGCATCCTGACCTCGATCTTCTCATCGGTCGTCGTTTCGCGCGGCCTTGTGAACCTGATCTACGGCCGCCAGAAGAAGCTGACCAAGGTCGCCATCGGTCAACTGTGGAAGCCTGCTGCTGCCACGGTCAACGGCAAAAAATAAGGGAAAACGAAAATGGAATTTTTCCGCATCCAGAAAGACATTCCGTTCATGCGCCATGCGCTGACGTTCAATGTCATCTCGCTCCTCACCTTCGTCCTCGCCGTCGTCTTCCTGTTCACCAAGGGCCTGCACCTGTCGGTCGAATTTACGGGCGGTACGCTGATCGAGACCCACTACCAGCAGGCCGCCGATCTCGAAAAGATTCGCGGCGCGCTGGGCAAGGCCGGATTCACCGACTACGCCGTGCAGAACTTCGGCTCCTCGCAGGACGTGATGATCCGCCTGCCGCTCAAGAGCGACCAGAACAGCAACCAGATCGGTGAATCGGTCATGAAATCGCTGGAAGCCGAAGCACCGGGCGCCGAGCTGCGTCGCGTCGAGTTCGTCGGCCCGCAGGTCGGCAAGGAACTCGCCGAAAACGGCGCCATGGCGCTGCTGCTCGTCGTCATCGGCATCGTCATCTATCTGGCTTTCCGCTTCGAATGGCGCTTCTCGGTCTCCGCCATCATCGCCAACCTGCACGACGTGGTGATCATTCTCGGCTTCTTCGCCTTCTTCCAGTGGGAGTTCTCGCTATCGGTACTGGCCGCTGTCCTCGCCGTGCTCGGCTACTCGGTCAACGAGTCGGTCGTCGTCTTCGACCGCGTGCGCGAAACCTTCAAGAAGGTCCGTGGCCTGACCACGCCGCAAGTCCTCGACCACGCCATCACGAGCACGATCAGCCGGACCATCATCACCCACGGCAGCACCCAGCTCATGGTCCTCTCGATGCTGATCTTCGGCGGCGAAACCCTGCATTACTTCGCCATGGCCCTGACCATTGGTATCTGCTTCGGTATCTACTCCTCAGTCCTCGTCGCCAGCCCGCTGGTCATGTGGCTGGGCGTCTCCCGCGAACAGTTCATCACCAAGACCAAGGTGATTGAAGGCGCCAACGAAGAAGGCGCCGTCGTTTAAGCGATTGCTGCGGTCAACCGGAAAAAAACCGCCAAATTGAAATTGGCGGCTTTTTCTATTTTGGAGACAGCTTCGTGCCCTTTGTTGCCGTTCGGAGATGTCTAGGTTCAACGGCCGGTTTCTGGTTCGAGCAGTCGTACCTCGTCGAAGCTGACTGAGAACTACTCGGCCTTTGCGGACGTTCGACTAACTCACAACTTCAGTCGGTAATGCGTTGTGTATCTGCCATTCGGCGTTGAATCGCATATAAGGGTTTCGTAAGGGGACCATTGAAAACTGGCCGAATGAAACATTGACCAATCGACTCGGTCCAATGCTACATTCCTGCAGCATGACGAGGAACGCATGTTGGCCAACGCCTTAACCCATTTAATCAAGCGGCAACGCCCAACCGAATGCTGGCGTTATGCTAAGTTGAGCTTCGCTTGGCGCGATAGCGATTTTCGAGAGCGATTGCCTTTATTTGCGATTGCAGCCGAGGCAATCAATTGCGCAGCAGAGAGTTTTGTGGTGATGGCTACCGAAACCGGACTACTGTTGCGCACTGGCTTGGTGTGGGACGATGGTCGCCAATCGAGTATTGACCCCAGGAGCATCATGGACAAGGCGCTTGACCAAGCGCGACAGGCGGTACTTGACACTCCCGAACTTATATCAGCGATCCATTTCGATATTTGCCGACACCAATACTTGGCGTTGGACTTGGCCGGCAAAGAATGCTCGCCGAACAATGAGCCGCGCGCAGTGAATGGCGAGCATACATCCAACTGGCTATCCTGGAAATTCGGCAGTACGTTGTCTGTGATGAAGCATCAGGCGCTCTTGATGAGCGTTGCAGCACAAACTGCCCTCGCTTCGGCGCCCGGATGTGCGGCGGCCGTTCGATTCGATTGGGATCGCCGTCAACTCGCGATCTGGGTGAGTCTGTATTTGCCATCTGGCATTACGTTGTCAAACAGCGGTCGTGCCTTGTTTGAGCGTCGAGCAGAAACCGTCGTCGAACAGGTGTTGACGAAATTGCGGCTGCAGGATGAAGCTTTCCGTCAGCCAGGCAACGCGTTGGCCAACTGAGGAGTCCTTGGTATGCGAATAAGCATCCTTCAACTGCTAGGGCTGATTGGCTCTTTGCACATTGCCGACCCGGCTATGGCCGTTATTTTTGGCAATGACAACCGCCGCCAGGCGTCTGCGGATGAAAATCCGCTCTATAGGCGTGTCGGCATCATTACGAAGGTGGACGAATATATTGACCACGGTCATGGCACTGCCTGGCTTTCAGGCGAATGTCTCATTACCACGAACTACCATGTCGCTTTTTTCAAGAGTC
>JAEUOG010000009.1 GCA_016790815.1 Dechloromonas sp.
CAAGCTCGGTGCGGCCCTTGGTGCAAGCCGTGCCGCCGTCGATGCCGGCTTCGTGCCGAACGACTACCAGGTCGGTCAGACCGGCAAGATCGTCGCGCCGCAGCTTTACATCGCGGTCGGCATCTCGGGTGCGATCCAGCACCTGGCCGGGATGAAGGAGTCGAAAGTCATCGTCGCGATCAACAAGGATCCGGATGCGCCGATCTTCCAGGTGGCGGATTACGGGCTCGTGGCTGACCTGTTCGAAACCATTCCGGCCCTCGCCGCCGCCGTCTAATCAAGAAATACGGAGAGAAACCCATGAGCACCTACATCGCCCCGATTCGCGACATGCAGTTCGTCCTCAACGAAGTCGCCGGCCTCGAAGAGATCTGCGCCCTGCCTGGTAATGAGGAATGTTCCGTCGATCTCGTCGAGTCCATTCTCGACGAAGCGTCCAAGTTCGCTACCGGCGTACTTGACCCGATCAACAGCGTCGGTGACCGCGTCGGTCACGTCTGCAAGGACGGCGTCGTCACCACGGCGCCTGGCTTCAAGGAAGCCTACAAGCTGTTTGCCGAAACCGGCTGGAATTCCATGCCTTTCGATCCGGAATATGGCGGTCAGGGTCTGCCTGCCGTCGTTTCGATGGCGGTCAATGAAATGTGGAAGGGCGCCAACATGGCCTTCGGCTTGTGCCCTATGCTGACTGGTGGCGCCATCGAAGCCATTGCTCACCACGCTTCCGACGAACTCAAGCAGAAATACCTGCCGAAGATGATCGAAGGCACGTGGACCGGCACGATGAACCTGACCGAGCCGAACGCCGGCTCCGATCTGGCGGCTATCTCCAGCAAGGCCAAGGCCGTTGGCGACGGCAGCTATCTGGTCAGCGGCACCAAGATCTTCATCACCTGGGGCGAGCATGACGTCGCCGAGAACATCATCCACCTCGTGCTGGCCCGCCTGCCGGATGCGCCGCCGGGACTGAAGGGCATCTCGCTCTTCCTCGTGCCGAAATTCCTGGTCAATGACGACGGTTCGCTGGGCAAGCGCAATGACCTGATCTGCGCTTCCATCGAACACAAGCTCGGCATCCATGGCAGCCCGACCGCCGTCATGTCCTACGGCGAGAACGAAGGCGCCGTCGGCTACCTGATTGGCGACGAGAACAAGGGCATCGGCTACATGTTCACCATGATGAACCACGCCCGCGTCAACGTCGGCCTCGAAGGCGTCGGTATCGCCGAGCGCGCCTACCAGCACGCACTGTGGTATGCCCGCGAACGCGTGCAGGGCAAGATCATCGGCGACAAGTCCGACGAGAAGAAGACCATCCTGCATCACCCGGATGTCCGCCGCATGCTGATGGACGTCAAGTCGCGCACCGAAGCCATGCGCACGCTGGCCTACTACGCCGCCGCTAACATCGACCGCGCTCATGCCGGCGATGCCGCTGCGCAATCCCGCGTCGATCTGCTGACCCCGGTCGTCAAGGGCTGGAGCACGGAACAGGGTGTTGAACTGTCCTCAACCGCATTGCAGGTGTTCGGTGGCGTTGGTTTCGTCGAGGAAACCGGTGCTGCGCAGTATTACCGCGATTCGCGCATCACGACCATCTACGAAGGCACGACGGCCATTCAGGCCAACGACCTGGTCGGCCGCAAGTTGGCCCGCGAAAAGGTGCCGGGCGCCGCCATGAAGGCGCTGATTGCTGAAATGACGGCCGATGCCGAAGTCTTCGCCGGCAATGCCCAGTTGGGGGGCATCGCTACCCATTTGAAAAATGGCATCAAATCCCTGTCGACCGCAGCAGACTGGATCGTTGCCAATTACGAAGCCAATCCGCAGGCCGTCCATGCCGGTTCCGTACCCTTCCTCAAGCTGACCGGCATCGTGGTCGGCGGCTGGCTCATGGCCAAGTCGGCGGCGATTGCCGTCCGCCACATCGCCGCCGGCAGCAGCGACGATTTCTACAAATCCAAGCTGGCCACCGCCAACTACTTCGCCGCCCACCAGCTGCCGTTCGCCGCTGCCTACTCGGCCGAAATGACCGGTGGCGCCGACTCGGTCTTCGCCTTGCCGGAAAGCCTGTTCTAACCATGAGCGCGCGCACCGATCGCGATGCGATGGAATACGATGTCGTGATCATCGGCGGCGGCCCTTCGGGGCTGTCCACGGCGATCCGCATCAAACAGCTGGCCGAGCAGAACGGCAAGGAAGTGTCGGTTTGCCTACTGGAGAAGGGCTCGGAAATCGGCGCCCACATCCTGTCCGGCGCCGTCATCGAACCGCATGCGCTGGCCGAACTTTTCCCCGACTGGCAGGATCGCGGTGCGCCGCTCAACACGCCGGCTGGTGAGGACAAGCTGCTCTATCTGACCGCCACCGGCTCGTACAAGCTGCCGACGCCGCCGCAGATGGGCAACCACGGCAACTACATCATCAGCCTGGGCAATCTGGCCCGCTGGCTCGGTGAGCAGGCCGAGGCCCTCGGCGTCGAAATCTATCCCGGTTTCGCCGCCGCCGAAGTGCTCTATCACGAAGATGGTTCCGTCAAGGGTGTGGCGACTGGCGACCTCGGCATCGGCAAGGATGGCCAGCCCGGCCACAACTTCCAGCCGGGCATGGAACTGCACGCCAAACAGACCATCTTTGCCGAAGGCTGCCGCGGTTCGCTGACCAAGGAGCTGTTCGCCAAATTCAATCTGCGCGACGGCGTCGATCCACAAACCTACGGCATCGGCATCAAGGAGCTGTGGGAAATCGATCCGGCCAAGCACCAGCCGGGACTGATCGTGCACACCGTCGGCTGGCCGCTGCAATCGGACACCTACGGCGGCTCCTTCCTTTATCACCTGGAAAACAACCTCGTCGCCATCGGCATGGTCGTCGGCCTGGATTACAAGAATCCCTGGCTGTCGCCCTACGAGGAATTCCAGCGCTACAAGACGCACCCGGCGATTCGTGGTTTCTTCGAAGGTGGCCGACGCATTTCCTACGGCGCCCGCGCCCTGTCCGAGGGCGGCTACCAGTCCGTTCCCAAACTGACCTTCCCGGGCGGCCTGCTCATCGGCGACACCGCCGGCTTCCTCAATGTGCCCAAGATCAAAGGTACGCACATGGCGATGAAGTCGGGCATGGTCGCGGCCGAAGCCGTTTTCGAGCATCTCGCCAAGGACAACGCGGGGGCGGAAGCCACCGAGTACGCGGAGCAGATCAAGAAAAGCTGGCTGTGGGACGAGCTCTATCAGGTGCGCAACATCCGTCCGGCCTTCAAGTGGGGACTGTGGGGCGCGCTGGCCTACGGCGCTATCGACACCTACGTCTTCAAGGGCAAGGCGCCGTGGACACTGCATCACCACGACGACCACAGCCAGCTGGGCGACAAGAACAGTCATCCGAAGATTGCCTATCCGAAACCGGACGGCCAGCTGACTTTTGACCGTCTTTCATCGGTCTTCCTCTCTGCCACCAACCATGAGGAAAACCAGCAGACGCATTTGCGCCTCAAGAATGAAAGCGTCGCCATCAGCGTCAACTACGCCAAGTACGGTTCGCCAGAAACGCGTTACTGCCCGGCCGGCGTGTACGAAATCCTTGGCGAGGAGGAAGGCAAGCCGCGCCTCCAGATCAACGGGCAGAACTGCCTGCACTGCAAGACCTGCGACATCAAGGACCCGACCCAGAACATCAACTGGACGGTACCGGAAGGTGGCGGTGGGCCGAACTATCCAAATATGTAGCAAATGACCGGTTTACCGTGGCAACTCCATACCCCAAGGGTACTTCCTGCGGGGCGCGGTCAACCGGAAAAAAATAAAAAACGAGAACAGCACAGCAACACCAATTTTTCGGAGTTTCCAGGAGGTTTCATGTCAAAAGAAAGTATCCAGGCAAAGATTCGGAGCAATCCGAAATTTGCCGAACTGGTCGGCAAGCGCACCCGCTTCGCCATCATCCTCTCGCTGGTCGTGTTGGTGCCGTACTACACCTTCATGTTCCTCGTTTCCACGCAGCCGCAGATTTTCGCCGCCAAGATTGCCGAAGGTAGCGTCATCACCATCGGCTGGCCGATTGCTGCCCTGTTCGTGATTGGTGGCTGGCTGCTGACCGGTATTTACGTCAGCCGTGCCAACGGTGAGTTCGACAGAATTACCGAAGAAGTACTGAAGGAGGCCCGCAAATGAAGCGCTCCCTCACCGCATTGATTGCCGGTAGCCTGCTCGCCGTATCCTTCGCCGTCTTTGCCGGCCCGGGCGCCATCGAAGGCGTACAGAAGCAGCCGGTGAATTTCAGCGCCATCGCCATGTTCATGATTTTCGTCATCGCCACGCTCGGCATCACCAAATGGGCGGCTGGCAAGACCAAGACGACGGCCGACTTCTACACCGCTGGTGGCGGCATCACCGGCTTCCAGAACGGCCTGGCCATCGCCGGCGACTATATGTCCGCTGCAACCCTGCTCGGTCTGACCTCGATGGTCTACTTCAAGGGCTACGACGGTTTCATCTATGCCGTGTGTTTCTATATTGGCTGGCCGATCATCCTGTTCCTGATCGCCGAACGCTTGCGCAACCTCGGCAAGTTTACCTTCGCCGACATCGCTTCCTACCGCCTCGACCAGAACCGTATCCGCACCTTCGCGGCGATCGGTTCTCTGACCGTCGTCTGCTTTTACCTGATCGTCCAGATGGTCGGTGCAGGTCAGTTGATCCAGTTGCTCTTCGGGTTGGAGTACAACTACGCCGTGGTGGTGGTCGGTGCGCTGATGATGATCTATGTGACCTTTGGCGGCATGACGGCGACGACCTGGGTGCAGATCATCAAGGCTTGCCTGCTGCTCGGTGGTGGCATCACGCTGATGTTGCTGACGCTTTCCCAGTTCGGCTGGTCGCTGGATAACCTGTTTGCCAAGGCGGTGGAGTCGCACAAGGCTGCTGAGAAGATCATGGTGCCCGGCTCGCTGATGGCCGATCCAATTTCGGCTTTCTCCTTGACGCTTGGCCTGGTCTTCGGCACTGCCGGCCTGCCGCACATCATGATGCGCTTTTTCACCGTGCCGAACGCCAAGGAAGCCCGCAAGTCGGTTTTCTATGCCACCGGCTTCATCGGTCTGTTCTTCCTGGTGACCATCATCCTTGGTGCCGGTGCCATTACCATCGTCGGCACCAATCCGGCCTTCTTCGAGGGTGGTCAGCTCGGCGGCAAGGTGATCGGTGGCGGCAACATGCCGGTCATGCACCTGGCCAAGGCAGTCGGCGGCGACATCTTCCTCGGCTTCCTGTCGGCGGTCGCCTTCGCCACCATCCTGGCCGTTGTTTCCGGTCTGGCCTTGGCTGGTGCATCGGCCATCTCGCACGACTTGTATGCCCGCGTTATCAAGAAGGGTACGGCTTCCAGCCAGGACGAGCTGAAGGTCACCCGCTTTGCTTCAGTCGGCCTTGGTATCACCGCCATCCTGCTCGGCATCGCCTTCAAGGACCAGAACGTGCTGTTCCTTGTCGCGCTGGCTTTCGGTGTCGCTTCCTCGGTCAACTTCCCTGTCCTGATCCTGTCGATGTACTGGAAAGGCTTGACCACGCGTGGCGCGCTGTGGGGCGGCATTGCCGGTCTGGTCTCGTCGGTCGGGCTGGTTATCTTGTCGCCCACTGTTTGGGTCAAGATCCTCGGCAACAAGGCCGCCATCTTCCCGTACGACCACCCGGCCATCGTCTCGATGACGCTCGCCTTCTTCGTCACCTGGCTGCTCTCAGTCACCGACAAGAGCGTCCGTGCCGACAAGGAAAAGGAAGCTTTCGAAGAGCAGTACATCCGCGCCCAGACCGGTCTCGGTGCTGCCGGGGCACACGATCACTAGCCTCTGCGGGTGAGACTTCGGAGAACAGCCCCGTCGTCTCGTTCCTTTCGGGAGCCTTCGGGCTCCCTTTTTTCTTGGGGTGCAAGATGGAGAACGAATTCGATATTCCCTTCCGTGGCATCGTCGAGCAGTCTCTGGCTGGCATGTATGTGATCCAGGACGAAGTCTTCCAATATGTGAATGCCACGTTTGCCGGCATGCTGGGTTACACGTCGGAGGAAATGACCGGCATGCATTTGCGTCAGGCCGTCGCCCCGGAAATGCAGGAGGCGACCATTGCCAATTTTCACCGTCGTGTCAGTGGAGAGGTTCCCAGCATCCGCTATACGACCATCGGCAGGCACCGGACTGGCGAATTGGTGCACCTCGAGGTGCATGGGTCCAGCGTGCTGTTTCGAGGTCGGCCAGCGGTGGTCGGCGTCGGCATCAATATCACCGAGCAGTTGCAGCAACAGGAAGCACTGCGCCAATCCCGCGAACGCCTGCGCGAACTCGCGGCCTACATCAATACCGTACGCGAGGAGCAGCGCACACGTATCGCCCGTGAACTGCATGATGTCGTCGGCGGCATGCTGACTTCGATGAAGCTGGATATTCAGCGAATTAACCGGCGGACAGGCGATCCGGAGATGAAGACCATCGTCGGCGATCTGTTGCTCCTTGCGCAGGAAAGCATCGACACCGTGCGCAACATTTCCGAGGATTTGCGGCCTGGCGCACTCGATCACCTTGGTCTGGGTTCGGCCTTGCAGGCCATGCTGCACCAGTTTTCGGAGCGCACTGAGGTGATTTGCCAGTTGCGGGCCGAGGGCTTCGATGTGCAGCTATCGCAGGCACGGGCAACGGCGGTATATCGGATTTGTCAGGAGGCACTGACCAACATCGCTCGCCATGCTGGTGCCACGCAGGTAATCGTGCGCCTGGAAAGCAGTGCGGGCTGGCTGACGGTCGAAATTGAGGATAACGGGCGCGGCTTCACCAGCCTGACACCCACCGGCAAGAGCATCGGCCTGGTCAGCATGGCCGAGCGCGCCCGCGAGTTCGGCGGCAGTCTGGCGTCGCGGCCGGGCGCGACGGGCGGCATCTGCCTGATTCTCTGCCTGCCGCTGGAGGATCATTGATGATCGAAATCCTGATGGTGGACGATCACACCATCTTTCGCACCGGTATCCGCCGTCTGCTTACGGATGAAAACGATATGCGCATCGTGGCCGAAGCCGGGAATGGCCATGAGGCAATCGAACATCTGCGTCGCCGCGCCTTCGATCTGGTTCTGCTTGACGTCAATATGGGTGGTCGCAGTGGTCTTGACACCATGCGCCGCATACGTGAAGAGTGGCCGCGCTTGCCAGTGATCATGCTGTCGATGTACCCGGAGGAACAGTACGCCCCCATGGCTTTCGCGCTGGGCGCCAACGGCTATTTGTCCAAGGATCGCGACGCCGAGCAGTTGGTCGCGACGATCCGCGGGACCACCGGCGGCGGCTGCTATCTGCCGCCGGGCATGCAGCGAAGTGTCATGCGTCAGGGTGGCGGCGCGCCCTTGCATCAGCGCCTGACCGAGCGTGAGTGGGAAATCCTGCGACTGATCATCCAGGGCGTTTCGCTGACCGAAATCGGGGTGCGCCTGTCCCTGAGCGTCAAGACTATCAGCACCTACCGGACACGCCTGCTGGCCAAGCTGAATCTGGCGAGCAATGCCGAACTGGTGCGCTATTGTCTGGAGCAGGGGATTAGCGACTGAAAACCGTTGTTGCGGCTGGCACTATGGCGCCAGCCGCAACTTGTGGGCTACAGCAGGTTCATCTTTTTCGCTGCTTCCCGAAGTTCACTGCGGAAGTCAGGATGGGCGATGCTGATCAGCGCTGCGGCGCGCTGTTTGGCCGTTTTCCCCCGGAGCTGGGCAACGCCGTACTCGGTGACGACGTAGTTGATGTCGTTCTTGCTGGTGCTGACATGGGTGCCCGGTGCCAGGGTTGGCACAATGCGTGAGATGCTGGTGCCCTTGGCAGTCGACGGCACGACGATGAACGCTTTGCCACCATTCGAACGATTCGCCGCCCGCACGAAGTCGGACTGTCCGCCGGTGCCGGATATTGGCGAGAAGCCCAGTGTTTCCGAACCGCACTGGCCGATCAGGTCAACCTGCATGGTAGCGTTGATGGCGATCAGGTTGTCATTCTGGCCAGCCAGATACGGGTCATTGGTGAAACTGGAGGGATGGAGTTCGAGCGCCGGATTGCGGTGCATGAACTGGTAGAGTTTCTTTGAGCCCATGGCGAACGTGGCCAGGATCTTCCCGGGGTGATAGTTCTTGCGGCGATTGGTGACCGCGCCCGATTCGACCAGTGTCATGATGCCGTCGCCGAGCATTTCGGTGTGGATGCCAAGGTCGCGCTTGTGAGTCAGTTGCATGACGACTGCGTCAGGAATGCCACCGTAGCCGATCTGCAAGGTGGCGCCATCCGGGATCATGTCGGCCACGTATTTACCGATAGCTTCGTGTACCGGGCCGATGGTCGGCAAGCCCACTTCGGGAATCGGTTGCTCACTCTCGACAATGCCTGCCACCTGCGAGATATGCACGTGGCAGTCGCCATGTGAAAAGGGTACGCCCGGATTGACTTCAAGGATGACGGCGCGCGCCTTGCTGACTGCCGCCATGGTGTAATCGGCTGCCAGCCCGAGCGAAAAATAGCCGTGCTCGTCCATTGGTGAGGCGACGCTGAAAACCACATCGGCCGGACTGAGCCCCTGTTTGATCAAGCCGGGCAGTTCGGAAAAGTAGGCTGGCAGATAGTCGTTCCAGCCCTCTTGGCCGCCGGGCCGTGAGGCCGGACCGAAGAAATAGGCGACGTGGCGGACGTGCCGGGTGGTTTCCGGGTCGAAATAGGCGTGCTTCTTGATCGGCAGAATCTGGGCGACCTTGACGTCGTTGAAGTCACGGCGCTGCTCTGAAAGGGCAGCCAGTAACAAGGGCGTTTCTGCCGGTCCGGTCGGTACGACGATGGTGTCGCCATCACGCACCAGTCGAACGGCGTCATCGGCGGACAGGCGTTTTTCACGATAGAGTTGATCGAACTGCATGGTGTCTCCCTTTTGTTTTGATTAACGATTCTTGAAAGCCGGTTTGCGCTTCTCGACAAAGGCAGCCATGCCTTCCGTCTGGTCTTCCAGAGCGAAAGCCGAGTGAAATACCCGGCGCTCAAAGAGCAGGCCTTCATTGAGGCCCGATTCATAGGCGCGGTTGACGCATTCCTTGATCATCATGGCGACGGGCAAGGAGTAGCTGGCGATCTTCTCGGCAGCGGCGAGCGTTTCGGCCAGCAGGTCGGCAGCCGGAATGACGCGGGCGACGAGACCGGCGCGTTCGGCTTCGCTGGCATCCATCATGCGAGCGGTCAGGCACATGTCCATGGCCTTGGCTTTGCTGATGGCGCGCGGCAGGCGCTGGGTGCCGCCGGCGCCGGGGAGGATGCCGAGCTTGATTTCGGGCTGGCCGAACTGGGCGGTATCGGCCGCGAAAATCATGTCGCACATCATCGCCAGTTCGCAGCCGCCACCTAGCGCGAAGCCGGCAACTGCCGCAATCACCGGCTTGCGGCAAGTCTTGACGCGCTCCCAGTTGCGCGTGATGTAGTCGCCGCGATAGGCGTCCATATAACTGAAGGTGGCCATCGCACCGATGTCGGCGCCGGCGGCGAAGGCTTTTTCCGAGCCGGTGATGACAATACAGCCGATGTTGTCGTCAGCTTCGAAGGCATCGAGCGCAGCGCCCAGTTCGCTCATCAGCTGGTCGTTCAGGGCGTTCAGCTGTTTCGGGCGATTGAGGCTGATCAGGCCAACTTTGCCGATGGTTTCGGCGAGTATCAATTCGAAATTATTCATGTTGTCTCCGGGGGGTTGGGTCAAGCGTTAGAGGGCACCTTGCATTCGCAGGCAGGCCAATTCGTCGGCAGAAAAGCCCCAGTCGCTCAGAACCTGCGCATCGCCATCGGGTTGCGGTGGTGTCGGCTGGCCGGCTGGCGTGCCACTAAAACGCGGCGCTGGTGCCGGCTGGGTGATGCCATTCACTTCGATGAAGGTATTCCGCGACAGGTTGTGTGCATGCAAGGGGGCTTCGTCCATATCAAGTACCGGTGCGACGCAGGCATCGCTGCCCTCGAAAACGGCACACCACGCATCTCGCGTCCGGGTGGCGAGGACGGCCGCCAGTTTTTCCCTGAGTGCCGGCCACTGGCTGCGATCCCATTGGGCTTTGAAGGCTGGATCATCAATGCCGGCTTTTTCCAGAAGCAGCGCATAAAACTGCGGTTCGATGGCGCCTACCGACAGCCACTTGCCGTCGCTGCACTGGTAGGTGTCGTAGAAATGGGCGCCACCATCGAGCAGGTTGCTACCCCGTTCCTGCGTCCATTGGCCCATGGCTTTCAGCGTGTACATCATCGACATCAGCACAGCCGCGCCGTCGGTCATGGCGGCATCGACGACCTGACCACGGCCGGTGTTGCGAGCCGAAATGACGCCGGCGAGCACGCCCATGGCCAACAGCATGGCGCCGCCACCACAATCGGCGACGAGGTTTAGCGGAGCAACCGGCTTGCCGCCTTTTTCGCCGATGGCGTGCAATGCGCCGGACAACGAAAGGTAATTGATGTCATGGCCGGCGGCATGGGCGAGCGTGCCATTCTGGCCCCAGCCGGTCATGCGGCCATAAACCAGTTTCGGGTTGCGGGCGAGGCAGACGTCCGGGCCAACACCGAGGCGCTCCATCACGCCTGGGCGAAAGCCCTCGATCAGCACGTCGGCCTGCTCGATCAGGCGCAGGGCCGTCTCGATGGCTTCCGGCTGCTTCATGTCGAGTGCCACGACGCGCCGGCTGCGGTTGAGGATGTCGATCTTCGGGTCGAAAAGATCGGCGGTCGGTCTCCCGTTGACGCTTGCTTTTCTCTCGATGCGCAAGACTTCTGCACCGAGATCGGCGAGCAGCATCGCGCCCATCGGGGCGGGCCCGAGCGCGGCGAACTCCACCACCTTGATCCCTTTTAAAGGTCCCATGGTTTGTCTCCTCTATTTGTTACGGTCGACCTGATTTTTTGGCTGTTTTTTCCGGTCGACCGTAACAGGTTGAATTACTCGTTGGCGATGCTGCGCCCAATCACCAGCCGCTGGATGTCGTTCGCCCCTTCGTAGATCTGGGTGATGCGCACATCGCGGTAGATGCGTTCAACCGGGAAGTCCGAGGTGTAACCAACCCCGCCGTGGATCTGGATGGCGTCGGAAGCAATCTTCTCGGCCGCTTCGGAAGCGAACATCTTGGCCATCGAGGCTTCCTTCAAACACGGCTTGCCGGCATCCTTCAGCGTCGCAGCGCGCCAGGTCATCAGGCGAGCGGCATCGAGCAGGGTGTTCATGTCGGCCAGGCGAAACGAAACTGCCTGGTGATCGATGATCGGCACGCCGAAAGTGACACGTTCCTTGGCGTAGCGGATGGCTGCCTCAAACGCAGCGCGGGCCATGCCAACCGACTGTGCGGCAATGCCGATTCGGCCCGCTTCCAGATTGGAGAGAGCGATCTTGTAGCCTTCGCCTTCCTTGCCGAGCAGCGCTGAAGCCGGCACGCGACAGTTCTCGAGGATGATCTGCACCGTATCGGAGGCGTGCTGGCCCATTTTTTCTTCAGTGCGGCCAACGATGAAGCCGGGTGTGGCCGTCGGCACCAGAAAGCAGGAAATTCCTTTCTTGCCGGCTGTCTTGTCGGTGACGGCGAAGACAATCGCCATCTGGGCGTGCTTGCCGGTGGTGATGAATTGTTTGACACCATTGAGCACGAAAGAATCACCATCGCGGTCAGCACGCGTGGTGATGGCCGAAGCGTCGGAGCCGGTATGCGGCTCGGTCAGGCAGAAGCAGCCAAGTTTGTCGCCGCGGGCCAAAGGCTTCAGCCATTCCTCCTTTTGTGCATCGGTGCCGTATTTCATGGTGATGCCGCAGGCCAGAGAGTTCTGGACCGAAATGACGGTCGAGGTGGAAGCATCGCCAGCGGCGATTTCTTCCAGCATCAGGACCAGCGACATGTAATCCATACCTGCGCCGTCCCACTCTTCGGGCACGACCATGCCAAGGGCACCAAGAGCGCCCAGTTCCTTGAGCGCTTCGGCCGGGAAGGTGTGGTTCCTGTCCCATTCGGCGGCAAAGGGCGCCAGGCGTTCCTGTGCGAAGGCGCGCATGGTGTCGCGGATCATTTCCTGTTCTTGGGTAAGTATCATGATGGTTCCGTTCAGAGCATTTCAACGGCGACTGCAGTCGCTTCGCCGCCACCGATGCACAGCGAGGCCATGCCGCGCTTGAGACCGCGCTTTTTCAGAGCGCCCAGCAAGGTGACGATGATGCGGGCACCGGAGGCGCCAACTGGATGCCCCAGTGCGCAGGCACCGCCATGGACATTGACGATCTCGTGCGGCAGGTTGAATTCGCTCATGGCAGCCATGGTGACGGCAGCGAACGCTTCATTGACTTCCCACAGATCGACGTCGGATGCTTGCCAGCCGGCACGGGCCAAAGCCTTGCGAATGGAGCCGGCCGGTGCCGTGCTGAACCAGGCGGGTGCCTGGGCGAACACGGCATGGCTGGCGATGCGGGCAATCGGCGTCAGGCCATGGCTGCGCGCGGTCGATTCGCGCATCAGCATCAGTACGGCTGCGCCGTCGGAGATGCTGCTCGCGTTGGCGGCGGTGATCGTGCCATCCTTCTTGAAAGCTGGTTTCAGGCCGCGAATCTTGTCGAGCTTGGCCTTGAACGGCTGTTCATCGAACTTGATGACGGTGTCGCCATTCTTGCCCGGCAGCGTAACCGGGGCCATTTCCCAATCGAAACTGCCATCTTCGTTGGCCGTCTTGGCGCGGGTTGTCGAGGCGATGGCGAAGTCATCCTGCGCTTCGCGGGTGAAGCCAAATTTCTCGACACAGGATTCGGCGAAAACGCCCATCGCTTTGCCACGCTCGTAGGCATCTTCCAGGCCGTCCAATGCCATGTGGTCGTACATCTGCGTGGCACCGTATTTGACGCCTTTCCGGGCGAACATCAGGTGCGGCGCATTGGTCATGCTCTCCATGCCGCCGGCGATCACCACGTCAGCACTGCCGGCGAGCAGCATGTCGTGAGCGAACATGGTCGCTCGCATGCCGGAGCCGCACATCTTGCTCATCGTGACGGCCCCTGCCGATTGCGGCAGGCCCGCCTTCAGGGCTGCCTGGCGCGCCGGCGCCTGGCCCTGGCCAGCCATCAGGCAACAGCCGAGCAGCACTTCGTCAATGGCATCAGTGGGAACGCCAGCACGTTCGACGGCGGCACGAATGGCTACTGCGCCCAGTTCCCAGGCAGTCAAGCCGGAGAAATCACCGAGCAGGCCACCAATGGGGGTGCGAGTGGCGGAAACGATAACTACAGGATCTTTGGACATGTCGATATTCCTTGTGAATTACTTGGCGGCCATGCGGATAGCGCCATCCATGCGGATGACCTCACCATTCAGGTACTGGTTGCTGAAAATGTGTTCAACGAGAGCGGCGTACTCGGATGCCTTGCCCATACGCGAAGGGAAGGGAACCATCTTGCCGAGGGCGTCCTGCACTTCGGCCGGCATGCCCATCAGCATCGGCGTTTCCATGATCCCCGGCGCGATGGTCATGACGCGGATGCCGGCACGGGCCAGTTCGCGGGCAATGGGCAGGGTCATGGCGACGACGCCACCCTTGGAGGCGGCATAGGCGGCCTGGCCGAGCTGGCCGTCAAAGGCAGCAACGGAAGCGGTGCTGACGATGACGCCGCGCTCGCCGGTTTCATCCGGGGTGCTGGCGCTCATGATTTCGGCAGCGAGGCGGATCATGTTGAAGCTGCCAATCAGGTTGATGGTGATGGTGCGGGTGAAGGAGTCGAGTTTGTGCGCACCTTCCTTGCCGACCACTTTCTCGGCCGGGGCGACACCGGCGCAATTGACCAGGCCGCGCAACTGACCCATCGACTGGGCAACGGCAAACGCATTGCGGGCACTTTCGTCGCTGGTCACATCTGTCTGCACGAAACGGGAATTGGCGCCGAGTTCGGCTTCGACCTTGGCGCCGGCTTCCGGATTGACGTCGACCAATACGGCCTTGCCGCCGCGTTCGACGATCATTTTGGCAGTGGCCGCGCCGAGGCCGGAAGCGCCGCCGGTAACGACGAAAACATTATCTTTGATCTGCATCTTGTCTCTCCATGTTGGACTGGTTAGCCGGGCGAACTGCCCGTTATGGGTGGATGTATTTCAGCCAGCAATTATGCGAATCCGGCGCGCGGTGCCGATGCCGGATTCGCTCAACTTGAATGCTAGAATTTGCAACTACCCCAAGCTGGCATGCCGGATATGGACGCAAATAACACCGAAAAAGGCACCATATCGATCTGCTTCGTCGAGGAGGCGTTGCGCGGCATTCGCCAGCTCGGTTTCGATTGCAATGCGCTGCTGCTCCAGGCCGGCATCTCTCCGGAGTTGTTGAGTTCGCCGCAGGCGCGGGTGTCATCGACGCACTACGGCCAGCTCTGGCATGGCATCGCCCAGACGCTCGACGACGAGTTCTTCGGCATGGATAGCCATCGGATGAAGGCAGGCAGTTTTACCCTGCTTTGCCACACACTGATTCATAGCGACAGCCTTGAACGTGCGCTGCGTCGCGCCTTGCGCTTTTTGGGGCTGGTGCTCGATGACATGGCCGGTGAATTGCATTGTGAAGCGGGTGTTGCGCGTATCGTGCTCAGGGATGCTGGGGCGGCGGCGCCCAAGCGCGCCTTTGCCTACGGCACGTATCTGCTGATATTGCACGGGCTGGCCTGCTGGCTGGTTGGGCGACGGATTCCCGTGTTGAGGGCCGATTTTCGTTGCCCTGAACCCGGGTTCAGCAGCGAGTGGCGGATTCTCTTTGCGCAGGAACTGGGTTTCGACCAGCCGCATTCCGGCATTTCCTTTCCGCTTGAATATCTGGCCATGCCGAATATTCAGAATGAGCGGACGATGAAGGAATTCCTGCGCAGCGCCCCCGCCAATTTTTTGGTGAAATACAAGAACAGCACCAGCCTGACGGCGAAAATTCGTCGTCGTCTGCGCGAAATGCCGCCGTCCGCCTGGCCTGATTTTGCGACGCTGGCCCAGCAGTTTCATGCCTCTGCGGCGACCCTGCGCCGGCGTCTGGACGACGAAGGGCAATCCTACCGTTCCATTCTTGACGATTTGCGCCGCGATCTGGCGATCACCCTGCTCAGCGATACGCAGCAGGGAATCAGCGAAATCGCCGAGGCGCTGGGTTTTGCCGAACCCAGCGCTTTTCACCGGGCCTTCAAGAAATGGACTGGCGCTCGGCCGGGCGAATACCGCTGCGCGATCGGCATCCGACAAACATAGGAATATTCCTACAGCGTTTGCAGAAATATCCGGCTTTTCCGGGCGCCTGAAGCGGCTAGTCTCCTTCTTCTAAATCAATAACGAAGGAGACCAACATGCCCTTGCATGCCATCGACGTTACCCCGTCGGCCTACGCCTATCCGCTGCTGATCAAGCAACTATTGCATTCTGCCCGGGCTACGGCAGGCGAGCAGGAAGTCGTTTATCGCGACCAGTCCCGCTACAGCTATCGCCAGTTCTTTGAGCGTATTTCCCGCCTGGCCAATGCGCTGTCCGGGCTCGACGTCGGGCCGGGCAGCACGGTGGCGGTCATGGACTGGGACAGCCATCGCTATCTGGAAGCCTTCTTCGCCGTGCCGATGATGGGCGCGGTGCTGCAAACGGTGAATGTGCGCCTCTCGCCGGAACAGATCCTGTACACGCTGAATCATGCCAAGGCCGACATTGTTGCGGTCAACGTCGAATTCATCCCGATTCTGGCGATCATCAAGGATCAGCTCGAGACAGTGAAGAAGTTCATCCTGATCACCGACGATGGTTCGACGATGAGCAGCTTCAAGGTGCCCTACGCCGGCGAGTACGAAGCCCTGCTGGCAGCGGCGCCGGCCAGCTACGACTTCCCTGATTTCGACGAAAACACCCGCGCCACGACCTTCTACACCACCGGCACCACCGGTCTGCCGAAGGGCGTCTATTTCAGCCACCGCCAACTCGTGCTGCACACGCTGGGCGTGGCGACGGCGCTTGGCACCTCAGCCGGGCAGGGAAGACTGCATCGCGACGACGTCTATATGCCGATCACGCCGATGTTCCACGTACACGCCTGGGGCATGCCGTATGTCGCCACCATGCTCGGGCTGAAGCAGGTCTATCCCGGCCGCTACACGCCGGACATGCTGCTGCAGCTGATCGACAAGGAAAGCGTCACTTTCACGCATTGCGTGCCGACCATCCTGCACATGCTCCTGAGCAACAAGGCCGGCGAGAACGTCGACCTGTCGCGCTGCAAGATGATCATCGGCGGCGCCGCCTTCCCCAAGGGCTTGGCAGCGGCCGCGCTGGCCCGCGGGATGGATGTCTTCACCGGCTACGGCATGTCGGAAACCTGCCCGATCCTGACCATCGCCCATGTTCGCGAGGAGTTGCCGGATGCCGACGCCCAGGCAGCCGAACGCATCAAGACCGGCTACACCATTCCGCTCGTCGATCTGCATACGGTCGATGCCGAGATGCTTGACGTCGAGCGCGACGGCAAGGCGACCGGCGAGATCGTCGTCCGTGCCCCGTGGCTGACCCAGGGCTACCTGCACAATCCGGCGGCGTCGGAGGAATTGTGGGAAGGCGGCTACCTGCACACCGGCGACATCGGCACCATCGACCCGCGCGGCATGCTGACGGTGACCGACCGGCTGAAGGACGTCATCAAGACCGGGGGCGAATGGGTCTCCTCGCTCGAACTGGAAAGCGTCATTTCGCAGCACCCGGCGGTCAACGAAGTCGCCGTCATCGGCATCAAGGACGACAAGTGGGGCGAGCGGCCGCTGGCCATGATCGTCCTGCGCGCCGAGCACACGGCGACAGTCGACGACATCAAGCAGCACGTCCTGCGCTTCGCCGAGGAAGGCCATATTTCCAAATTTGCCGTGCCCGAGCAGGTTCGTTTTGTCGACAGCCTGGCCCGGACCAGCGTCGGCAAGCTCAACAAGAAGGCCATGCGCGAGCAACTGGCCTGATAACGCGATTCAGGAGAATCAGCAATGAAACTAGTGGTCAATAAAGCGGCCGTTCTCGGTGCTGGCGTCATGGGGGCGCAGATTGCCGCCCACCTCGCCAACGCCAACGTGCCGGTGGTGCTGTTCGACCTGCCGGCCAAGGAGGGCGACAAGAACGGCGTCGTCAAGAAGGCGCTCGATGGCCTCAAGCGCCTGCAACCGTCGCCGCTGGTGACGCGCGACAAGCTGCAATACATCGACGCCGCCAACTACGAGGAACATCTGGAACTGCTTTCCGGCTGCGATCTGGTCATCGAAGCCATTGCCGAGCGGATGGACTGGAAGAACGATCTGTATTCCAGAATTGCCCCGTTTTTGCCGTCGACCGCAGTCATCGCCTCCAACACCTCCGGCCTGTCGATCAATGCACTGGCCGACGGCTTGCCGGAGGCGCTGCGCCCGAACTTCTGCGGCATCCACTTCTTCAACCCGCCGCGCTACATGCCGCTGGTCGAAATCATCGCCACCCTCGGCACCGATCCGGCCACGCTTGATGGTCTCGAAAGCTGGCTGACCTCGCGCCTCGGCAAGGGCGTTGTCCGTGCCCTTGATACGCCGAACTTCGTGGCCAATCGCATCGGCGTCTTCTCGATTCTGGCGGTCATGCATCACACCACGGCCTTCGGACTCGGTCTGGATACCGTCGACGGCCTGACCGGCCCGAAGATCGGGCGCCCGAAAAGCGCCACCTACCGGACCGGCGATGTCGTTGGCCTCGACACCCTGGCCCATGTCGTCAAGACCATGCGCGACACCCTGCCGGGCGATCCCTGGCATGGCTACTTCAATGTTCCGGCCTGGCTCGACGGCCTGATCGCCAAGGGCGCGCTCGGCCAGAAAACCAAGGGCGGCATCTTCTGCAAGCAGGGCAAGGAGATCCAGGTCTTCGACCCAGCGACCGGCAAATATCGCCAGAGTAACGACGGCCTGGCCGTTGAAGTAGACGCCATGCTCAAGATGAGCGATCCGGCGGCCCGCCTGAGTGCGCTGCGTACCTCCAATCATCCGCAGGCCAAGTTCCTGTGGGCGATCTTCCGCGATCTGTTCCACTACTGTGCGGTGCAACTCGAAAATGTTGCCGACAACGCCCGCGATGTTGATTTCGCGCTGCGCTGGGGCTTCGGCTGGGCGCAGGGGCCGTTCGAACTCTGGCAGGCCGCCGGCTGGGCCGAAACGGCGCAGGCGATTGTCGCCGACATCGCCGCCGGCAAGGCCATGAGCAGCGTGCCGCTGCCGGCCTGGGTGATGACCAAGGGGCGCAGTGGTGTGCATGGCTCGGCCGGTGCGTGGTCGGCCAGCCGTCAAGGCAATGTGCCGCGCTCGACCCTGCCGGTCTATGGCCGCCAGCTCTTCCCGGAACTGCTGTTGGGTGAAACCCTGGCCCAACCGGAAAAGAGCGGCAAAACCCTGTTCGAAAACGACGGTGTCCGCTTGTGGACGCTGCCGGCGGTCGACGCCGGGATTGGCATCATTTCCTTCAAGTCCAAAATGCACGCCATCGGTGACGAAGTGCTCGAAGGCGTGCTGGCTGCCCTCAAGCAGGCGGCCGGCAGTCTGGATGGCCTGGTCATTTGGCACGATGCGCCATTTGCCGTCGGCGCCAATCTCAAACAGATCAGCGATGCCTGTGTTGCCGGTGATTTCGACCGGCTCGAACAGACGGTAGCCAAATTCCAGCAAGCGACGATGGCGGTCAAGTACGCCCCAATACCTGTGGTGGCTGCCGTGCAGGGCATGGCGCTGGGTGGCGGTTGCGAGTTCGCCATGCACGCCGCCAAGCGCGTGCTGGCACTGGAAAGCTATCTCGGTCTGGTCGAAGTCGGCGTCGGTCTGATCCCGGCCGGCGGCGGCTGCAAGGAGCTGGCGCTGCGCGCGGCCCGCTGGGCGGCACAATCCGGCGCTTCGGGCGAAGTGCTCGGCAACCTGTCGCCAACCTTCATGACCGTGGCCATGGGCAAGATGAGCAAGAGCGCCCATGAAGCAATCGGTCTCGGTTTCGGCAAGACTGGCGACACGATCCTGTTCAATGCCCGCGAGCTGCTCTTCGTCGCCCTCAAGGAAGCCCGCCTGCTGGCCGATGCCGGTTATGTCCCGCCGGTCCCGGCGCGTGGCGTGCCAGTCGCAGGTCGGGCCGGTATTGCCAGCATGGAAATGACGCTGGTGAACATGCGCGAAGGCGGCATGATCTCGGCCCACGACTATCGCGTTTCCCGTGCCGTGGCCGTTGCCCTGTGTGGCGGCGAAATTGAATACGGCAGCCTGGTCGACGAAGCTTGGCTGCTGGCCGTCGAACGCCGGCAATTCCTCGAACTCCTCAAAACCCCGGAAACCCAGGCGCGCATCAAGCACATGCTGGACACCGGCAAACCCCTGAGGAACTAGTTACCCAGGATCGAGGATCGAGTTGCCTAGGGGGTTGCTAACAGCTCAAGCCCCTAACAACTAATAGCTAAAAAGGAATTCAAATGAGCAATCAAATCCAGGACGCCTACATCGTCGCCGTGACCCGTACCCCGGTCGCCAAGCGCAAGGGCATGTATCGCAACGTGCGGCCGGATGACCTGCTGGCCCACGTCCTCAAGAGCGTCATGGCACAGGCGCCGGGGCTGGACCCGGCGCTGATCGGCGACGTCATTGTCGGTTGCGCCATGCCGGAAGCTGAGCAGGGCATGAACGTCGCCCGCATCGGTGTCTTGCTGGCCGGGCTGCCCAACAACGTGCCGGGCATCACCATCAACCGCTTCTGCTCATCCGGTTCACAGGCGGTGGCCGATGCAGCCAACCAGATCCGCCTCGGCCAGGCCGACGTGATGATCGCCGCCGGCACCGAGTCGATGACCGTCATGACCAACATGATGGGCAACAAGGTGGTGGTCAATCCGGCCGTGTTCGCTCACGACGAGCAGCGGGCCATCGCCTTCGGCATGGGCCTGACCGCCGAAAAGGTGGCCGAGCAATGGCACATCAGCCGCGAAGAACAGGACGCCTTCGCCTACGCGTCGCACCAGAAGGCCTGTGCTGCCATCGATGCCGGCCATTTCAAGGCCGAGATCACGCCCTATCTGGTCGACGAATATCTGCCTGACCTGAAAACCGGCGAGGTGAAGCATCGCCAGCGTCTGGCCGAGAACGACGAAGGGGCGCGCGCCGACGTGACGGTGCAGAGCCTGGCCAAGCTGAAGCCGGTCTTCCACGCCAAAGGTTCGGTGACGCCCGGCAACGCCTCGCAGATGTCGGACGGTGCGGCAGCGGTGCTGCTTGTTTCGGAAAAGATTCTCAAACAGTTCAACCTGGTGCCGCTGGCGCGCTTCTGCAGCTTTGCCGTGGCTGGCGTGCCGCCGGAAATCATGGGCATCGGCCCGGTGGCGGCGATTCCCAAGGCGCTCAAGCTGGCCGGCATCGCCGAACACCAACTGGACTGGATCGAACTCAACGAGGCCTTCGCCGCACAGGCGCTGGCCGTGTTGAAGGATGTGCCGCTCGACCCGAGCAAGATCAACCCGCTCGGCGGCGCCATCGCACTGGGCCATCCGCTCGGCGCCACCGGTGCCATCCGCACCGCCACGCTGGTGCATGGCATGCAGCGCACCGGCGGCAAGTACGGCATGGTCAGCATGTGTATTGGTACCGGCATGGGTGCCGCCGGCATCTTCGAGCGGCTGTGAGGGGGCGAGCATGAGCGACTATCGCGCCCCGATTGAAGACATGCGCTTCGTCATGGACGAGCTGGCCGATCTGCCCGGCATCGCCCGTCTGCCCGGTTTCGAGGAGGCGACGCCCGACATGGCCGACGCCATTCTCGAAGAAGCGGCCAAATTCACCGGCGGAGTGCTGGCCCCGCTGAATGCCGTCGGTGACCGTGAGGGTTGCCACTGGCAGGATGGTGCGGTGAGCACACCGCCGGGCTGGAAGGAAGCCTATCGCCAGTATTGCGAGGGCGGCTGGAACGGCATCGCCTGTTCGCCGGCGTTTGGCGGGCAGGGCCTGCCCGGCGCGCTCGCGGTGGCGGTCAAGGAAATGGTCTGTTCGGCCAATCTGGCCTTTTCGGTCTGCCCGCTGCTGACTACCGGCGCCATCGAAGCCTTGATGACCTGTGCCAGCGGCGAGCTGATCGAGACCTATCTGGCCAAAATGATCAGCGGCGAATGGACCGGAACCATGAACCTGACCGAGCCGCAGGCCGGTTCCGATCTGGCGCTGTTGCGCAGCCGGGCCGAGCCGCAGGCCGATGGCACCTACCGTATCTTCGGGCAGAAAATCTTCATCAGCTACGGCGAGCACGACATGGTCGACAACATCGTGCATCTGGTGCTGGCCCGCCTGCCCGATGCGCCGGCCGGCGTGAAGGGAATCTCCCTGTTCCTGGTGCCCAAGGTTCTGGTCAATGCGGACGGTTCGCTGGGCGCTCGCAACGACGTGGCCTGTGCCTCGATCGAGCACAAGCTGGGCATCCACGGCAGTCCGACCTGCGTCATGGCCTTCGGCGAGCAGGGCGGGGCGGTCGGCTATCTGCTCGGCCAGGCCAATCGCGGTCTCGAATACATGTTCGTGATGATGAACGAGGCACGCCACGGCGTGGGCCTGCAGGGCGTGGCGCTGGGCGAGCGGGCCTACCAGCATGCGCTGGCCTATGCCGCCGAGCGCAAGCAGGGCCGCGATGCGGTGACCGGCGAGGCGCTGGTCACCATCGATCGCCATCCCGACGTCAAACGCATGCTGATGCTGATGAAGAGTCGGGTCGAAGCGGCGCGGGCATTGGCTTACTACACCGCAGGGCTGCTCGATCGGTCGCATGCGGAGAGTGACGAGGATGTGCGTCAGCAGCAGCTGTTCCTGGCCGAATTCCTGATCCCTCTGGTCAAGGGCGGCGGGACCGAGATGGGCATCGATGTCACCTCGCTCGGCATCCAGATACATGGCGGCATGGGCTTCATCGAAGAAACCGGCGCCGCACAGTTCTGGCGCGATGCACGGATTACCACGATCTACGAAGGCACGACCGGCATCCAGGCCAACGACCTGATCTTCCGCAAATTGATGCACGACCGCGGCGCGACGGCAAAACGCCTGTTTGCCGAAATCGACGTGACGGTAGCTGCGCTGTTGCAGCATGGCGATCCGTCGATGAAACGCGTTGGTCGGGGCTTGCAGGATGGCCTTGCGCAATGGCGCGAGACTACCGAACCCCTGCTGCTTGCCGCAAAAAATCAGCCCGAAGCTGTGTTGACCGCAGCCGTGCCGTATCTCGGCCTGGCGGTGACAGTTAGCAACGCCTGGCTGATGGGGCGCGCCGCGCTGGTCGCTGACCAGCGGCTCGCGCTCGGCGATCAGGCCACTGAGTTTCTGAACGGCAAGCGCCATAGCGCGCGATTTTTTGCCGATCACGTGCTGCCGCAGGCCAGTGCTTTCGCTGCCACGGTACGGGCTTGTCTGGATAAAACCTGAAAGTCTCAAGGCACTTTCGACACCACTTTTGAAAGGGGGCGAGCAGGGATCGCGCGGTCAGCCGCGTCCGTATTCAGGGCTGAGGCAGAGGAAAAACTTGAAGAAATGATCAAGGCGCTCAATGGTTGCGCGTCATTGATTGCTGGTGTCGAGAGACAGGCCAAGGTGGCCAAGTTGAGAAACCATATCGAGGAGGAGTAATAAATGACCAATAAAAAATATCAGGCCAATCGCAAGCGATTCCTGGCTGGTGCGTTGACCGCGGCGTTCGGCTGTGTCGGTTCAATGCCGGCGCTTGCCGATTCGGAAATCGAAGCGCTTAAACGGGAGTTGGCCGAACAGAGGCAGTTGATCGGCAAGCTTATGGCTGGGCAAGAAGCTCAGAAACAAGTCAACGCGAAGGTGGAGGCGCAGGCAGCTGCGAAGGAGACTGCGACGGCGGATAAGGCTGCGTCCGGCATTTCGGTGTATGGGGTTGCCGACGTTAGCGTCAGCAGCATGAATAGTGGCGCCGGTCACAAGATGAGTTTTGGCTCTGGCGGTCTTTCGTCGTCCCGTATCGGGGTCAAGGGGGAGCGATCCCTTGGTGGCGACCTGAAGGCAATTGGCCTGGCGGAGGCCGGGATCCTGCTGGATACTGGCAACACCGGGAATGCCAACGTTGTGCCCGGCATCAACAATTCGGCTGCTTCGTCGGGTGGCCAGGCCGGTACAGGTTCCCAGTTGTTTTCGCGCCAGATTTATGCAGGCCTGGCATCGGGTCGTTACGGCTCGGCAACCATTGGCCGCCAATACGCTGGCTCCTACCTCGCAGCAGCCGTTACCGGCAATGCGATGGGCGTGGGGCTCTACGGCTATTCGGGTTCGATTTTGCCGTTGGCGGGCATGCCGACCCGGGTGAATAACTCGCTGGTATACCTGACGCCGAATTTCTACGGATTGAGTGCTCACCTGACCTACACGACGGGCAGTGAGAACAACGTCGTCAGCGATACGGTTGTTTCCGGAACGACCAAGACCAACGACAAGGCCGGCCAAGGGTACGACTTGGCCTTGTTTTACAGAAATGCGTCATTCAATGCTGCTGCTACCGCTTGGAATATTTACAACGCCAGCTATGCGTCTGCCGGCGAAGTCGGATTGGCCAGAAAAACCGGATGGCAGCTTGCAGCGAATTATGATTTTGGCGTTGTAAAGGTTTACGGCACTGTCGTCGGGGGCAAGATATCCGGCGGGAACTATGAAACTGTGACGAAGTCCTTGTCGAAGTCATCGGGCTGGAGCGTCAGCGCCGTCGTGCCCATCGGCAGTCACCGAATTTACACCAGCTATACCAACTTCAATGATCGGTCGGCACTCAACAAGGATGCGAGACTGTTCGGCCTAGGCTACACCTACGATCTCTACACGAATACAAAACTGTATGCATCATGGGGCAAGATGTTGAACAACCAGAATGCGACGTACAGTCTGGCCGATGGCGGCAATCTGGTCGGCAATGTGATCACAACCGGATTTGATCCTGAGGGCTATATGACAGGCCTCAATTATTCGTTCTAATACGACCGTTTTTCCTTGCGTCTTCGGGCCTTCGGGCCCTTTTTTTGCTGCTCAGTTGGCGGATGGAAAGACCATAATGCGGACAGGCTATTTTTTATGGTTTTCCTCTATCAGTCCCATGTCCGTCTTCTCCCCACCCGATCCGCAAGACCGAAACTCCCGCTGGCTGACCTACGGCTTGGCGGCGCTGGCTCTGTTGATCTGTTTCGGCGTGGCTTCGTTTCTGTTCGGGCGGCTGATTGGCTTTGTCGTCTGCGTGCCGATTCTGGGCGCCTTTGCGGCTCGGTTGATCGTCAATCATGGTTCGGCCGGCTATCGAGGTTTTCGCTGGCTGGCGCTGCACGAATTCAATGGCAACTACCATGCGTTCAACGACCTGCAGGTGCGGGTTGAGCGGGATGTTGACCAATGTCGGGTGATGGCCAAAGACGTGTTCAACGTCATGCGTGAACGGCCGGATGCCAAGGCTCGGCGCCGGATGTGCTTGGCTTATGGCGAGCACGGGTTTTTTCAGGACGAGCGCGGGGTCTGGTGGTTCGGCGAGGCGGCGGTGTTGGCGTGGCTGAGTCAGCGCGCCCACAAGTTTGATGAGCGGGCGCAGCGCTTTCATCGCTGGTTTGAGCGGGATGTCTTTCCGCCGATGAACAAGAAGGCGGAGCTCCGGGCGCAGGGCCCGGGAGTGGATTAATCAGAGCCGAAAAATTTCAATTTTGAGCGTTTTTTCCAGTTGACCGCAGGCGCCTAACTTATTGTTCAGATCGAGGAAATCTCGGCACGCTCGAACAGCGAGCGAATCACCACGCGGCGGATGCCCGGATTGTCCGGCACGGCGTACATCACGTCGGTCATCATTTCTTCGAATATGCCGCGCAGGCTGCGCGCCCCGGCCTTGTATTCGATGGCCAGCTCGGCCATCTGCTGGAAGACGGTCGGCTCAATTTGCAGCTCGACACCGTCGGCCGCCAGCATGGCGCGGAACTGGCGGTAGATGGCGTTCTTCGGTTCGGTCAGGATGCGCACCAGCATGTCCTGCGTCAGATCATGCAGGCGGGTGACGATGGGCAGGCGGCCGGCGAATTCGGGGATCAGGCCGAATTCGAGGAGGTCGGTTGGTTTGACCCGCGCGTTGAGGCGTTCGAGGATTTTCTGGTCGTCGCCCTCGTTGGTCGAAATGAAGCCGAAGGTGTGCGTCTTGGTCAGGATGTGGTCGAGGCCGACGAAAGCGCCGCCGCAGATAAACAGGATGTTCGTTGTGTCGATATGGCGCCCGTCCTTGAGCCGCACCGGCGCACCTTCCATGATCTTGAGCAGGGCATGCTGGACGCTTTCGCCCGAGGTGGCACGGGCCTGACCGCCCACGGCCTTGAGCTTGTCGACTTCATCGACGAAAACGATGCCGCGCTGGGCGCGCTCCAGGTCGCCGTTGGCGCGGTCGAGCAGGCGATGCAGGATGGCCTCGATCTCGTCGCCGACAAACTGAGTCTGCGCCAGCGAAGTGGCGTCGGCCGTCACGAAGGGCACGTCGAGAATGCGCGCCAGCGTTTCGCAGAGCAGGGTCTTGCCGGTGCCGGTCGGGCCGATGAGCAGGATGTTGCTTTTGGTCAGTTCGACGCTGTCGACCGCAGCACTCGCTGCCATGCGCTTGTAGTGGGCATAGATGGCGACGGCGACTGTGCGCTTGGCCTCTTCCTGACCAATGACGTGCTCGGAAAGCTGGCGGACGATTTCACTGGGTCTGAGCTGGGCTGACATCGGGTTTTTCTGGCTGAACAAGATAGATCGATGCTATTCCGGTTCGCCCTTCAAGGCAAAGACCTGATGAGAGTGGAGCGGACTATTCGAAGCAAATGGTACGGGCGGCCAGGTCTTCGGTGAGCAAGGCACCGAAAGCATCGGCATCGAGCGGCCGGTGGAAATAATAGCCCTGAACGATATCACAGCCGAGCGCAACCAGAGGCTCGACGTGGCTTGCCCGTTCTACCCCTTCGGCGACGACCATCAGCCCGAGCGCATGGGCCAGATCAATGACAGCCTTGGTGATCGCCAGATCGTTCGCATCGGAATCCAGGTTCGCGATGAAACTCTTGTCGACTTTTACTTCGGCCAGCGGTAGCTGCTTGAGATAGGCCAGCGACGAATAGCCGGTGCCAAAGTCGTCTATGCTGATCGATAGGCCGAGTTGTGTCAGGTGGTCGAGAATCTGGCGGGATGTCTCGATGTCCTGCATAAGCGCACTTTCGGTGATCTCGATGCACAGACGGTTGGCCGGGATGCCACTTTTTTTGACTAATTCTTCCAGGCGTGCAGAAAATTCGCGGTTGCGCAGCTGATGGCTGGAAACGTTGATCGAAATGGGCAACAGTGCCAGCCCGCTGTCCTGCCAGTCGCGCATGTGGCCGAGGACGAGTTCCAGCGCGCGATCGCCGATCAAGTTGATCAGGCCGCAATGCTCGGCAACCGGGATGAACTGGCTGGGCGAAACGGCGTCCAGGCTGACGTCGTGCCAGCGCAACAGGGCTTCGGCGCTGACCACCCGGCGGCTGTGCAATTCCACCTTGGGCTGAAAGACCACCGAAAAATGCCCGGCATCAAGCGCCACACGCAAACCGCTTTCCAGCGTCATGCGCTGCAGCGCGATGACTTTCATCTCATCGGCAAAAAACTGGAACTGGTTCTTGCCCCGCTCCTTGGCGCGGTACATCGCGGTGTCGGCATTCTTGAGCAGCGAGGTGCTGTCGGTGCCGTCGTTGGGATAGATCGAAATCCCGATGCTGGCCGAGACGAAGAGGTTGCGTTGAAAAATCAGGAAGGAGGCCGACAGGAAATCGATGATCCGCGTGGCGACTTGGCGAATGCGTTCGAAATCGACGTCGATCAGCAGGGCGACAAACTCGTCGCCACCCAGGCGGGCCAGCGTGTCGGCATCACGAACGCAGGACTGCAGGCGCCGGGCGGCCTCCTTCAGCAGTTCGTCGCCTGCATCGTGCCCCAGGCTGTCGTTTATGTGCTTGAAATTATCGAGGTCGATGAACAAGATGGCGAGCGAGCTCTTCTGGCGCTGGGCCTGGGCAATGCTGTGCTTGAGCCGGTCGATAAGCAGGTTTCGGTTGGGGAGCGTCGTCAATTCGTCGTGGGTCGCCATGAACTCGATGCGCCGATGGCTGGTTTTGATCGCGCTGATGTCGCTGAATATGGCCACGTAGTTGTGAACCCGGCCGTCGCTCCCGGTGACCGAATTGATGGTCAACCACTCCGGAAAAATTTCGCCGTTTTTCCGTTTGTTGAGTATCTCGCCCTGCCAGAAGCCGTTTTCTGCCAGGGAGTGCCACATCGCCTCGTAAAATGCCTTGTCGTGATGGCCGGATTGGAGAATTGTCGGCTTCTTGCCGACCACCTCTTCCAGCGTGAATCCAGTGATCTGCGTAAAAGCCGCATTGACTGTGATGATTTTTCCCTCGGCGTCGGTCACGGAGATAGCCTCGCCAGCCCGGTCGAAGACTTTGGCCGCCAGGCGTAACTGCTCCTCGGCGTGCTGCTTGTGTGTGACGTCGACAGCCTGGGTGCAAATGAATTGCACGCTGCCGTCGATGGCAAAGATCGGAAAGCTGACTGTCTGGAAAAAGCGCTTGTCAGTATCCAGCGTAAATTCCAGCAGTGCCTCGTTGCTGCCCAATTCGCTCATTACTGTCAAATCGCGTTCGCGCAGTTGCCTGGCGATTTCTCCCGGCAGCAACTGGGCATCGGTCCGGCCCATGATGGCTTCGCCATCAAGGCCGAAAACCTTGCACCAGCGCGGATTGGCAAAATGATATCGCCCCGCCGTATCCTTCAGGCAGACCAGCGACGGAGAGTGATTCATGATGGCCAGTAATTCTTCCTGGCTCTGGCGAAGCCGCGCCTCAATGCGCGCCAGCTGGCTGTGATCAATCACGACCAGAACGAGGCTCTGGGGCGTGCCGGCACTGTTCAGCGCTGGGGTGATGAAGACTTGCCAGCTGTTTTCCCCTTCGGAAACCGAGTAGCTTTCCTTGCGTTGTTCGTTGAGTACTCGCTGCATGCGTTGCGGCAGATCGCGCAGCAAATCTGGCAGGCGTAGGAGGCCCAGGTGCTGCCCGGCAATTCCGTCGGGCAGGTCGAAGCGGCGGGTGGCCGAGACATTGACGCGCTTGATGAACAGGTCGACATCAAACACGATGACCGGGAAATCCAGCGTGTTGTACACGCTCTCGAAGTCGGCATTGACGGCGGCCAGCTCGGCCGATTTGACGACGCTCTCATCGTTGACCGCAACCAGTTCTTCGTTGGATGCCTGCAGTTCCTCGTTGGCCGCTTCAAGTTCTTCGTTGGTCGCCTGCACTTCTTCGTTCAGCGCTTGCATTTCCTCGTTGGTGGCTGCCATTTCTTCGATCAGGACATGCAGATGCTCCCTAGTCGCAGCCAGCTCGTCATCATCGGCTGGTTCCTGCGGCGTGCCGTCGCTTGACAGCGGCGATGCTTCAAAGACGATCAGGAAATTCCCGGGGCCGGGATCTTCGGTGCGAACGGGGTAGGCGGTCAGTTGCCAGCAGTCGCCCTGATCCCGAAGAATACGCCGGCGCCGGCTGCGGGCAGGCTGGTTGTTGCGCCTGGCACGATTGACCGTAGTGGCAAGTTCACCACGAAATTCCTGGGTGATGATCTGAGCCAGATTCATCTGCGGACTGCCTTGCGGCAGATCGATGAAGGGTGTTAGGTTGCCTCGCGAATAAAGGATATTGAAGGCCTGATCGATCAGCACCGCCTGACGAGCATAGACTTGCCCGACGGCGTCGGCGAAGCGTTGTTCGACAGCGGACGGCTGCTTGGGCGCGCGCCGGGCCACGTTTCTGGCCAAGGTGCCGCGGACAACCTGGGCAATGTCGACGGATCGTTCGACGGAGCGACGCTTGTATAGTCGATTGCGCCGGTCCGCCGGAACGAAAAGTTCGTCCGGGTGGTTGGCGTGTTCGGAACGGCCGAGAAAGAGCAGGCCATCATCGCGTAGGCCGTAGCGGATGGTGGCGAGTGCCCGGGACTGCAGTTCCGGGGTGAAGTAAATTAGCACATTGCGGCAGGTCACCAAATCCAGGCGCAGGAATGGCGGGTCGGCGATCAGGTTCTGGCGGGCGAACGTGATGCATTCCCGCAACGAACGGGTTACCTGCATGCCGCCGTCGACAGGCTGGAAAAATTTACTTAGCAAGTCGGCCGGCAGTTCGTTGAGTGCCGCGCTGGAATAGATGGCCCGACGGGCAACCGATAGCGCCACCTCGTCGATGTCGGTGGCGAATATCTGCAGCGTGCGCTTGGACAGGCGCTGGCCCAGAGCCTCGGCAAAGAGGATGGCGATGGAATAGACTTCTTCGCCGGTCGCGCAGCCGATGACCCACACCCGACATTCTTCAGTCGCACCCTTTGCGGTGACGATCTCGTTGATGCGGATGGCAAGCGCCCGGAAGGCGTCTCGATCCCGGAAAAACTCGGTCACCGAGATCAGCGTTTCCCGCGCCAGGGTATCGAGCTCTTCCGGGTTTTCTTCGCACAGCCGGAGATACTCGGCCGTATTCCGGCAGTGAGTTGCGGCCAGGCGGCGCTGCAGGCGACGCAGCACCGTGGACATCTTGTAACCGGAAAAGTCGATCCGGGTGCGCTCTTCGACCTGTGCGAAGAGCTGGTCAATCTCCGGGGAGTGTGCTGCCTCTTGGGCTTCGGGCGTCAATTCGCCGGCGCACTCGATCAGTTGCGCCAGTTCCGGCCCGATCTGTTCCGGGTCGAGAATGCGATCGACGACGCCCGCATTGATCGCCGACAGCGGCATGGCATTGTATTTCGCGCTGTTCGGGTTTTGCGCGATGCCGATGCCGCCGGCGACCTTGATCGCCCTCAGCCCGCTGGTGCCGTCGCTTCCCGTTCCCGAGAGGACGATGCCGATCGCGTGTTCGCCGACATTGTCGGCCAGCGACTGAAACAGCAGGTTGATCGAGGGCTTCGGCGATATTTCCGGGGAGGTTGGGGTGAGCGAGAGTCGGCCATCGCGCAAGACGAGATTTTGGCCCGGGGGAACGACGTAGATATGGTCGGATTTGGGTCGCGTGCCGGAAATGGCCTCGCAGACCGGCATGTTGGTTTCCCGGCCGAGAATTTCCGCCATCAGGCTGCGGTGGCCGGGCGAGATGTGCTGTGCAACGATGAACACGCAGCGGGCGTGTCGTGGCAGATGCGCCACGCAGTGCATCAAGGCATCAAGACCGCCAGCGGAAGCACCCAGGCCGACCCAGTAGAGCGGGCTGGTTGCGGGACCGGGTTCCGGGGCGCCGGATGTTGATTCCTGCTCAGACATTTCGAACTCCGCGTCTCCCGCTCACGTGCGCTTCGGGAGCCAGGCAAGGGACTTGCGAAAGCCTATGGTAAAAGACCCCGGCCAGCTGTGACCGGGGTTCCGATAGGGTTGGGTATGCTTTTTTTATCAGGCGGCGACGGCGTTGTTGCGACGCTTGGCGGTGGCAGTGCGGGCTGCCTGGGCAGTCAGCGCAGCCAGTGCCTTGCCGCCCATGTCGCTGGCGGTTTCAAGGTTTTTCTGCCAGGCATTGACTTGTTCAAAGCTCTTTTCGGTAGCCGAGGTCCAGGAACGCAGTGTCATGTCCAGGATTTCCTTGCCGGCCGGATGCGGTGCCTTGATCTCGGCGACGCTGTCGGTGATGGCTGCGCCCAGCATCCGGGTTTGGGCTTCAAGTGCTTCCTGGGCTTGGCGCTGGAACTCCACGGTCAGTGCCTTGCCGCCTTGCATGTACTCGCCCCAGATCTGGCCAAATTCGCGAACAGCCGCCGAAATCGGCTGCAGATCCAGGCTGGTGGATTGGGTCGACAATAGTTGTTCGCTGTGGCTGGCAAAAAAGCCCATGAACTGACGAATGCTGGCCGTCTGGAATTCAAAAATCTGCTGGGTGTTGTCGAGGCTGGTGCCGAGCAGATCCAGCGCGTTATCGGCCTGTTGTTTGGTGATCGACGGCAGCTTGGCAAACGGATTGGTCATAGTGTATTCCCCTTAAATGATGGTGAGCCATTGTGTGAGTTTTGTCATAACGGGTAAATCGGTGGTATCCCTGCGCGTTTGCGGGGTTTACCCGGCTTCCGGGCGGGATGGCGGTGCGACGAAAATAAAAAGATCGGCTAGATTCTTCGCGCCTAGTTTTTGCATCGCCCTGGCGCGATGTTGCTCGACAGTCTTGATGCTGATGTCCAGCTTGCTGGCAATGCGCTTGTTGGGCAGTCCGGCCAGAATGCCATCCAGAACGTCGCGTTCGCGCGGTGTCAGGCTGGCCAGCCTGACTTCGATATCGTGGCGCTTGCTGGCTTCGGATTTGCGTTGCTTGCACAGCGAGATGGCCTTTTGAACGCGGTCGAGCAGCAGTTGTTCGTTGAACGGCTTCTGCATGAAATCCACGGCGCCTTTGCGCATCGCCTCGACGGCCAGTGGAATGTCGCCATGCCCGGAGATGAAAATGATCGGCAAGTAGGCCAGGCTTTCGCGAAGGATGTCCTGCAACACGGTGCCGCTGATGCCTGGCATGCGGACGTCGAGGATCAGGCATTCGCAGCTGTGCAGTTCGGGGGCATTCAGGAAGCTGTGGCAGTCGGGAAAGGCCGAACATCGCATGCCCAATGTTTCGAGCAACATGCGAAGTGATTCACGAACCATGATGTCGTCGTCAACGACGCAAACAAGGGCGTTGGGTAGCGTGGTCATGGGGATGGGCGCAGGGTCGATAGCGTGAAACAGAAGGTGGTTCCTCCGTCAGGCCCGGGCTGCGCCCAAAACCGGCCGCTGTGGTTTTCAATGATCGATCGGCAAATCGAAAGCCCCATGCCCAGCCCTTCCTCCTTGCTTGAACAGAATGGCGCCCAGGTGCCTTTGAGCATTTTTTCCGGCAGACCACAGCCTAGATCCGTGACTTCGACCCGAATCAGTTCGCAGCTTTCGAGGCCGGCGCGTAATGTGAGCAGGCGTGGACCGCTGCTTTGCCGCATGGCTTCGAAGCCGTTGCGGATCAGGTTGAGCAAAAGCTGTTCGATCTGCACCTGGTCGGCCATGACGTCGGGAAGCGACGGCTCGATGTCGACGGTCATGGCCGCATCGAAAGCTTTGGCCTGCATGCCGGCCAGGGGAAGGACGCCGGCGATGAGCTTTTCGATGGAGAGCGGACGGAGGTTGGTTTTGCCCTTTTTGACGAAGCTGCGAATCTGATGCGTGATTTGCCCTGCGCGCATGGCTTGTTCGGAGATGGTTTGCAGCAGCCCGCCCAATTCGTCTTTGGGGGCATCTGCACGCAGTTTGTGCAGCGCGACGGCGGTGAAGTTGCAGATTGCCGTCAGTGGCTGATTGACCTCATGGGCGAGGGCCGAGGCGATTTCGCCGACGCTGACCATTCGTGCGGTGTGCAGCATTTGCTCCTGCCGGCTTTGCTCCAGTTCGGCTCGGCGTTTTTCTTCCTCGATATCTCGAACGCTGCCGACAATGCGGGCCGCCCGTCCCTGGAGGGTCCATTCCATGACCTTTCCACGCAGTGCCACCCAGCGGAAATCGCCATTTTTCCAGCGCACGCGCAACTGGTGTTCGAGCAGCGACGTCGTGCCTTTCAGCAGATTGGCAAAGGCCTGCTCAAGAGACAAGCGGTCGCTCGACAGGATGCGTTCCGTCCAGGCATTCAGGTTGTCCCTCCCGGTGCCAGGGGGGAAGCCCAAGGCATCCCGGAAATCGTCGGAAACTGTCAGCTCATCGCTTTCGATATTCCAGTCCCACAGGCCGTCCCCTTGCCCTTCCAGGGCGAATCGCCATCGTTCCTCGCTGGCCTTGAGGCGGTCGAGCAGGGCGCGTTCTTCGGTGATGTCGCGTACGGTGACGAGCGTTTGCGCACCGCCCGCATCCTGCTGGCGGGAGAGAAGGATGTCGGCGAGAAAAAGTTGGCCATCCCGGCGCCGGTGCCATTGCGCCGATAGAAAGCTATGTCGCGACAGGTAGTAGCGGGGTGCCTGCTGGTCGTCGGCCAAAAAGGTCGCCACGTGCTGGCCCTGCATGTCCGTGGCTTCGCAGCCGTAGCGTTCCAGTGCAGCGGTATTCGCCTCGATGATGACGCCGCGATTGTTCAGCAGGTAGAGCGGGTAGGGGGCTGAGCGGAACAGCGCCTGGTAGCGCTGGTCTTCATCCCGGTCTTGCCGCTCGCGCCGGAACTGATCGGAAACATTGCGGATGGCAACAAAGGCATACTCATCGGTATCGGCTCCCGCCCAGCGCAGGTTAAGTTCAACCGGAAAATGGGTGCCGTCGGCCCGGCGATGGTAGCGCAGAGGGACGTGCTCGCGGCGCTCGTTGAAGATGGTGAATACACTTTTCGCTTCGGTGGCGAGATCTGGGTAGCGCATCTGCTGAAGAATCAGACGAGGATAGCCGTACATCCGGCAAGCCGCCGCATTTACCGCAAGCAGACGACCGCTCTCCCGATGAACGATGATCACTGCCTGGGGAACGACTTCCAGCAGGTGATCAAAATTCTCGGCACTGAGCGCGAGCGCACGGGGAGCAGTCGGCATGCCGGGGGTCATAGCGCTTCATCGGCCAGCAGCAAGTGATAGCCGGTCAGGTCGGTGAGCAGCGTTCCGACAGCGAATAGTGTTCCCTGTTCATCGATCAGCGGGAAATGCACAGCCAGGAAATTGTGTCGGCCATCCGGCAGCATCAGACGCTCTTCTTCCTGCAGGGATGAATTCCGGCGCATGACTTCAATGTCGCGGGTACGGAAGCGTTGGGCGGTGTCGGCGTCGAGGATCTGGGCGTCGGTGCGGCCCAGGATGTTTTCCGGCATGCTCCCGCTTACCGCTTCCACCAAGGTGGCAAAACGTGGGTTGAAAAATTCATAGCGGCCGGCTGTATCCTTGACGGTCATAATGATCTCGGCGTTATCCATGAAAGCCGACAGGCGGTGCTGGCTCTCGCGGGACAGCCGTTGGGCGGCGAATAGTGCCGTTTCATCGGTCAGACTGATCACGCAGCCATGCATCTCGCCGGTGCTGGTCTGGCGGGGCATGCCGCGCAGGACGAAGTGCCGGCCATTGTGTTCGATGGCTTGTTCGCTGGGCGATTGCGTGCGGCTGACGGTGTCTACGATATCGACCAGCATCCCCAACGGGTGCCCGGCAAAAACATCGCGGATGCTATTGCCCTGGCGGCTGTGATTGAGATCGAGAAGCCTGGCGGCGCCGTCGTTGAAGCGTTGAACCCGGTACTGTTCGCTCACCACCAGGATGGCGCAGTCCAGGCTATTCTGGATGCTTTCGAGATCGGCGTTAGCCTCGCCCAGTTCGGCGGTCTTGACCTGCAACTCCTCGTTGACCGTCGTCAGCTCTTCGTTGGTCGATTGCAGTTCTTCGTTGGATGCCTGCAATTCCTCGTTGGCTGCCTGCAGTTCTTCGTTGGAGGCTTGCAGCTCTTCGTTTAGGGCCTGAGTTTCCTCGTTGGCCGTTTCCAGTTCCTCGATTACCGTTTGCAGGTGCTCCCGGGTGGCGACAAGTTCTTCTTCAATTTCCTGGGAGGGGACGCCGCTGGCGCGCGTGATGTGATTCGTGTCGCCCAGCTTGTCTTCTGGAATCGGTTCGAAGCTGACAAGGGCGGCCAGTTCGCCGTAGTCACCGGTGATCGGATGCAACGCCAGGCGGCAGTCGGGTTTGCCTTTGCCGTTGGCTTGGAAGCGCCCCAGCACTGTAGCCCGCTTGTGCTGCATCTGATGCAGGAGGGTCTGGACCTCGGTGCGCCAGGGGCGCTCGATCATGTTGAGCAAGTTGAAGTCGACGCGGCCTGTCGGTATCTTGAGAAACGGGCTGACGTCACCGAAAACGTGCAGGACGTCGAGTTGGGCGTTCACCATCACGCTCGGCGGAACGTAGGCCTCGAAGGCGGCGTCGACAAAGCGTTCTTCGACCGTCCGCTGGCGCCTGACCGGGGCCCTGCTGATTGTCGATAGATCCACGCTGAGCGGTACGAAAGCCGGGGCGCCGGTGGTCAGCTCCTTGCGGCGGAACAGCTTGTGCTGGCGGCCAATGGGTTCGAACAAGCCTTCGCGCTGATAGACGCTTTCGGATTTGCCGAGGAACAGCAGGCCGCCGCGGGAGAGCGCGTAATGGAAGGTGTCGAGGACTTTTTCCTGCAGATTGTTCTGGAAATAGATCAGCAAATTGCGGCAGCTGATCAGGTCAAGCCGCAGGAAGGGCGGGTCCTGCAGGACGTTTTGGCGAGCAAAGACGACCGCTTCGCGCAGCGGTTTGATGACTTCGTAGGCGTCGCCCTGGGGATGGAAATAGCGGCTGATCAACTCCGTCGACATGGCGCTCAGGCTCGACTCGGCATACAGGCCGCGCCGGGCGTTGGCCATTGCGGCAAGGTCGAGGTCGGTGGCGAAGATCTGTATCTTGCGCTCGTTTCGTTTGTCACCGAGCAGTTCGAAAAGTACGATGGCGATGGTATAGGCTTCTTCGCCGGTTGCGCATCCGGGGACCCAGATGCGGATTTCATCGCGGGCGGGTTTGCTTTCCAGCAATTCGCCCAGTGACTCCTTGAGCGCATCGAAGGCGAGCGGGTCACGGAAGAAGGCGGTGACCGAAATCAGGATTTCCTTGCAGAGCTGGTTGTATTCCTCGGGGTTGCGCTCGGCGAGTATCAGGTACTCATCCATGTCATGCACCCGGTTGGCGGCCATTCTGCGCAGGATGCGTCGCCACACGGTGGCCTCCTTGTAGCCCGAGAAGTCGACCTGAGTGTGACGCTGCACCTTGTAGAGCAGGGCTTTCAAGGTGGTCGGGCTGGCTGAGGGCGGTTCGCTGTGGAGTACGGAGCCGCGGTTTTTGACGATCAGGCTGATTTCGTTGGCGATTTCCGGCGGCGAGAGCACCCAGTCCGCGCAGCCGGTATCGATGGCGGCCTGCGGCATGCCGGAATATTTGGCAGACAGCGGATCCTGGGCGAAAACGAGGCCGCCGCCGGCCTTGATGGCACGCGCACCGGAAGCGCCGTCGCTGCCGGTGCCGGACAAAATGACGGCGATCGCATCCTCGCCGCGGCTTTCGGCCAGCGAATGCAAAAAGGTATTGACCGACGGCTTGGGCAGCACCTCGATGCCGGGTTCAACCAGCTGGAAACGCTCGTTATCCAGGATCAGATTGCGGTTGGGCGGTGTGATGTAGATGCGGTTGGGCAGTGGGATGCTGCCGTCTTCAACTTCGCGCACTTCCAGTTCCGTGGTGCGGGCGAGCAGTTGCACCATCATGCTCCGATAGTTCGGCGACAAGTGCTGGAGAATGACGAACGGAACGTTGAGGTCCGTTGGCAGGTTTGAAATCATCGCTGTCAGGGCTTCGAGCCCACCGGCAGAGGCGCCTATCGCGACGATGAATTGCCGCTCAATCAGCGCTGGCGTTTCGGCGCTGTTGGTGTTTTCCGGAACCAGATCGGCCTGTGTTTCAGAAATTTTGTCGCTTGAAGAACTCCCTGGTACACGTTTTTTAGCTGTCTTTTTCATCCCTGTTCTCTCGTCGCGTTGAGCTACAAAAGTTTTCGGCGAACTATACGTCAAGCCATCGAACGTCAATATCCGGGTAACTACCGTAACGATGTCCCCGGCGTAACGCCTTTGATTCTGACGCCTTCGCCGTGTTCCCGATGTGCGGCACGATTGGTTAAATAAATTTTGACTTGCACAGCACACTTGTCGCCAAAGGGAGCCGAGTGTCAACGGGAGCCTTACCGGGTAGACATGCCGCAGGCTGCCGCCGTGCGTTGGTTCAAAGTAAAATGGCCGCTATGCGTCGGCGCTGCTGACTTTGTTCTGATGGCGACTTGTTCGCTTTATCCTTCGTTGGAATATCCATGCTCGAAAAATGCTCGTACTTTTCTGGTGTCCCGGGGCCCGTCGTCATAATCGTGATGGACGGCTACGGCCTGCCGAAGACCGACGTCGGCAGCGCCATCGCTGCCGCCAAAAAGCCGACGCTCGACTGCCTCTTCGCCGATTACCCCAATATTCGCCTTCGTGCCCACGGCACGGCCGTCGGCATGCCGTCCGACGACGATATGGGTAATTCGGAAGTCGGTCACAACGCCATCGGCGCTGGCCAGGTCTATAGCCAGGGTGCCTCGCTGGTCTCGAATGCAATTGCCTCCGGCGCTATCTGGCAGGGTGAGGCATGGCAGCAGATTGTTGCCGGCGCCAAGGCCGGTCGCGGCGTTGTGCATCTGATCGGCCTGTTCTCTGACGGCAATGTGCATAGCCACATCGATCACCTCAAGGCCATGGTCGTCCAGGCCAAGGCCGAGGGCCTCAAGACCGTGCGCATCCACGCCCTGCTCGACGGCCGGGACGTGCCCGAAACCAGTGCACTCGAATACGTCGTGCCGTTTGAGGCCTTTCTCGCCGAGATCAGCAACGATGGTTTTGATGCACGCATCGCCTCGGGCGGCGGCCGCCAGTACATCACCATGGATCGCTACGACGCCAACTGGGCGATGGTCGAAAAGGGCTGGAAGACGCACGTGCTCGGCCTCGGCACGCAGTTCCCGAACGCCACTGCTGCGGTCAACGGCCTGCGCGAGCAGAATCCGGGCACCATCGACCAGGATTTGCCGGAGTTCGTCATCGCCGACAACGGCAAGGCCATCGGCACCATCGAGGACGGCGATTCGGTTGTCTTCTTCAACTTCCGTGGCGACCGCGCCATCGAAATTACGCGCGCCTTCGAGGAAGCTGGTTTCGACAAGTTTGACCGCGTCCGTGCGCCGAAGGTGACCTACGCCGGCATGCTGCAATACGACGGCGACCTCAAGCTGCCGGCCCGTTTCCTCGTCGCGCCACCGGCGATCAAGGACACCACGGGCGAATGGTTTGCCAAATCGGGCATTGCCCAGTTCGCCTGCTCGGAAACGCAGAAATTCGGCCACGTGACCTATTTCTGGAATGGCAACCGCTCCGGCAAGTTCGAGGGTGAAAGCTGGCAGGAAGTCCCGAGCGACGTCGTGCCTTTCGAGCAGCGCCCGTGGATGAAGGCCGCCGAAATCGCAGACGCAATGATCGCCGCCATCCAGTCCGGCCGGTACCGGACGCTACGTTGCAATTTTGCCAACGGCGACATGGTCGGCCATACCGGCAACTTCTATGCCGCGACGCTGGCTGTCGAAGCGGTCGACCTTTCGCTCGCCCGTGTCCTGCAGGCCGTTGATGCGGCCGGCGGCGTGGCACTGATTACGGCCGACCACGGCAACGCCGACGAAATGTTCGAGCTGGACAAGAAGACCAAGCAGCCGGCGTTGAACAAGGATGGTTCGTTCAAGGCCAAGACAGCGCACACGCTGAACCCCGTGCCGCTTATCCTTTACGACAACGTGAGCGGCGGCAAGCTGGGCCTGAAGCAGACTGAAAAGGCTGGCTTGTCGAATATCGCCGCCACCGTCGCCAACCTGCTCGGGCTGGAAAAGCATGCGGCCTGGGACGAGAGTGTGCTCGACATCAAATAAGCAACCCAGCTCAAGAAAATGGGCGTCCTGCCGTGCGGCAGACGCCCATCTCATTTTTTGCTGCTTTTTCCGGTTGACCGTGGCAAACCGCGCTCCAGTCAGGGAATCAGCTTTCCGACTTGCCCTGAGCCTTGTCGATCTCTGCCAGCAAGCGCAGCGCCCGCTCCCGATTTTTTTCCCGTGCGGCAGCGCGCTCATCCACTTTGGCGGCTTCATCTCGTGATGCCTTGAGCAGCGCCTCGTGAGGCGTCAGGCCACCCAGCGCAGCGTTGAGCATGCGCTCGGCTTTGTCGTCCAGCTCTTTTTCCGACATCGGAATCTCCATTCGAATCTGCTGCGGATCTGGCCGTTTATCCTGCGTGGAACAAAAGCCAGATCCCCGTTGTTACTTGACGCCTGGTTTCCGGCCGGGCGCTGGGCGTGGAATATACCCTGAAACCCGGCACTGAAAACCTTCGATCACTTTGCCTTTTACGTAGCTGGTGACGCTGCAGCGCGAAATGTCGCCGCGGGCAGATAGCTCCGTCAGCGAGGCGCGAACCTGATCAAGGGGCATGTTGATCGCCGCTGCGATATCGAAATCGAGGAGTTGGCCATGCTTCTTCAGGTGTTCGAGAACCTTTGTGGCGTGCATCAGGATTCCTTTCAATGACGGGCCTAGTTCCACAACTGCTGCGAAAACGGGCCGGTTTCCAACAATAGAACAAACTCCGCCTCTCTTTGTACCGATGGGCAGAGATCAGCAAGATCCGGCGCTCGGCATGACAAAAAAAGAAGCCCGCACTGGGCGGGCTTAAATCCATTTCTTGGAGGAGATGGAGGAGACAGAAATGATTATGCCTAGAAATATTGTGCACCGCAACATATTTAATGTAATCAATTGTGTCAACGGTATATCAGGAATTTCAGAATCGATTATTTGCCAGACTGGATAAGCATTTCAGCGATTTAACGTGGACAAAAAAGCCCCGCGACACGCGCGGGGCTTTCCATTTCGGGAGGCCCGAAAGACTTACTTGGACTTCTTGGTGACGGCAGCCATGTTGGCTTGGGCCGCGTCAGCAAATTGCTTGGCAACGCTGTTCATGTTGCCGAAAGCGGAGTTGGCAGCAGCGATGGCGCTCTGGATTGCAGCGACAGCACCTTCGGAACCGGCCGGAGCGGACTTGGTGGCGGTTTCAACCATGGTGGCAACCGACTTCTGGAAGTCGCCGAACTGGGCTTCGACCATCTTGGCCAGATCCTGCTGGGTCTGGGCGGTGATTTCATACACCGAGCGCGAGTAGGCAACAGCCTTGTCGACAGCCGGCTTGGCCAGGGCGGTCTGGGCATCAAGAGCAGCCTTCGGATCCTTGGCTTCCATGACCGACTTGACGCCGGAAACGGTGTCTTCCAGAGCGGCGCGGGCGGTGTTCAGATTCAGGGCGGCGATGCGCTCGGCAGATGCCAGGGCGGTGTTGGCAACAGACAGCAGGGAGTCAACGGTAGCTTTGTTGGCAGCGACGAATTGTTCAGGATTGATGGACATTTGGTTTCTCCAGAGGAAAAGGTTTTCGGTGTGTTCAGAAACGAGTATAGCGCACCGAATCATGAAATGGTGCACTGCAGCAAAATTAAATTGTTGCTAATTCAAGTGGCTAGCCGAGGTCGGTTTTGACACCGAGGCCGCTGCCCTTTCCGTTCACTTTCGCTTTCGCACTGTGCCTTGCCAATACTGGAATTCCGGCTCATGAGTCTCGATATCCAGTTCCATGACTCTGGCTTGCAACCGGCTTTGTACGTCCGCCACGGCCTGGTTCTAAACGACCGGCGCAATCTCTTTAAGGAAAAATCCCAGCAAGGCGCCGGCGCCCAGGTTGCCGATTTCCTCATCCATGTTCTCGTCAAAATATCGCTGAATTGAAGCGATGGCCGCCGTGCTGGCTTCCTTGGGTATTTCGATGCTCATCGTAGTGCAGTTCCTTTCAATGCACCCTCTTTAGTGCTGGCGGTCGGGCCGAACTGGCGTTTGAGTTCGTCGACCAAGCCGCCCGCAGCATCCTCGATCATGTCGAGAACCCTTTCGAAACGCTCGCCGAGGGTCAAATAGGGGTCCGGTACCTCGTCCTCGGAGAATCGCGTGGCGTAGTCCATGATCAATCGGATTCGCATCAATTGGTCCTCGGTCGCCATGCGGCGCAGGTTGGAGAGGTTGCTACGGTCCATGGCCAGAATCAGGTCGAAATACTCCAGATCCTGCCAGCCAATGCGCCTGGCACGGATTTGAGAAAGATCGTAACCGCGCGCAGCGGCCACGCGCTGGCTGTTGGGATCGCAGGCGTCGCCGGCGCGATAGCCGTGGGTGCCGGCCGAACACACCTCCACGCTGTCAGCCAGGCCATTCCGTTCCAACAGTTTGCGCAGGACAGCCTCTGCGGTGGGTGAGCGGCAAACATTGCTCATGCAGACGCAGAGGATGCGGAAGGTGGTTGTCATCGGCCCGTGGCTTACTTCAGGTTTCTTTCCCGTACGATCGGTGGAACGTACTTGACGGAAAAACGCCAGCCGTCGACGCTGGCTTTCAGAATCAGTGATTTGGATTTCGCACCGGCCTCGAACGCCGGCTCATCACCTAGTAATTCGATGGCGCCAATGCCCTTTATGACGCAGGCGCCAGGTAGTGTGACGAAAGCGGATTCGGCGGCAACCAGCACAAACTGTCCTGCATGCGATTCCGAGCACGATAGACCTTTGGGGATGGATGAGGGGGCCTGTTTCCAGGCAAAACGCAGTGCATCCAGCACCTTGCTGAGCTCGTCCGTGATTTTTGCGGCGAGGGTCACTTCGCGCGACTTGGCGTGGTTCATGCTCTTTCTCTCTGGTTGCGCTATTCGTCTATAGCCATGCTAGCCAGCGCCCGAGGGGTAGCATGAGGAGCATCGGTAGATAAGGAAAAGCCACCGTCGGCCGGAGGGCGCTGGTGATGTAGCCGGTGATCAGGGCGCCGCCGCCGGGTCGGCTGGAGGCCCACTCGGCGTGAAGCTGCATGGGCGGTTCTGTGGGCTCGGTCTGCCCGAGCAGGCTCTCTATTTTCAGGAGGCGATCAGACAATCGGGCCTGATAGGTCTTGAAGATGCCTTCCTGAATCCAGCAAAGCAGAATCGTGAAAGCGATCCAGCTCAACGCCAATCCGCCCGCCAGCCCGGCGATGCTCAGGGCAAGACAGCTCACCTTGATCAGCAGGGCATTCTGCTCGTGCCGCTCGTGATTTTCCTGCAGGGTTTGCCATTCCAGGCCCAGCAAGCTGGAACTCTCCATCCGTATTCTCCTTTGGTGCAGTGGGTACATGGTCGCTAGGATAGTCTCTGGCAGTGCAAACCGGTGTAAATGCGCGTCAGATTGAGAATATCGGCGTGTGAAAGGCCTGTTTTTCGCAATTTCGGTCTGAACGCTTCGGTTTTTTCGAAATGTTGTTGCGGTGCTCGGGATGGTTTGAGCCGCGCCGTCACCCTACAATGTGCCCCTCGTCAATCGTCTGCCGTGCCCCCATGCCCGAATTCCTGCTCTCCCCTGAAATCTGGATCGCCTTTTTTACGCTGACTGCGCTGGAACTCGTACTTGGCATCGACAACATCATTTTCATTTCAATCCTGGTCGACAAGCTGCCCAAGGAAAAGCAGGAGGTAGCCCGCAAGATCGGCCTGTTCCTGGCCATGTTCATGCGTATCGGCCTGTTGCTGCTGTTGTCTTGGATCGTCGGTTTGACCGAGCCTCTGCTGACGTTGTTTGGCTACGGTATCTCGGGGCGCGACATGATATTGATCGCTGGTGGCCTGTTCCTGATCTGGAAGAGTACTGGCGAGGTACACCAGTTGCTGGAGGGGGAGGAGGGCAGCGAATCGGCCAAGGTGGCGTCGAGTTTTGCCGGCGTGATTGCGCAGATCATCGTCATTGACCTCGTGTTTTCGCTCGATTCGATCATTACGGCCGTCGGCATGGTCAGCGAAGTTGGCGTGATGATTGCCGCCGTCGTCGCTTCGGTTGGCCTGATGATGCTGTTCGCCCGCTCTATCGGCGAATTCGTCTCGAATCACCCGACGATCAAGATGCTGGCCCTGTCCTTCCTGGTTGTTGTCGGCGTCGTTCTGATTGCCGATGGCTTCGGCCACCACGTGCCTAAGGGTTACATCTACTTCGCCATGGCTTTCTCGGTCGGTGTCGAGATGCTCAACATCCGCATGCGCAAGAAGGCAATCAAGCCGGTCGATCTGCGTGAGCCGTATGCCCGGGAACTCGGCTCGGACTGATTTTATACAGGCGACAGGATGGCGGCGACACGCCCCGGCTCGATTCGGATCGAGCGGAGCAGCCAGCGCGCCGCCTTTTCCTGTGCGGAGCCGTCTTCGCGCAGTACATAAACCGGCTTGTTGCGGAAGTAGGCGGTCATCATCTGTGTGATGGCCTGCCGGGCGATCGGCTCTGCTTCGCGCGGGATGGCCATTGACTGCACGGAATTGGCCGCCGGCTTGTCCAGGTAAAAACCCTTGGTATTGTCGTCATAGCGCACTCCCGAGGTACCCTCGAAAGCGACAGGCACGGGCGGGCTGCCCAGCCACGAAACGTTGATGCGGGCCAATAACGTAGCTTTGTCGGCCGGTGTCCCGAGGATGATTTTGGGTGGCTCGATCAACGAGACGACCACCATGCCGTTGCCGTAGCTTTTCTGAATCGTGCCGCTCTTTTCTACCTGCGCCTGAATGTCGGCTTCGGAGAAGTAAATTTCCTTTTCGAGGAAACCGGCGCTCCAGGCCAGGGTGCTGCCGATCAGCGCCCAGGCGGTCAGGGCGGATTTCAGCGTGAGTGTCATTTTCATGCGTGTCCTTCGCTGAGGTCAGGCGGATTTACCTGCCCACTTACGTCGGTAGTGTACTGGCGCCATACCCGTCCATTCGACAAACGCACGATAAAAGGCAGAGGTGTCGGCATAGCCGAGGTCGGCGGCGACCTGCGAGATGGCGTCACGGGTCTTGGTCAGGCGGGCCAGCGCCATGTCGCGGCGCAGGGCATCCTTGATGGCTCGGAAGCTGGAGCCTTCTTCTTCGAGGCGGCGATGGATGGTGCGTGGGGAGAGGTGGAGGCGGTCGGCGATATCGTCCAGGCTCTGGGTGGCGGGCAGGGCTGCGCGAAGCAGGTCGCGGACACGGATGACCATTTCACGGTCGCGACGATAGAGTGTCGTGATCTTGCCCGGGGCGCCTTCAAGAAAGGTGGCCAGCGCCGCCTCGTCGCGACGGATCGGCAGGTCGAGCAGGTTGGCGTTGAAACTGGCGACCAGCGTGCCAGTGCCGCCCGGGACAGTCGGTGCGAAGCGTGAGTCTTCGGTGAAGATGAGCGGGTAGTCGGCCGAGTGGGCAGGCCTGCGGTAGGGGAAGATCACGTGGTCGAGCGCGATGCCGCGCCCGGCCAGCCAGCACGAGAGGCCATGCAGTAGGCGCAACAGCCATTCAAAGGCGAAGACGCGGCCGGGGTCGTCCGGGTCATCGGCCAGCTTGCGGGTTTCGGCAATGACCAGTTCGGCCCGGCCGTGCGAACGTCGTACGCTGATGGCAAGGTCGGGCAGCACGATGTGCAGGAAGCGGCTGGCCCGGCTCAGTGCCTCGGCCAGCGTGGGGGCGCTGAGGCAGCCGCGGCACAGGAATTCGAAACTGCCGGTGCGCATGGGCTGGGAAAATAGTCCAAAACCTTCATCGTCCAGTTCGCGGTTGAGGCAGTTATAGAGCGCGGCGTAGCGGTCGATGGGGATTCGGCTGGCGATGTCTGCAATATCAATATCGGTGGCAGCCAGCAGCTTGCCCGGATCAATTTGGCGACGCGCCAGTCCGGCCAGCATCCCGGTAACAAATCCCATGGCAACAGTGGCTTGCGTACGGCTTGGGGAACCTTGGTTTGTGCGATGCAGCATTTTCGGCCATTTTTCGACGTCGACCGCAGTACTCTATCACCTTGGCGGAATTTGCACGATCTTCGTCATTCGCAACAATGGCGGCGGGGTAAAAGCGGCCTAACATGGGCGCCTTTCCCTCTTTTCGATAAGGCTGGCGTCATGACCGATCTATCCGTTGCGAAGAAGCTGTCTCCCTATAAGCCCAAGCACAAGGTCCGTTTCGTGACCGCTGCGTCGCTGTTCGACGGCCACGATGCCTCCATCAACATCATGCGCCGCATTCTGCAATCGACCGGCTCTGAAGTGATCCACCTCGGCCACAACCGCTCGGTGCAGGAAATCGTCAACGCCGCGTTGCAGGAAGATGTGCAGGGCATTTGCATCACGTCGTATCAGGGCGGCCATGTCGAGTTCTTCAAGTACATGATCGATCTGCTCAAGGCCAACGGCGGTGAAAACATCAAGGTCTTCGGTGGCGGCGGCGGGGTGATCGTGCCGTCCGAAATCAAGGAGCTGCATGCTTACGGCGTGACCCGCATCTACGCCCCGGAAGACGGCGTGCACATGGGGCTGCAGGGCATGATCAACGAAGTGGTGCAGAACGCCGACTTCGACGTCGCCGACGAGGGCGTGCCGACTGTCGAGCAGGCGCTGGCCGGTTTGCAGGCGGGCGACAAGCGACTGCTGGCTCGACTGATTACGCTGCTTGAGAACGGTGAGGCGCCGGCACTCAAGGAGCCGCTGCTCAAGGCCGCGGCCGCGCTCGACACCCCGGTTCTCGGGATTACCGGTACCGGCGGTGCCGGCAAGTCGTCGCTGACCGACGAAATTGTCCGTCGCTTCCGCCTCGATCAGGGCGATACGGTCAAGATCGGCCTGATCTCGATCGACCCCTCGCGCAAGCGTACCGGCGGCGCGCTGCTCGGCGACCGCATCCGCATGAACGCCATCGAACATCCGAACATCTTCATGCGTTCGCTGGCCACCCGCGATACGGGTTCCGAGATTTCCGTCGCGCTGCCCGAGGTCATTGCCGCCTGCAAGCTGGCCGGTTTTGATCTGGTGGTCGTTGAAACCTCCGGCATCGGCCAGGGCAATGCGGCCATCGTGCCTTTTGTCGATCTGTCGCTGTACGTGATGACGCCAGAATTCGGTGCCGCTTCGCAGCTGGAGAAAATCGACATGCTCGACTTCGCAGATTTCGTGGCGATCAACAAGTTCGACCGCAAGGGCGCCGAGGATGCGCTGCGCGACGTGCGCAAGCAGTATCAGCGCAATCGTGAAGCCTTCTCGACGCCGACCGACGAAATGCCGGTGTTCGGCACACAGGCTGCCCGTTTCAACGATGACGGCGTCACCGCCTTGTATCAGGCGCTGGTCCCCGCATTGGCGGAGAAGGGGCTGAAGTTGAAGCCGGGTCAGTTGCCCGTCGTCAGCGTCAAGCAGTCCTCGACCCAGCGCGCCATCGTGCCGGCGCAGCGCGTCCGTTATCTGGCGGAAATCGCCGACACTGTGCGTGGCTATCACGCTCATACCGCCGAACAGGTGAAGATCGCCCGCGAACGCCAGTCGCTGAGAATTTCAAAGGGCATTTTTGCCGGTTGCGACAAGTCGACCGCAGATTTCGACGAATTGCAGGCGTTCAAGGACAGCCAGCAGGATCCCAAGGCCAAGAAGTTGCTCGACATGTGGCCGGCGACCGTTGAAGCGTATTCTGGCGACGAATACGTCGTCAAAATCCGCGACAAGGAAATCCGCACCAAGCTGGTATCCGAGTCGCTGTCCGGCACCAAGATCCGGAAGGTCATCCTGCCGAAAATCGGCGATGACGGCGAGATCCTGCGCTTCCTGATGCGCGAGAATGTCCCCGGCTCTTTCCCCTATACGGCTGGCGTTTTCGCTTTCAAGCGCGAGGGCGAGGACCCGACCCGCATGTTCGCCGGCGAGGGCGATGCCTTCCGAACCAATCGCCGCTTCAAGCGCGTTTCCGAAGGCATGCCGGCGCACCGCCTCTCCACCGCCTTCGATTCGGTCACACTGTATGGTTGCGACCCCGACGAGCGTCCGGACATCTACGGCAAGATCGGCAACTCCGGTGTGTCGATCGCCACGCTCGACGACCTGAAAGTACTCTACGACGGCTTCGATCTGCTCTGTCCGACCACCTCGGTTTCGATGACGATCAACGGCCCGGCACCGATCATCCTCGCCTGCTTCTTCAATACCGCCATTGATCAGCAGATGGCCAAGTTCGAAAAAGAAAACGGCCGCCAGCCGACCGAGGACGAAGCCCAGAAGATCCGCGAGTGGGTACTCAAGTCCGTGCGCGGCACCGTGCAGGCCGACATCCTGAAAGAAGACCAGGGGCAGAATACCTGCATCTTCTCAACTGAATTCGCGCTGAAGATGATGGGCGACATCCAGGAATTCTTCGTCCATAACCAGGTGCAGAATTTCTACTCGGTGTCGATCTCCGGGTATCACATCGCCGAAGCCGGTGCCAATCCGATTTCCCAGCTGGCCTTCACGCTGTCCAACGGCTTCACCTACGTCGAGAGCTACCTGGCGCGCGGCATGCACATCGATGATTTCGCGCCCAACCTGTCGTTCTTCTTCTCGAACGGCATGGACCCGGAATATTCGGTGATCGGACGCGTTGCCCGCCGCATCTGGGCGCTGGCGATGAAGAACAAATATGGCGCCAACGAGCGCAGCCAGAAGCTCAAGTACCATATTCAGACAAGTGGGCGCTCACTGCACGCGCAGGAGATGGATTTCAACGACATCCGCACGACGCTGCAGGCACTGATTGCCATCTACGACAACTGCAACTCGCTGCACACCAACGCGTACGACGAAGCGATCACGACGCCGACCGAAGAGTCCGTGCGCCGCGCCATGGCTATCCAGCTCATTATTAACCGCGAGTGGGGCGTCGCCAAGAACGAAAACCCGAACCAGGGTGCTTTCGTCATCGACGAACTGACCGATCTGGTCGAGGAGGCCGTGCTCAAGGAATTCGAAGCTATCGCCTCGCGCGGCGGCGTGCTCGGCGCCATGGAAACCGGCTACCAGCGCGGCAAGATCCAGGAAGAGTCAATGTACTACGAGCACAAGAAGCACGACGGCTCCTACCCGATCATCGGCGTCAATACCTTCCTGAATCCGAAGGGCATGGCGCAGCAGGAAATCGAGCTGGCGCGTTCGAGCGAGGAAGAAAAGCAGTCGCAGATCAAGCGTTTGCGCGACTTCCAGGCACGCAATGCCGACAAGGCACCGGAAATGCTGGCCAAGCTCAAGCAGACTGTCATCGAAGACGGCAATGTTTTCGCCGTGCTGGTCGATGCCGTGAAGTCATGCTCGTTGGGCCAGATCAGCTCGGCGCTCTACGAAGTGGGTGGGCAGTACCGGCGCAGCATGTAAGACAAAAAAGGAGAACTGCGAGCCCAATCCCGACGGGATGGAGGAGCAAAACAATACGGCGAGGCTATGTACCTCGCCGTTTTACGTCTACTTCGCGGGTGCGGCCGGTATCGCCGCCGGTGGCGTCAAGGGCGGGGCAACGGCAGGGGCAGTCGACACCGGTTGCTCGCCAACGGCCCGTGCGTCAGTGACAAAGTACTCTGTTTCGCCAAAGCAATTGGTTGGAACGAATTTGTGCTGCTCGTAGATCAGTACGACACGCTGGCCGGCCATGGCGTTGATTTTCGCCGCGACGGCGTCATCGCGTATCGAAAACTCGAAACGGTCGGGGATGGCACCGGGCATGGTGACCATGGCAACTTCTCCTTCCCAAGTCTTGCATAACCAGCCTTTGTGCGACAGCTTCTGGACATAGCCGGCACGCTCGCCTTCAGAGTAGCTCCAGGTCAGGGTAAGCCAGACCCACGCGGCTGAGGCGAGCAGGACCAGAACGATAAAGAATATGGCAGAACGGATCATCAACTTTCCCGGAAATTTGTCAGTCAGTTTGCCATTATGACAAAGGGAGGGGCTGGCGCGAAATTGCTGCAGGCAAAAGGGCTGCAAGGCGCTCCGGGGGGCTGGCTGGATTCACGCAACGCATGGAAAGGTGACGCCGCCAATTTTTGTGTGTTTGACGCTAGCTCTTCGTTCCGGTTTTGGCGCAAAATCAGAATATCCCCATGTCTTTATCCGGAGTCTACGATGAACCATCAAGAGCTTGCCAACAGCCTGAAGCTGAATCGCATTACCCGTCGCCAGATGCTCTGGTTGCTGGGCGCCAGCGCCCTGTCGGGTTGTGCCAGTTCGCCCGTCGGCGGAGGCTCGATTCTGGTCGGGATGAGCGAGGATGAGGAGAAGGCTGTCGACAAGCAGGTTTCGCCGCAGCAGTTTTCGCAGGACCTTGGCCCTGTACAGGATGGGGCTGTCAACCAGTATCTGACCGATGTCGGTCGTCGAATCGACGCCAAAACACATCGGCCTCAAATGCCGTATTCCTATCGCGTGCTGAATGCCAACTACGTCAATGCCTACACTTTTCCGGGTGGGGCGATGGGTGTGACGCGCGGCATTCTGGTCGATCTTGACGATGAAGCGGAGCTGGCTGCGCTGCTTGGCCACGAACTGGGGCATGTCAATGCCCGTCATGCCGCGCAGCGGCAAGGGCAGGCGATGGTGGCGCAGGTGGCTGTGACTGGTGCCAGCATCATCGGGCAGGCAACTGGCTATGGTGGCCTGGTCGATATTGGCAGCCAGTTGGGTGCCAGCGTTCTGCTGTCCAGCTATTCGCGCGAAAACGAGCGCGAGGCGGATGCGCTCGGGCAGGAATACATGGTGCGAGCGGGCTATCCGGCGAAGGGCATGGTCGGGCTGCAACAGTTGCTCGTCGATCAGCAGAAGGAGTCGCCGGGAATGTTGCAAACCATGTTCTCGACGCACCCGATGAGCGTCGAGCGTCGTGATACCGCGAAGCAACTGGCCGAGAGCAAATACGCGGCGAGCAATACGCGTGACGTTGGCCGCGAACGTTTCATGGACAACACGGCGTCACTGCGCCGGATCAAGCCGACCATCGATGCCTGCCAGAAAGGCGAAGTGGCAATGGCGGGCAAGGAGTACGGCAAGGCCGAAGAGCGCTTCCGCACTGCGTTGAAGGCGACGCCACGCGATTACGCAGCCAACGTGTTGATGGCGAAATGCCTCTCCGAGCAGGACAAGGATGCGCAGGCGATGGAATACGCCCAGGCAGCGACCAAGATCTACCCGCAGGAAGCCCAGGCGCACAAGTTGACGGGCGTGCTGGCGCTGGGCGAGAAGGATCCCGGCAAAGCCTTCGAGCACCTTGATCGTTACGATCGCCTGTTACCGGGTGACGCCGGCGTGACTTTCCTGAAGGGCGTTTCGCTCGAAGGCATGGGCAAGCGCCCGGAGGCAGCCAAACAATATGCGGCCTACCTGAAACGCAGCCAGCAGGGCAAGGCGGCAGAGTATTCGATGAGCCGCCTGCAGAGTTGGGGCTATCTGAAGTGAATTCGATTTTGGCTGTTTTTTCCGGTTGACCGCAGCAGGCTCGCTCTCTTCCGGAACGAATGGTGTCGGATTGTTTTACAGTTTGGCTCCAGGCCAATTTGTCACGCTGTTTAAACCCTTATTATTCAATTTGTTAGTATTTATTTTGTGGTTGGTATGGATCATGCTAAAAGTGTTTCAAGCGTGAAACACTCATGCGATCTTTCTAGCGCATTTAGTAAATTCTATGAAGGGAATTCAAATGGCCTCAATTCTGGCTTTCCGTAAAGCTGCCACAGTGACCGCTTGTGCAGCGGTTTTGGGCATGGTCTCGCCGATGGCTTCTGCGGCACTGACCATTAACACGATCAACACCACCGTCGGTATCGCTACAACCCTTACCGCAGCCGTCCAGGCTTCTGGCAGTGGCATCAACGTGGTTTCCGGTTCGGAAGCCTATCAGGGCACCAATACGGCCACATTCCAGCAGTCAGGTACGTACAGCGGCTTCAATCTGGCCCCTTCGTCGGGTTCCACTGCGACGCTGACGACAGCGGATGGTATTTTCCTCACCTCGGGTAACGCCAATATTCCGCTAACCAACACCTCGAACAGCTTTAGCGGTGGTCCGGGCAGCGGCACGAATGCATTGTTGGACACGCTTACTGGCAGTTCGGTTAACGATGCGAACGCTCTGACTTTTGATTTCACTGTTGCGTCCGGGATCAATGCGGTTACCGCCAAGTTCATCTTCGGCACGGATGAGTTCCCGACCCAGTCGGTGACCGACATCTTCGGTTTCTTTGTCGATGGCGTGAACTACGCCCAATTCCCGAGCGGTGAACTGATTTCGAACACGCCGGGTAATCCGACGAACTTCATTTTGAATCCGGTTGGCAGTGGCCTTTATGGCATCGAGTACAACGGTTTGACAAAAGAATTCACCATCACGGCAGCGCTAAACGTATCACTCTCTACTCATACGATCTCGATCGCCATTGCGGACACCTCAGATACCATTTATGACAGCGGCGTGTTTGTAAATAGCCTGGCTGCTACAACCACGACCGGCTGTACGGGCATTGGCTGTAACAACAACAATGTTCCGGAACCGGGTTCGCTTGCGCTGGTTGCCCTGGGCATGATGGGTCTTTACCGCGCCCGTCGTCGCGCTTAAGTTCATGCCTCAATGAAAACGGAGCTTCGGCTCCGTTTTTTTGTTTGTGCACTCCGGTGCTGCCCCCTGATCGTCTAGAATTTGCCGTTGATTTGGCCGATTCTTCCTCTTTGCTGCTGTTTCCTTTTTGCCGAGCGACATCATGCGTTCATCAAGCTTCAGTTTTCGCCGTTTCATTTGGCAGGGTATTTCCGTTATCTCGATAGCGATAGGCTTGGTGGCGTGCGGCGGGGATTCCTACGAAAGTTACATCAGTTCAGCCAAGGGCTTCATGGAGAAGAGCGACCATGTCGCTGCGGCCATCCAACTGCGGAATGCAATCGCCGAGAAGCCGAATTCAGGCGAAGCCCGCTTTTTGCTCGGAAAAGCCTTGCTGTCTGGGGGGGACTTTGCAGGCGCAGCCATCGAGCTTACCAAGGCAGCTGACAATGAGTATCCGAAAGAGCAAGTTGCCCCCTTACTCGCGCGTTTGCTGCTGGCAGACGAGCAACCAAAGTTGCTTATCGACCGCTATTCGAAGGTCAGTCTGGATTCGCCGCAGGCGGATGCCGACCTGCAGACATCGCTCTCGGCCGCTTACGAGATGCTCGGGAATAGTAGCCGCTCCAGACAGGTTCTCGATTCGGTGCTAAACAAGCAGCCTGATTTCCCTCCGGCATTGCTACTCAAAAGCCGTTTTGCCGCACGCGAAGGACAGCTTCAGGAGGCGCTGGGATTGGTCGAGAAGACCTTGACTGCCGATCCGAGGTCCGCCGAGGGTTGGCGGCTGAAGGGCGACTATTTGGTGAATGCAAAGGCGCCAGTTTCGGAGGCCATGGCGGCATATCGAAAAGCAATTGAAGTAAAAAACACTGACGCAGGGGCGTACCGCGGCATCCTCGATCTATTGATTGCGGCTCAGGACTTCGATGCGCTGCGCGCCGAAATCGAGAGCATGCGAAAAGTGTTGGCTGGGCACCCGGAAACGCTTCGCGGAGAGCTCTGGCTAGCCCATCGTGATCGCGATTTCCAAAAGGCCAGGGAGATCGCACAACACTTGCTGAAGCTGAAACCCAATCATGTGCAGGGGCAGTTCCTGGCAGGTGCAGCGGAATTTGAGCTCCGCTCGTTCGCCAAGGCCGAGGACCATCTGAGCAAGGCGCTCAGCATGGCGCCGTCCATGGTCTCGGCCAGGCAGCTGCTGGCGCAAACCTACCTCAGTTCAGGCCAGCCTGCCAAAGCCGTGAGTTTGCTGGCACCTTGGACTCAAGGGCCAAACATCAGTCCCGACGTCCTTGCGCTGGCAGCTGAAGCTCATCTGCAGTCAGGGGATTTGAAGCAAGCGGAGAAACTGTTCAAACAGGCGAGCGCCAAGGACTCTACGCTTGTCCGCGGAAAGGTCGTTCAGGCAATGGTGGCCATACATGGTGGCAAATCCCAGGAAGGGATTGACCAATTGCATTCGGTTGTTGCTCAGGACAAGGGCAGCAGTGCAGATCTGGCGTTGATTCGTACGCATATGCAACGCAAGGAATTCGACAAGGCCTTGGCGGCAATTGACGGTCTGGAGCGCAAAACGACAGGCCAGCCTTTTGCGGAAAATCTCAGGGGGTTGGTCTCGCTGGCAAGGAACAACGTTGCAGATGCCCGTCGTCGTTTCGAGCGTGCCCTGGAGATGGATCCCGCCTATTTTCCGGCAGCGGCGACGCTGTCAACGCTCGACCTTGCGGAGCGCAAGTACGAGTTGGCTGCCAGCAGATTCAACGGAGTCCTCGCGAAAGACCCGAAAAACCATCGCGCAATGCTCGCCAAGGCGGAAATACGCGAAAAAGCGGGTGCGCCAGCGAACGAGGTGCTGGAGCTCTTGCGTGCTGCGGTCGCTGCGAATCCAGATGCACCCCAGTCCAGAATTGCGCTGTTTCAATATCATTTGCGAAACAACGATCTGAAGTCGGCAACAACTGTGGCGCAGGAGGCGTCTACAAGGCTGCCTGACAGTCCTGAGGCGCTAGATGCGCTTGGGCAAATTCAATTGTTGAACGGATCGGCAAATCAGGCAGTGCAAACTTATTTACGGATGGTTGAGCGTGCCGATCGATCACCGGTTTCTTTGTTGCGTCTGGCAGAGGCCTATGTCAAAACCAACAATCTGAAGGCCGCGGAATTGAGTGTTCGGCAGGCACTCGAATTGGCGCCGACGTATGTCGTTGCTCTAAGACGGCATGCCGAGTTATTGATGGGACTGAAGCGGCCGAGAGAGGCGATGGCCAGCGTTCGCTCTCTCCAGAAAAGTCACCCGGATGATTCTGTGGGCGATTTGCTCGAAGGAGACATTCATGCGGCGGAGAAAAATTGGGTTGCTGCGGCGAAGTCCTACCGGACAGGGCTGAACAAGCTTCCAACGACAGAGTTGGCAACGCGACTGCACGTCGCGCTTAGGGCGACGGGTGATTCAACGGGGGCGGAAAGAATGGCCGCGGAGTGGAAGAAGGCCCATGCTGAGGATCTGGCGTTTCTGATTCACGTCGGAGACGATGCGGCAGTAAGGGGTGATTTCAAGATGGCTGAATCAAGTTATCTTCAGGTGATCAACAAGCGTCCACGGGATGCGCAGGTGCTCAACAATCTCGCTTGGGTGACACATAAACAGGCACGTCCAGACGCTTTGGGTTTTGCCGAAAAGGCAGTTTCGATCGATCCGGGTAACCCTGGATATCTTGATACCCTGGCCGCTATTCTGGATGGTGAATCCCAGCTTAAGCGAGCCATCGAGGTACAGCGCAAGGCGGTCGATTTATTGCCGACCAATCCTGTGTTGAGACTTCGGCTGGCGAAACTGTTTGCGAAAGCCGGCGATAAGCAGAACGCGCGAGTCAATCTCGAGGAGTTGTTGCAATTCAAGGATCCGTTTCCAGGCGATTCGGAAATTCAACCGTTGTTGAGACAGCTCTGACGACCGGTGCCGTATTCGGGTGTCGACGGTATTGCGATTGAGCACCAACTACGCTGGGGTTAGTCTCCGAAACTGCGCAGCCCCTCGAGATCGAGGATATTGATCCCGCCATACTCGCTGCGCACCAGGCCGGCATCCTCGAGCACCTTGAGCGCCTGATTGGCGCGCTGGCGTGAAACGCCGGCCAGGTAGCCGAGCTCTTCCTGCGAAATCTGCAGCAGGCGGTGGGTGCCGGGGTAGAGGACGGGGTTGAATAGCGCAGCCAGGCCGCGGGCGATCCGGGCGTCGGTGTCGAGCATGCGCTCGTTTTCGATCATGCCGATGAACTGGCCGAGGCGCTCGTTGAGCTGCGCGATCATGTAGCGGTTGAACGGAATGCTGTGGTCGAGCAACCAAAGGAAGGTGGCGCGGCTCATGAAGGCGACGCGCGTTTCGCGCAGCGCCATGACGTCATAACGGCGTGCCTCGCTTTTGAGCAGTGAGCCTTCCCCGAACCAACCGCCGGTGCTGATGCCGGTCAGCGAGGTTGTCTTGCCGGTCGTCCAGTGGCTAGCCATCTTGCCGAGTCCGTCGATGATGCCCATCCAGTAGTCGACTGGCTCGCCCTTCATGCAGATGAAGGCGCCAGGGGCGAAGCTTCGTTCGAAGGTGCCGGCCAGCGCCTTGGTCATTTCCTCGGCGGTGAGCGACGGCCCCCAGACGGAGGTGCGCAGCAGTTCTTCGGCGTTTTTCAATTTATTTCCTGGATTGTCTGCCGGACGACAATTATAAGGCTGGCGTCCGCATACACTGCGATGCATCAGTGAGAGATTGTTCGTCTGCTGCAAGGTCTGTGTAAGCGAGCGATTCCCACAATGATTCAAACGAACGTTAGACCGCGAACAATGAGTCGCGGCGGAGGAGACGAGAAATGCCCAAGCAGGCGAATTTCGCCGCGGTGGACGGTTTGCATACCTTCCCGCGCTTGTTGTTTCATCATGCTCAAGTGCGCCCCAGTGAGCCGGCCATGCGCGAGAAGCATCTCGGCATCTGGCAGACCTGGAGCTGGCTGGATGTGGCCGAGCGGGTGCGTGCGCTGGCCTGTGGTCTTGCTTCGCTTGGCTTCAAGCGCGGCGACAACCTGGCCATCATCGGCGACAACCGGCCGCATCTTTACATGATGATGAGCGCCGCCCAGTGTCTGGGTGGGGTGCCGGTGCCGCTTTACCAGGACGCTGTGGCCAACGAGATGCTGTTCGTGTTGCAGGACGCGGGGATCAGGTTCGCCTTGGTCGAGGATCAGGAGCAGGTCGACAAGCTGCTCGAGATCAAGGATCAGCTGCCGTCGCTCGAGCACATCGCCTATGACGACTCGCGCGGCATGCGTCACTACACCCAGCCTTTCCTGCACGACGTGCATGAGCTGATGGAGATGGGGCGCATTCACGATCGCAATCACTCGGATTTCCTGAATGAAGAGGTTGAAAAAGGGCACTTCGACGATGTCTCGGTGATGCTCTATACCTCCGGTACGACAGGCAAGCCCAAGGGCGTCTGCCAGACCCACGCTGCGTTCATTGCCGCGGCGCAGGGTGGGGCGCAGGTCGACAATCTGGGTGCCGATGGCGACATCCTGTCCTACCTGCCGATGGCCTGGGTTGGCGATCACCTCTTTTCCTTTGCGCAGTCGCTGGTTTGTGGTTTCACCATCAACTGCCCGGAATCGGGCGAAACGGTGATGACTGACCTGCGCGAGATCGGCCCGACCAACTACTTTGCGCCGCCACGGGTGTTCGAGAGCCTGCTGACTTCGGTGCAGATCCGCATGGAAGATGCAGGGCAGTTCAAACAAAAAATGTTTCACCATTTCATGGCGGTGGCCAAGCGTTGCGGCGGTTCCATTTTGGACGGAAAAACCGTGTCGACCGCAGATCGCTTCCAGTACTGGCTCGGTAACTTGCTGATCTACGGCCCGCTGCGCAACGTGCTCGGCATGAGCCGGATCAAGGTCGCCTACACTGCCGGCGCCGCGATCGGCCCCGAGTTGTTCAGCTTCTACCGTTCCATCGGCATCAATCTCAAGCAGCTTTACGGCCAGACCGAAACCTGCGCCTACGTTTGTCTGCAGCCGGATGGTCAGGTCAAGGCCGACACCGTAGGTGCGCCGGCGCCCGGCGTCGAGATCAAGATCGCCGACAATGGCGAGGTGCTGGTCAAGGGCGCCATGCTGCTCAAGGAGTACTACAAGCGGCCGGATGCAACCGCTGAGTCGATCAATGCCGAAGGGTATTTCATGACAGGCGATGCTGGCTTCCTCGACGAAGATGGCCACCTCAAGATTATCGACCGCGCCAAGGATGTCGGCAAACTGTCCAACGGCGCGATGTTTGCCCCGAACTACATCGAGAACAAGCTGAAGTTCTTCCCGTTCGTGAAAGAGGCCGTCTGCTTTGGGCACGATCGCGACATGGTCTGCGCCTTCATCAATATCGACGTTGGCGCCGCAGGCAACTGGGCCGAGCGCCGCAACATCGCCTATTCGGGCTACACCGATCTGGCCGGCAAGGCGCAGGTAATCGAGATGATCAAGACCTGCATCGAGGAGGTTAACGCTTCGCTTGCCCACGACAGCATGGTGGCCGATTCCCAGATTCACCGTTTCCTTGTCCTGCACAAGGAACTGGACCCTGACGACGACGAGCTGACCCGTACCCGCAAGGTGCGCCGCAATTTCATCGCAGAGAAATACAAGGTACTGATCGACGCGCTGTACGAAGGCAAGGGCAACCAGTACATCGAAACCGAGGTCAAGTTCGAGGATGGGCGTCGCGGCAAGGTGTCCGCCGACCTCAAAATCGTCGATGTCAAGACCTTCCCGATCGCCAAAAAAGCGGCCTGAAGGGAGAGAGAACAATGAGCAGAAAAATCGGCGATGTCATCCTTGATTTGCAGAACATTTCGCTGCGCTTCGGCGGCGTCAAGGCACTGACAGACATTTCATTCGATATCCGCGAGCACGAAGTGCGCGCCATCATCGGCCCCAACGGCGCAGGCAAGAGCTCCATGCTCAACGTCATCAATGGCGTCTACCACCCGCAGGACGGCAAGATCATGTTCCGTGGTCAGGAACGCAAGAAGATGGAGCCGCACCTGGCGGCCAAGCAGGGCATCTCACGCACCTTCCAGAATATCGCGCTGTTCAAGGGCATGAGCGTGCTAGACAACATCATGACCGGCCGCACGCTCAAGATTAAGAGCAACCTGTTGCTGCAGGCACTGTGGATTGGCCCGGCGCGCAATGAGGAAATCGAGCACCGGCGCAAGGTTGAGGAGATCATCGATTTCCTGGAAATCCAGCATATCCGCAAGACCCCGGTGGGGCGACTGCCCTACGGCCTGCAAAAGCGCGTCGACCTCGGTCGGGCGCTGGCGATGGAGCCGCAGATCCTGCTTCTCGACGAGCCGATGGCCGGCATGAACGTCGAGGAAAAACAGGACATGTGCCGTTTCATTCTCGACGTCAATGACCATTTCGGCACCACCATCGTGCTCATCGAGCACGACATGGGCGTCGTCATGGATATTTCCGACCGCGTAGTCGTGCTCGACTACGGAAAGAAGATCGGCGACGGCCTCCCCGACGAGGTGCGTGCCAGCCCCGAGGTCATCAAGGCCTATCTGGGCGCCGGACACTAAGCGGAGACGAACATGGGATTTTTCATCGAAACACTGATCGGCGGCCTCATGGCCGGCATGCTCTACTCGCTGGTGGCACTCGGATTCGTGCTGATCTTCAAGTCTTCCGGCGTTTTCAACTTCGCGCAGGGGGCGATGGTGCTGTTTGCCGCGCTGGCCATGGCGCGTTTTTCTGAATGGGCGAATGCGGCGCTTGGTGGCGACAGCCTCTTGCTTGCCAATGTGGTCGCCTTTTTTGGTGCAGGTCTGGCGATGTTGTTCGTGGCCTGGGCAGTAGAGCGCTTCGTGCTGCGCAAACTGGTCAACCAGGAGGGGGCAACGCTGCTCATGGTGACGCTGGGTATCACCTACATCCTCGAAGGCGTGGGCCAGACCCTTTTCGGTAGTGAAATCTACAATATCGATGTCGGCATGCCAAAAGAGCCGGTGATAATGTTCGAGAGCATGTTCGAAGGCGGTATCCTGATCAACAAGGAAGACTTCATCGCCGCCCTGATCGCGGCGATCCTCGTTGGTCTGCTGACCCTGTTTTTTCAGAAGACGCCAGTCGGTCGCGCCCTGCGCGCCGTGGCCGATGATCATCAGGCGGCGCAGTCCATCGGCATACCGCTCAATCGCATCTGGGTCATCGTCTGGCTGGTGGCAGGCATTGTCGCCCTGGTGGCCGGCATCATCTGGGGCTCAAAACTGGGCGTTCAGTTTTCGCTGGCAACCGTGGCGCTACGCGCCTTGCCGGTGGTCATCCTGGGTGGCCTGACCTCGGTGCCGGGCGCCATTGTCGGCGGCCTGATCATCGGGGTCGGCGAAAAGCTCTCCGAGGTGTACATCGGTCCGATGGTTGGCGGCGGCATAGAAATCTGGTTCGCCTACGTCCTTGCTTTGATCTTCCTGCTGTTCCGTCCGCAAGGGCTGTTCGGCGAGAAAATCATCAACCGCGTCTGACCGTCAGGGAGAAACAACGTGCTTTATCGTGAAAACGGCCAGTTCAAGACCACTTACGCGGCCGACCAACAGATCTTCACCATCGCGCAGGACCGCTGGTTCGTCATTGGTGTCGTTGCCTTCGCAGCGCTCATCGTGCCCATGCTGGCCGACGAATACATGTTCCGCGCCATCCTCATTCCCTTCCTCATCCTGTCGCTGGCAGCACTCGGGGTCAATCTGCTGGTCGGCTTCTGCGGCCAGATTACGCTGGGGGCGGGCGCCTTCATGGCGGTCGGGGCGTATGCAGCCTACAACTTCCTGATCCGGATCGACGGCATGCCGCTGGTCGGTGCCTTGCTGCTCGGCGGTCTGACCTCCGCCGGCATGGGTATCCTCTTCGGTATCCCCAGCCTGCGGGTGCGCGGCCTCTATCTTGCCGTGGCAACACTCGCTGCGCAGTTCTTCTGCGACTGGGCCTTCCTGCGGATCAAGTGGTTCACCAACGACTCGTCGTCGGGCTCGGTGTCGGTGTCCGATCTGACCATGTTCGGCTGGGTCATCGATTCGCCGGCGGAAAAATACCTGTTCTGCCTCGGTTTCATCGTGATCTTCGCGCTGATTGCGGCCAACCTGACGCGGGCGACCATCGGCCGGCAGTGGATGGCGATCCGCGACATGGATGTGGCTGCGGAAGTGATCGGTATCCGTCCGATGTACTCGAAGCTCTCGGCCTTCGCTGTCAGTTCCTTCTTCGTCGGCGTGGCTGGCGCGCTGTGGGGCTTCGTGCACCTCGGTTCGTGGGAGCCGGCCGCGTTCTCCGTCGATCGTTCCTTCCAGCTGCTGTTCATGGTCATTATCGGCGGCATGGGCTCGATCCTCGGCAGCTTCTTCGGTGCAGCCTTCATCGTCATTCTGCCGATTTTCCTTAACCAGTTCCTGCCGGCGCTCGGCAGCCTTGTCGGGGTCACCATCTCGACGGCGGCTGTCTCGCACGCGGAACTCATCATCTTCGGTTCGCTGATCGTTTTCTTCCTGATCGTCGAGCCGCACGGCCTGGCGCGCCTCTGGGCGATCGCCAAGGAGAAACTGCGTCTGTGGCCCTTCCCGCACTGACGCGGAGACAGCAAACCTTTCATAGCCATAACCTGATCAACAGGAGGAGACAACCCATGAAATTTCGCGCTCTCGCACTTGCTGCAGCCATTTCCGCCGTCGGCCTGA
>JAEUOG010000071.1 GCA_016790815.1 Dechloromonas sp.
GCTTTCCCAACGCATTCGTCGTGGCTCGGAAATCAGTTGTTCTGAGCTACACTTATCCACAAGCCCACCTATGTCAGGTGGCTATCACACCTGGTCAAAATTCAACGCGCACAGGTGGTCAAAATTAAACGCGCGCCGACATGCAGGAAATCGGTGACGGTGAAGTGCTGATCGGTGCGACCAGCTTCGGCATTTTTCTGGCCGGCGAGATCATCGCTTTCACCAGCAAGCCGAAGGGGGCGGAGGTTGAGATTGGGCGGGGGATGGGCACGGTCGAATGTCGCAAGACGGTGCTGGCCGTGCATGCGCCGGTTTCCTTTGTGCTGCTTGAAGGCAACGACGACGCCGAGGAGCGGCCGAAGCTCGTCAATGTCGAGCCTTACGGCAAGGGCTGGATGGCACGGGCCCGGCCGACGCGATGGGAAGAGGAGAAGGCGACGCTGGTCGATGCAGCAGCCTATCGCCAGCACATTCTCAAAGTCGAACCGGAGGCCACCTTTGGCTGACAAACTGGCGATCCTGATCTGGGCTGCCACGCCCGACCGCCCTGAACTGGTGGTTACCCCTCTGGTTCATGCGCTGGCGGCGCGGGCGCTGGATGCCGAGGTGGAAATCCATTTCGCCGGGCCGGCGGTGCGCTGGCTGGTCGAGGGGGTCGCGGATGCCGCCTGGGCCACAGCGGGCAAGGAAAAATCAGTCGGTGATTTCTTGCGTGAAGTGTTGCCGGAAGGCGTCACGCTCTACGCCTGCGGCATGGCGCAGGCGCAGTGGGTTTCTCGGGACGAGTCATTGCTGGCGGGCTGCCGCCATGCCGGCGCGACGGCATTCGTCGTTCGCGTGCTTGATCCCGAATGGCAAGCGCTGACCTACTGAGAGAGCACTAGGCCTTGGGCTGGACGCGTTTCGATGTCTTCTTGACGCCGCCGTGGCCGGTGTCGAAATGCACCATGAAATAGGTTTCTTCCATTGGCGGCATGCCTTCGATACGCCACTCCCAGATTTCTTCGCGCAGATTGTCGAATAGTTGCTTGGTGCCGGGGGCGCCGAGCAGGCGGCGGATGTCGTCCTTGCTCATGCCTTCGCGCACCTTGCCGAAATTGGCATCGTTGAGCACCTGCTCGATCTTGCTGATGACCTGATTGCTGCCGAAGGTGATCATGTAGCAGTTGGTGCCGCTCGGCTGTCGGGCATATTCCCAAGTCGCCGTGCCGTCATCGTTCCAGTGCACGAAGCCCGGTTCACCCATGCGGGCACGAACTTCGGCCTGCGTCGTGATGCCCGGCTTCATTTCCTGCATGTTGACGTAGTCGCAGCCGGGCAGGGCGGCGACAATGGCCGTGGCGGCGGTGGCTATCCAGGCGGGAATTTTCATGCGGGCTCCGGTATGACGTTCGATCAGGTTTACGTGCTGTGCTGCTTGCTTCCATAATATCCGACCCTCCTTATTTTCGGATATGCCGATGAAGCACCTCGATCCCCTTGCCGCCCATGCCCTGCTTCAGGCAGACCCTTCGGCCATGCTGGTTGATTGCCGGACGGAGATCGAGCACATGTATGTCGGGCACCCGGCCGGGGCCGAGCATGTTGCCTGGCAGGAGGGTCCGGACTGGGAGATTGATCCGGCTTTTGCCGACAAGGTCAAAAGGCTCGTGCATAACGACCTGAACCGGCCGGTGCTGCTCATTTGCCGTAGCGGCCAGCGTTCCATACATGCCGGTGACGCCCTTGAAACGGCTGGTTTTACGCAGGTGATCAATGTTCTTGAAGGCTTCGAGGGGCCGCTCGACGAAGATTCTCATCGCGGCACATTGGGCGGCTGGCGCTTTCGCGGACTACCCTGGTATCAGACGTAAGCGCTGGTGGAGCAGGGCGGCGACGCCGCCAGCCAGCAGCAGTCCGGCCATGCCGAAGGCCATGGTCAGGGTGGAGCCCCACAGGGCAGGTACGATGAGCGCTGCGGCAATGCCGTTGAAGCCGGACTGAAAGAAGGTCTGACAGGAGGCGGCGAGGCCGCGCTGGGCCGGATACGGGTCGAGCGCGAAGAGGGTCAGGCTGGGCATGGCCAGCGACATGCCCGTCGTATAGACGAAAACCGGCATGATGCTCCACGGCAAGCCGGGCGGCAGCGTCAGGTTCAGGATCAGGTTGAAGCAGGCGGCACTGCCCATTACGATGTAGCCGAACAGGATGGTCCTGCTCGGTGAAACCTTGCCGGCGAGTTGTCCGGAAAGCCACGAGCCCCCCATCAGGCCGCACATTGCAGGTCCGAACAGCCAGAGAAAGCCTGTTTCCGGAACGCCGAGATGGGTCATCAGGAAGACCGGTGCTGACAGAACGTAGAGGAAAAACCCGCCGAAATTCAGGGACATCGCGGCACAAACGAACAGGAAGGGCGGCGAGGTCATGACCGCCCAGTAGGTTTTGCCAAGGTAAGCCGGGCGCAGTGACTGGCGTTTTTCCGGCGGCAGGGTTTCCGGCAGCAGTTTCCAGCAGGCCAGCCACAATGCTGCGGTCGACACGACCAGAAAGGCAAAAACCGAACGCCAGCCGAAAAGGGTCTGCAACCAGCCACCGATTACCGGGGCGATGGCTGGTGCCAGTGCGAACATCATCGTCATCTGCGACATCAGTCGCTGGGCAGCCGCGCCATCAAACAGGTCGCGGACGATGGCCCGGCTGATGACGATGCCGGCGCCGGCCGTCATGCCCTGCATCGCCCGCCAGAACCAGAGATGCTCGATGCGCGTGGCCAGTGTGCAGCCGGCCGAGGCGGCGGCGAACAGGCCGAGGGCGACAAGGATGACGTTGCGGCGGCCAAAACGGTCAGAAATGGCGCCGTGCCACAAGGTCATCAGCGCGAACGAGAACAGATAGATGGATAGCGTCTGCTGGACTTCCAGCGGCGTGGCGCTGAGTTTTTCGCCTATTTCGTGAAAGGACGGCAGATAGGTGTCGATCGAAAACGGGCCGAGCGCCGATAGTGACGCCAGCAGGATCGCAATGCAGCGTGTTTCCCGGCGTGCCGCGGCGTCAGCCACGGGCGAAGCGTCGATACTGGATGGCCTCGGCGACGTGCGTGGCGCGGATGTTGTCGCTGGCAGCCAGATCGGCGATGGTCCGGGCGACTTTCAGGATGCGGTGCCAGGCGCGGGCCGAGAGGTCGAGCTGGGCGGTGGCCTGTTGCAGCAATTTGTTGCCGGCTGCGTCGGGCTGGCAACTGGCATCAACTTCCTTGGTGCTCAGCCGGGCGTTCGGTTTTTGCTGCCGAGCATGTTGGCGGTTCTGGGCCTGCTCGACTCGGGCGCGAACAACGGCCGACGACTCGCCATCGGCCTTGCCGGCAAGGCTTGCGGCAAGCAGGGCAGGAACTTCGATGACGAGGTCGATGCGGTCGAGGAAGGGGCCGGAGAGCTTGCCGCGATACCTGGCAATCTGGTCGGGCGTGCATCGGCATTTGTTTCCAGCCGCACCGTGGTGACCGCAGGGGCAGGGGTTCATGGCCGCGATAAGCTGAAATTCGGCGGGAAACTCGGCCTGTCGGGCGGCACGGGCAATATGGACTCGCCCGGTTTCAAGCGGTTCGCGTAGGGTTTCCAGGACTTTCCGGTCGAATTCGGGCAACTCGTCGAGGAACAGAATGCCTTGGTGTGCCAGGCTGATTTCGCCCGGGCGTGGTGGGTTGCCACCCCCGACCAGCGCGACGGCTGACGCGGTATGATGCGGTTGCCGATAGGGCCGAACGCCGAAGGCTTCCGGCCGGAACTGCCCGACCAGCGACAGGACCGCAGCCGAAGCCTTGGCCGCTTCGCCCTGCAGCGTCGGCATGAGGCCGGGCAGACGGGCGGCGAGCATGGATTTGCCGGAGCCTGGCGGACCGACCATGAGCAGGCTGTGTGAACCAGCCGCCGCAATCTCCAGCGCCCGCTTGGCCTGTGACTGACCACGAACCTCGGAAAGGTCTGCAAAAATGGGCTGATTTTCCGGGTTGACCGTGGCAATCGCCTGCGACAGCGTCTCACGCTCGGCGAGGTGGGCGCAGACGTCGAGCAGCGAGCGGGCGGCGAGTATTTCGTTGCTGCCGATCAGCGCCGCTTCCCGTGCGCTTGCTTCAGGCAGGATGAAGTGCTTGCCGTGGCCGGCAGTCTGCAGCGCCATGGCCAGTGCACCGCGAATCGGTCGCAGCTCGCCGGACAGAGACAACTCGCCGGCGAACTCAAAATCAGCCAAATGCTTGCCCGGGATCTGTCCGCTGGCAGCGAGGATACCGAGCGCGATGGGCAGGTCGAAGCGCCCTGACTCCTTGGGAAGGTCCGCGGGCGCAAGATTGACGGTGATTCGTTTTGACGGAAACTCGAACCCGGAATTGACGATGGCGGCGCGCACACGATCACGCGCCTCCTTGACTTCGGTATCGGGGAGCCCAACGAGCGTGAAGCTGGGCAAGCCACTGGCTAGATGGGCCTCAACAGTGACGGGCGGCGCATTCAGGCCATCCAGCCCGCGACTGTGCGCGATGGCCAGTGCCATTAGTGCTTGGCTTCGAAATTGGCGGAACTGAACGAAAGCACTGGATTTGCGTTTATGGCTAGGCGCGAACCGGAGCGATAGCCAAAGCTATCGTGAGGATGAGCAACAACGCCAGGGACGCGAAGCCAATCACTCAATTATTGGCCCGAGCGGGTTTTTTCCAGTGCGTCGACGCGGGCTTCGAGATCCTTGAGCTTTTCGCGAGTACGGGCCAGTACCTGAGCCTGAACGTCGAACTCTTCGCGGGTCACGAGGTCGAGCTTCGAGAGAAAGCCGCTCATGACCATTTTGGCGTTCTTTTCGATGTCCTTGGCCGGGGAATTGGCCAGCAGGGCGCTGATCTTGGCGCCAAATTCTTCCAGTGTCTTGGGGTCGAGCATGATGTCCTCCGTAAGGCTTTGAGTTTAACACAGTGGAATTACTGCGGTTTTTGGCCCCCCGCTCGCCTGTGGTGCGTAACGCTCTGTAACCGCACTGGAATGGTGCGACAAGGTGGTGCGTTATCCAGAACAGGGTGCCCAATCCTCTGATTCTGATCAAAAAAACAGGCTGGCACGGCTCATGCTATTGCTGTACTGCACAAATTTCGTTTTTCACTTTAATTATTTTGTAGGAGAGAAAACATGAAGAAGTCACTAATCGCCCTGGCCCTTGTTAGCGCCTTTGCCGCTCCGGCTTTCGCCGAAGAAGCCGCTCCGGCATCTGCTCACACCTTTACCGGTAACGTTGCGTTGACCAGCAACTACATTTTCCGCGGTATCAGCCAGTCCCAGAACAAGCCGGCCGTTCAGGGTGGATTCGATTACAGCCACTCTAGCGGCCTGTATGCGGGTACTTGGGCATCCAACGTTGGCTGGGTTTCGACAAAAGACAATAACAGCATGGAATGGGATTTCTATGCTGGTTACAAGGGAACTTTTGCCGGTGACTTCTCATATGACGTTGGTGCGTTGAAGTACTACTACCCGGGCAACAGCAATGGCAACAGCCTGACGCCTGATACGACGGAACTCTACGTGGCAATTGGTTGGAAGTTCATCACCCTTAAGTACAACTACTCCGTTTCCAAGTACCTGTTCGCTTGGGGCGACCAAAATTCTGCCGGCGCTGACAACCGCGGTAGCGGCTACATCGACCTGTCGGCCAACTACGATCTCGGCAATGGCTGGGGTGTCCAGGGTCACATCGGTCATCAGGATGTCAAGAACTACAGCAACGCTTCTTACACCGACTGGAAGCTGGGTGTGACGAAGGATCTTGGCTTCGGCGTGGTTGGCCTGGCGTACACCGATACCGATGCAAATGGTTGCGGCAGTGCCAGCAATGCTTACTGCTGGAGTGGCAAGGGCTCTACCGCCAAGGATGTGTCGAAGGCTCAAGCTGTCCTGACTTTCAGCAAGTCTTTCTAAGCAAACTTAAAACTCCCCCGCCAGTGCACCGGCCGGCGCCGGTGGGGGAGAACAGATTTCAACCTAAATGGGGAACCAGTCATCATGAAATTCGTTACCGCCATCATCAAGCCGTTCAAGCTTGACGAAGTGCGTGAAGCGTTGTCCGCCATCGGCGTGCAAGGCATCACCGTCACTGAAGTGAAAGGTTTCGGCCGGCAGAAGGGGCATACCGAGCTCTATCGGGGCGCCGAATATGTCGTCGATTTCCTGCCCAAGGTGAAGATCGAGGCTGCCGTCAAGGCTGAACAACTCGATCAGATCATCGAAGCAATCGAGAAATCGGCCAGCACCGGCAAGATTGGCGACGGCAAGATCTTTGTCTTCGACGTCGAGCAGGTCATTCGTATCCGCACCGGCGAAACCGGTACCGATGCCCTCTAAGGAGCCAAATATCATGAAACGCGTATTTGCATTGCTGGCTCTTGTCGGTGCCGTAGCTTTCGGCGCGCCGGCCTGGGCCGAGGAAAAGGCTGCCACGCCGGCAGCCGTCGCCGCCGAGGTTGCCGCCGCACCGGCCGCCGCAGCTCCTGCCGCCGAGGCCGCTGCACCCGCGGCTGCACCGGCGCTTGTTGCCAACAAGGCGGACAACGCCTGGGTGATGGTCTGTGCCGCGCTGGTCATCCTGATGTCCATCCCCGGTCTGGCGCTGTTTTACGGCGGTCTGGTCCGCACCAAGAACATGCTGTCGGTGCTCATGCAGGTCTTCGTGACCTTCTCGCTGATCTCCGTTCTCTGGGTGATCTACGGCTACTCCGCCGCCTTCACCGAGGGCAACCAATTCTTCGGCGTGCTCGACAAGCTCTTCCTGAAAGGTGTCACGATCGAATCGGTCGGCGCGACCTTCTCCAAGGGGGTCGTCATCTCCGAACTGGCTTTCGTGATCTTCCAGGGCGCTTTCGCCGCCATTACCTGCGGTCTGATCGTTGGTGCCTTCGCTGAGCGTGCCAAGTTCTCCGCCGTGCTGGTCTTCATGGTCATCTGGTTCTCGCTGTCCTACATCCCGATGGCACACATGGTCTGGTACTGGGCGGGTCCGGATGCCTACATTGACGCTGCCGCCGGTGAGGCTGCCGGTGCCACCGCTGGCTTCCTGTTCCAGAAGGGGGCGCTCGACTTTGCAGGCGGCACCGTGGTGCACATCAACGCCGCTATCGCCGGTCTGGTTGGTGCCTACATGGTTGGCAAGCGTACCGGTCTCGGCAATGTTGCCATGGCCCCGCACTCCCTGACCTTCACGATGATCGGCGCTTCACTGCTGTGGTTCGGCTGGTTCGGCTTCAACGCCGGCTCCGCCCTTGAAGCCTCTGGCGGTGCTGCTCTGGCCATGGTCAATACCTGGGTTGCCACTGCCGCTGCCACGCTGTCCTGGATGTTTGCCGAATGGATGTTGAAGGGCAAGCCTTCCATGCTGGGTGCTGCCTCCGGTGCAGTTGCCGGTCTGGTTGCGATCACGCCGGCGGCCGGCTTCGTCGGCGTCATGGGGGGCATCATCATCGGCCTGGTGGCTGGTGTGGTCTGTCTGTGGGGCGTCAATGGCCTGAAGAAAATACTTGGTGCAGATGACTCCCTCGACGTTTTTGGCGTCCATGGCGTCGGCGGCATCACCGGCGCCATCCTGACCGGCGTGTTCGTCGATCCGGCCCTTGGTGGTACGGGTGTCTATGACTACGTGGCCAACGCGGTTGCCCCGTTCGACATGACTGCCCAGGTGATCAGCCAGCTTTGGGGCGTCGGCACCGCCGTTGTATGGTCCGGCATCGTCTCCCTCGTCACCTTCAAACTGGTGGACATCGTCATCGGCCTGCGTGTGCCGGAAGACGAAGAGCGTGAAGGTCTAGACCTCACCTCGCACGGCGAAACCGCCTACCACCACTGAAAGTAATCTTCTTGGTCTCTCTCCCTTCGGGCACCTTCGGGTGCCCGTTTTTTTTGGGGAGTTATTTAGTTTTTGAGGATTTTTTCCGGTTGACCGTGGAATTCGGCTCAAAGGGAAGTGGGTCTTGCCTACTTGATCAGCGGCAGCAGTCTGCGGAAGTCAGCGGTGCCGGCCTGATGCAGCCACTCGAAAAGCACCATTTCCGTGGTAACGATGCCGATACCTGCAGCCCGCATGCGCTCGATGGCGGCTGTCCGGTTATCCGGTGTCCGTGAAGAGGCAGCATCGGCGACCAGATAGACCTCAAAGCCGGCCGCCAGCAGGCCCAAAGCGGTCTGCAGAACACAGACGTGGGCTTCCGTGCCGGTCAGAATGATTTGTGGCCGCTTGGCGGCACGCAACAGATCGACAACCCCCGGTTCGGCGGCGCAGGAAAAGTGCGTTTTTTCGAAAAAATGGGCGTCGACCGCAGCAGTCCGGACCGCCTCGAGGCTGGGCCCGAGTCCCTTGACGTATTGCTCGGAAACGAAAGTCGGCACACCAAGCTGCCGTGCCCCTTCAAGCAGGCGAACCGAATTGGCCGTGACCCGCTCGTTATCATGAATCGCCGGTGCCAGCTTTTGCTGGATATCGACGACCAGCAGCAGGGAATCAGCGCGCCGGATCAGCATGGGGTTCAACGGAAGACGACGGTCTTGTTGCCATGCACCAGCACCCGGTCTTCGAGGTGGTAGCGCAGGCCGCGGGCGAGCACGGTTTTTTCAATATCCTTGCCGTAGCGCACCATGTCGTCCGGTGAGTCTGAATGGTCGATACGGATGACGTCCTGCTCGATGATCGGGCCGGCGTCGAGTTCGCTCGTCACGTAGTGGCAGGTGGCGCCGATCAGTTTCACGCCGCGCGTGTAGGCCTGGTGATAGGGCTTGGCGCCAGCAAAACTGGGCAGGAAGCTGTGGTGGATGTTGATGATTTTGCCGGCCAGCGCGTCGCAGAGTTCAGGTGACAGTACCTGCATGTAGCGGGCGAGCACCATCGAATCACCGCGCACGTCATCAAAAATACGCTGGATCTCGGCGTAGGCCGCAGCCTTGGTGTCGGGCGTCACAGGCACGTGATAAAACGGAATGCCGTGCCACTCGACAAAGCCACGGAAGGTATCGTGGTTGGAAATGACACAGGGAATCTCGATGTCGAGTTCCTTGGCCTGCCAGCGCGCCAGCAGGTCGTAGAGGCAATGTTCCTGCTTGGAAACCATGACGACGACGCGTTTCTTGACCGCGCTGTCGTTGATCTGCCAGGTCATGTCCAGCGGCTCGGCGACTTCGGTACGGAAGCGCTCGCGGAACTCGGCGAGCAGGAAGGGCAACGAGTTCGCCTTGATCTCGATGCGCATGAAATAGCGACTGGTCAGCACGTCCGAATGGAAGCTCGACTCGAGAATCCAGCCGCCATTGCTGGCAATGAAGCCGGAGACGCGGGCGATGATGCCCACCTGGTCAGGACAGGAAGCTGAAAGGGTGAAAAAACGGTCGCTATGCATGCTTGTTGTTTCCAGTTGCAGGAGGGCGGACTTTGGTCAGGATTTCGCTGGGCTTGCCGCTCATGACCTCGAGCAACTCGTGGCGGGCCACGCTGGTCTCCAGGCCGCGCTCAACCAGATAGGCCATCAGCTCGTCGAAACGCCGGCGCCGAGCCTCGCCCTTGGGCGAGGAGTCGCGTCGATCATTGAACGTATCCATGAGTGTCGAGCCGCAGGGGCAGTTGCGGAACAGATCAACGACGATCTCGCCTTCGTCGCCGAGTGACTGCTTCAAACCTTCGGCCCCGTTCGGCATGGCGTTGGTTTGCGCCACATAGTCGGCAACGTCCGCAAAGCTGCGCCCGCAGCAACGGCAACGTTTGGGGAAAGTTGTTTCCACCAAGGCCTTGAGACCCCGAATCAATTCCGGATCGACAACGTTGCTCGCAACCATGGCAGTTCAGTTGGGCTTCAGGCAGCCCGGGCAAAAGCTTTGTCGATTTCGCTGCGCAGATCGTCGTAGTTATAAACGACCGGATACTGCGGGAATTCGCGGATGACGTTCTCGGGCGGATGGAACAGGATGCCGCCGTGGGCTTCGCCGAGCATGGCCGTGTCGTTGTATGAATCGCCGGCAGCGACGATTTTGAACTTCAGTTCCTTGAAACGCTGGACTGCCTCACGTTTTTGGTTCGGCATGCGCAGGTGGTAATTCACCAGCATGCCGGCGGCGTCAGCTTCCAGCGAATGGCAGAACAGCGTCGGCCAGCCCAGCTGGCGCATCAGGGGATGGGCGAATTCGTAGAACGTGTCGGACAGGATGACGACCTGATAATCCTCGCGCAGCTTGTCGAGGAAAGCGCGAGCGCCGGCCATCGGGCCCATTTCGGCGATCACTTTCTGAATGTCCGGCAGGCCGAGCTTGTGCTCGCGCAGGATGTTCAGGCGATACGTCATCAGCTTGTCGTAATCCGGCTCGTCGCGCGTCGTCCGCATCAACTCGGGAATGCCCGTGCGCTTGGAGAATTCGATCCAGATTTCAGGGACGAGGACCCCTTCGAGGTCAAGGCAGACGATTTGCACGGTTGGGCTCCAGCAGCGAGTTCGGGAAAACCGCGATTTTACCTGATGCGGGTTTCGTTTTTGGCCGGTTTTTCCGGTTCACCGTGGGATTGGGCTGGGGACTGCCTGCCGAGGGCGCGACAATGTTCCGTATTAGCGTGACTTCGACTTTTTGGCGATGCTGAACGCCGTTTCCCGCATGCTGGCAAACATGTCATTGAGAAACTGCCGCACCACCGCTGGCGCTTTCTCCGGGGAGCCCGAATTGAAGGGTGGCGCCGGATCGTATTCCAGATAGAGCTGGATGGCTTTGGCGTAGTCCGGGCTGCGCAGCAATGCCGCTATGGTGAGCCCGAAATCGATGCCAGCCGTAACACCGCCGCCAGTGATTCGATTGCGATCCACGACCACGCGCCCCTTGGTCGGGATTGCCCCCAACTCCTTCAGCACGTCGCGGGTGGCCCAGTGTGACGTGGCCTTGTAGCCATCCAGCAATCCCGCAGCACCGAGCACCAGTGAACCGGTGCAAACGCTGGTGACGAAACGGGCGGTCTTTCCTTTTTCAGCCAGGAAATCCAGAACCGCCTTGTCCTCCATCATCGCAAAGGTACCGGGAACGCCGCCGGGGACGAAAAGGACATCCAGCTTTTCCGGACAATCCCGAAAAGTCGTCGTGGGTTTCACCGGGATCAGCACGGGGGTTTCCGGCTTGTCTCCGGCAACTACATCGAGGTTCTTCCACAGCAAATGAATCTCGCGGTTCATCAATGCCTCGAAAACCGTGAGCGGGCCGACCAGATCCTGCAGAAACATGCCGGGATAGACCAGCAGGCCGATGGTGACCTTCGGGCCTTCAACCAAAGCCGCGTAGCGTTGCATGGCGTCGAGGTGTTGCTGTTCGGCGCTTTCCTTGGTGGGTGTTTCGGTTTTCCTGCCTTCTGCTGCCTCGGCCGATGTCGGCCCCCCAAGCAGGCGCGCCAGGCCCAGGGTAGCGGCCCACTGGGCAAAATCACGTCGATTCATCGATGCGCTCCAACAAGATGGGCAGCCCGGGCGAACCCAGGCTGCCCAGCAAACGACTAGAAGGCGAAATTGGCCGTGGCCGTGATCGTTCTCGGCAATGCAGGAATGACCTGACCGCCGCCAAAATAGGCGGAAGGAACGTAGTATTTCTTGTCGGTCAGATTGAAGACATTCAAGCCGAAACGCGCCTTCCAGATGGCGTAGGAAACTTGCGCATCCCAAACCGTGGTCGCCGGCGTAAAGAAGGTATTGGTCGAATTGCCCGGCAATTTCGAGTTGTGGGTCAGGCCAAGCCCCAGGCCGAGACCCGCCAGATTTCCTGAGCGGAAGTCATAGCGCGTTGCCAGGCGGGCGGATTGTTCGGGAACGTTGAAGAGCTGCTTGCCCGCCAGAGCGGCATTGCTGTCTTCGGTGATCTCGGCCTTCTGCGTGGTGAAAGCAGCGATCCAGGCCCAGGATGGCGTTGCCTGCCATCTCAGGTCGATATCAACACCTTTCGATTGCTGCGTGCCGGCCTGGATGGAATAACCGGGGTTTGCCGGGTCGCCAATGGCGACGTTCTTGCGCGTCAGGTCAAACCAGGCGACCGTGGCGGTGATGCCGGCCATATCCTTCAGGCGGAAACCGACTTCGGTCTGCCTGGATTCTTCGGGCTTGGGCGGTTTCGAAAAGATGGAAAACGCCGGAACCTGCATGCCTTCGCCGTACCCGGCGAACACCGAAAACTTGGGCGTAAATTCATAGACGGCGCCAATCCTCGGGGTTGTCTTGGAATTGTTGCTGACGTTATTGATCCCCCATGACGGGTTGACGTCAATCACCTCGATTTCCGAATACCGCAGGCCGCCCAGGAAGTGCCAGGCACCGATGTCAATCTGATCCTGAATGTAAGCAACCTTCGAGGTGTAGCGGTTTTGCCAATCCGGTGTTGCCGGTGATACGGGTTCGGACCAGGCGGGATAAACCGGGTTGGTCAGATCGACGTTGTCAAAGGAAATGGGGCCAAAGCCGTTCGAGTAGGCCATGATCCCTTCGTCGCGCGTCTTTTCGTAATCGATGCCGAGATTCAGCGTATGTTTGGCATCCCACGTCTGGAACTTGCCGGTCAGGCTGGGCGAGACGGTGGTTGTTTTCACTTGTCCCCACATCCGCAAACCGCACATCGTATTCACGGAGGGCGTTGCGCTACCGTAATCCGCACACCCCATCAGGCTCGTCGAGTCGACCAGCCAGGTGCCTCGTTAGTCGAGCTTGATCTCGTTGTAGGCGGCGAGGAACGAGAAATTCCAGGTATCCGTCAGCTTCTGCGACCATTGCAGATTGGCGCCTTGGGCCTTGTTGGTCGATTCGGGAAGGCCGTTGGCCCCGATAAACGTGCTTCTGGGGAGCTTGTAGGTCGACGTATTCAGCGTGCCGTTGACCGGCAATGCGCTGTAGTCGAGCGTGGCGTTTTCCAGGTAGCGCAACCTCAGCACGACCTTGGTGTCGTTGCTGGGTGCCCACGACAGGCTTGGGAAGAGGGCACGCCGTTTCAAGTAAACGCGGTCGGTTTCACTGTCGCTGTCAGACCATTCACCGGCCACTCTGAAAGCCCACGCTGAGTCCAGCGGCTGGTTGATATCGAAATTGGTTCCCATCTCGCCGTAGGAGCCAACTTTGAAACCGATCTTTCGTACGATTTCCTGAGACGGTTCGGCAGTCGTAATCGCGACTATCCCCCCGGTCGTACCGTAGCCACCTACGCCCTGACTGCCGAAGAGTGCACCGGACGGCCCTTTGATGACATCGATCCGCTCGGCGTTGACCAGGCTTTCCTGATTCGTGAAGTTGCCCTTCATGGCAACGCCATCAACGACGGTTGCCGATGTGAATCCGCGAATCCTGAAAACCACGTTGTTGGCGTCGCGCTGGTCTATGGTGTTGACGTTGCTGACGTTGCGCAGGGCGTCCGATAGCGTTTTCGATCCCTGGTCCTCCACCATGGCACGGGGCACAGTGATGATGGATTGAGGGACATGTTCAACCGGGGTATCGGTACGCGTGCCGGCACTGACCGACTTGACGACGTAACCGGAATCGGCGGCTGCCTTGACCTCGATCGTCCCCAGTTGCGTCGCTTCCTCTGCACATGCAACGCCGAAACAACCGGCGACCAAGGTGGACATCACGGATTTCTGGATAACTGACCGAACTGCGGACGTGCTTGTTGTGTGTTTCCCCATACAACCCCCGATTTATTGGAATTTTGAGCGGGGAAAACACAAGATCCCACCCACTAAAAAGGGATTGAGCGTAGCGAAATCCGCTACCCGGGAGAATGCGACAAAAGGTCGCACATGCCACTTGAATTTCCTTTCCGGCCCAGAATCGGCGAGCCCGGCAGGCAAGGAGCAGGCAATTCAGAAGTCAATCAACGGTCGGCAACGCCTCCAGCGCCTCATGCACTTCCAGCCAGCGCATTTCCGCTTCGTCGATCTGCTCGCCGAGCAGGCCGGCCAGCTTATGCATTTCTTCGCTTTTTTGGCGGTCGACCGTGGCGTAGAAGTCCGGGTCGGCAAACCGGGCATCCAAAGCGGCCTTTTCCTCGTTCCACTTGGCCAGCTTGCGCTCCAGCTGTTCGATTTCCTTGACCAGCGGCCGGCGCTGGGCGAGCAGGGCCTGGCGGTTGGCCTTGGCGTCGGCACGCTGGGCGAGGCGCTCGGTTTTCTCGGCGGCGACATCCGGTTCCGCCGCCTTCTCGGCGTTGCGCCGGGCGGCAAGCCAGGCGGCGTAGTCGTCGAGGTCGCCCTCGAATTCGGTGACTTTGCCATCTGCCACCAACAGCAGTTCGTCGGCACAGGTGCGGAGCAGGTGGCGGTCGTGCGAGACGAAAACGACGCCGCCTTCGAAGTCCTGCATGGCGAAGGTCAGGGCTTCGCGCATTTCGAGGTCGAGGTGGTTGGTCGGTTCGTCGAGCAGCAGCAGGTTGGGTCGCAGGCGGATCATCAGGGCCAGCGCCAGGCGGGATTTTTCGCCGCCGGAGAAGGGTTCGATGGCGCGCGTGGCCATGTCGCCACGGAAATCGAAGCCGCCGATGTAGTCGCGCAGCTCTTGCTCGGTGGCGGTCGGGTCGAGGCGAACGAGGTGTTGCAGCGGCGACTCGTCGGGGCGCAGCTGTTCGAGCTGGTGCTGGGCGAAGTAGCCGATGTTGAGCGCCTTGGCTTCCTTGCGCTCGCCGCCTTGCTGGGGGATTGAATTTGCCAGCAGCTTGATCAGCGTCGATTTGCCGGCGCCGTTGCGGCCGAGCAGGCCGATGCGGCAACCGGGGCGCAGCGTCATGGTGACGTTGTCGATGATCTTGTGGTCGGCGTAGCCGGCGCCGGCTCTTTCGATGGTGAGCAACGGGTCGGGCAGGGCGGTGGGTTCGCGGAAGCTGAAATGGAAGGGCGAGTCGACGTGGGCGGCGGCGACCATTTCCATGCGTTCCAGCGTCTTGATCCGGCTTTGCGCCTGGCGGGCCTTGGTTGCCTTGGCCTTGAAGCGTTCGATGAAGCTGGAGAGGTGGGCGATTTCCCGCTGCTGGGCTTCGTAGGACGACTGTTGCGTAGCGAGGCGGGCGGCGCGGGCGCGTTCGTAGTCGGAATAACCGCCGGTGGTCAGGGTCAGGCGCTGGAGGTCGATGGCGATGATCTGGCCGACCACGGCGTCGAGGAAATCGCGGTCGTGCGAGATCAAAAGCAGCGTCGCCGGCGTGTTCTTCAGCCAGTTTTCCAGCCAGAAGACGGCGTCGAGGTCGAGGTGGTTGGTCGGTTCGTCGAGCAACAGCAGGTCGGCGCGGCACGAGAGGGCGCGGGCGAGGTTGAGGCGGACGCGCCAGCCGCCGGAGAATTCCGACACCGAACGCTGAAAGTCGGCGTCGGTGAAGCCCAAACCGTGCAGCACTTCCGCGACTCTGGCCTTGGCCGAATAGCCGCCAATGTCGGCGTAGCGGGCGTGTAGATGGCCGATGGCAACGCCGTCACCCTTGGCTTCGGCGTCGACCAGCTCGCGTTCGATGCGGCGCAGTTCGACATCGCCGTCGAGGACAAAGTCGATGGCGGCATCGGGCAGAGCCGGGGTTTCCTGGGCAACGCGGGCGATGTGCCAGCTGGCCGGGATTTCGACGTTGCCGGATTCGGCGTGCAGTTCGTTGGCGAGCAGCGCGAAGAGGCTGGATTTGCCGCAGCCGTTGGCGCCGACGACGCCGACTTTCCAGCCGGGGTGGAGCTGAACGGAAGCGTCGATGACGAGCGGGCGGCCGGCGCGGGCGAAGGTGACTTGGCGGAGGGCGATCATGAGGCTGTGGATTATAGCGAGGCAGGGTCTGGAAACGGGTTTTTCAGCGCTCGAGCCGACTTCTGCGGTCAACCGGAAAAATGGCGTAAATTCGAAACATTACAAAGGCTTGCCGGGCATTTCAGCCATTTTGGCTACGATTTGCGACAGCCTGCTAGAATCGCCTGATGATCAAGCAGATTCGCACCGACCAGCTCAAGCCAGGGATGTACATCCATGACCTCAATTGCGGCTGGCTCGATCATCCCTTCGTTTCAAATACCTTCCATGTGCGCGACCAGGCGACGGTGGGCAAGATCATCGATCTCGGCATTCGCGAGGTCTACATCGACACACTGAAGGGGGCGGACGTCTGGGAGGCACGCACGCAGAGCGAGGTCAATGCCGACATCGACCGGCGCCTGCAGGCCATTGCCGAAAAGCCCGTCGACAAGCCGGTGGTCGCCGACCTCAAGAACGAAGCTGTGCGCGCCCGCCGCCTGCACGGCGAGGCCAACAAGCTTGTCAGGCTGGTGCTCGACGACATCCGGTTCGGCCAGCAAATCCGGGTGGGCAGTATCGAGCCCGTGGTCGACAGCATGGTCGAATCAGTCTTTCGCAATCAGGACGCCTTGCTGCCGCTGGCCCGGTTGAAAAATCTCGATGACTACACCTTCGAGCATTCCGTTGGCGTCTGTGCGTTGCTGATCGCCTTCGGGCGCAGCATGAAGCTGCCCAAGGAAACCATTCGGGAAATCGCGCTCGGCGGACTGCTGCACGATATCGGCAAGGCGCAGATACCGGATGCCATCCTCAACAAGCCTGCGAAGCTGAGCGATAGCGAATTCTCCCGCATGCAGTCGCACGTCGCCGAAAGCCTGCGCCTGCTTGAGGACGTCCCGGGCATTGGCGTCGCCACCCGGCAGGTCGTCGCCGAGCATCATGAGCGCTTTGATGGCACGGGCTATCCGCTCAAGAAGGTGGGCGAGGGCATTTCCCTTCCCGGGCAGATGGCTGCCATCGTCGATGTTTACGACGCCATCACCTCGGAAAAGGTCTACAGCCGCGGCATGCAACCAACGCAGGCGCTCAAGAAGCTGCTCGAATGGAGTAATCACCATTTCGATCCACAACTGGTGCAGGGTTTCATCCGCGCCATCGGCATCTACCCGACCGGTTCGCTGGTTCGCCTTGAAAGCAACCGCATGGGCGTTGTCATCGAGCAGAACGAGGGCAAGCTGCTTGAACCGGTTGTCCGCATTTTTTACCATGCCGGCCAGCAACACTACGTCCCACCGGAGATCGTCGACCTAGCCAGAGTGCCGGACCGTATCGCGAGTTTTGAGAGTTACGATAAATGGAAAATCGATCCCTACCAGTGGTTGCCGGCCTGATCGTCCTGCTTGCCATGCCGTTTGCCGTGCTGGCGGCAGACGGCGCGGTGGCAGCCGATCAGCAAACCGCCTGGCAGGCACGCCTCGACAAGGCAACAGCACTGCAGGCCGAGGGCAAGGCCCGGCAGGCCGAAGCCGACCGGGTGCTGGTCGAGCGCAATGCCGAATGTGCGACCAAATTTCTGATCAACGATTGTCGCAGGGCCGCCTCCCGGGAGCATCTCACGGTAACGCGCGAGACGCGCCGGCTGGAAAACGAGGGCAAGGCCATCGAACGCGAGGTAAAGCGCGAGCAGATGGAGGCGCGGAGCAAGCTGCGGGCCGAAGCTGAGCCGCGCCGTGCCGCGGAGCTTGAATTGCGCCAGGCCGAATCGATGAACGCCCGGCAGGAGGCCGAAGACAGGGTCGCCGCTGCCCGCGCCGCCAAGGAAGCCAAGGCGGCCGAGGGCGAGAAGCGCAAGATCGCCGAAGCGGAAAAAAAGCGCAGGAAGCAAGCCGAACACGACGCCCGCATAGCCAAAAAAATGCGCGAAGCGGAGCAGCGCGCCGCGCAGACTGCCAAGAAAAAATAATCGAAACCGCCGGCATGATTCGCAAGATTTCCATCGACCAGTTGCTGCCCGACATGTACGTCGTGGACCTGCACAAGCGCTGGTTCGACCATTCCCTGTGGCAGTCGAAATTCAAGGTTCGCGATGACGCGCATGTCGCGAAAATACGGGAAGAAGGCATTCGCGAGATCAGCATCGACACCGCCAGAGGTGTCGACCTGCCACCGTCGTCGATTGCGCGCATCAACCAGATCGATCTCAAGCTCAAATCGCTGGCCGAAATCCGGGCGGCCACGCCGCGCAGGGTTTCGCTCGGCGAAGAGCGGCGCCGCGCGAGCGGGTTGCTGAACGAAGCCAGCAACACGGTCAGCGGACTGATGCTTTCGGCCAGGGCCGGCAATAACGTCGATGCCGCTTTTCTGGAGCCCATCGTCAGCAAGATGATGGCCTCGGTGATGCGAAATCCGGATGCCCTGGTGCCGCTGGCCCGCCTCAAGCGCATGGATGCCTACGCGACTGAACACGCCGTGGCTACCGCTGCCCTGATCATCGCCTTCGGTCATCATCAGGGCATGCCCGAACCGGAAATCGAAAAACTCGCGCTCGGCACCATGGTCAAGGACATCGGTCACGCCGCCCTGGATGGCAAGTTGACGACCAAACCCGGCCAGCTCTCCCAGGCTGAGTACGCCATCGTGCAGAGCCATGTCGAGGAAGGGCTTGCTGTCCTTGATGCCACCTCGCGGCTCTCCGAAACCTCGGTTGCCGTCGTCCTCGAACACCACGAACGCTATAACGGCTGCGGCTACCCGTACCGCATGATCGGCGACGAAATCTCGGTGGCCGGCCGCATGGCAGCCATCGTCGATACCTACGACGCAATGACCTCCGACCGCCCCTATCGTGCCGCCATGTCACCTTCGCACACGCTGCGCCAGCTCTACGACGAAGGTGGTTTTCAATACGATCCGGCGCTGGTCGCGGCGTTCATCAAGACCGTCGGCATTTACCCGGTCGGTACGCTGGTCCTGCTCGAAAGCGGGCATCTGGCGGTCGTCGAGCAATTGCATACCGAGAACATGCTGACCCCAACCGTGCGGGTCATCTACCACACCGGGCGCCAGCAGTACGTGACCACGCCGGTCGATGTCGACCTGTCACGCAAGGTTGGCAACCACTACGGCCAGATCGTCCGGGCCGAAAGCTTTGACCGCTGGGGGCTCAGCCCCCTGCGCTGGCAACCTGCCTGATCAGCTTCTTGATTGGTGCCGGTACGCCGGCATCTGCAGCACGTTCAAGCGCCACCCATTCCAGCCCCGGTTCGGCTACCTGAAACCGGGCGTCAATCCGGCACAGCATCGGCACCAGCGTCAGCCGGAAATGCGTGAAGGCGTGTTTGAACGGCGGTAACGCGCTCGTTTCAATGATCTCCAGCCCAAAACGGGCCGCCACCTTGGCCGGTTCGCCCTCGGGTGGCACCAGCAGGCTGCCCCACAGGCCTGATGGCGGGCGCCGTTCGAGCAAGAGACGCTGGCCATCGCAGAGCAAAACGAACGTGGACCTTCGCTCCGGCACCGCAGCACGGGGCTTCGCTTCCGGCAATTCACCCTGTCGGCCATCGCGTCTTGCGACACAAGCATCCGCCACCGGGCATTCGCCACAGCGCGGCCGGCTGCGCGTGCACAGCGTGGCGCCCAGATCCATCAAACCCTGCGTGTATACCTCGATGCCGTCCTCCGGCAGCAGGCTCTCGGCCAGATCCCAGAGGCCGTCATGAACGGCCTTGGCGCCCGGAAAACCCTCGACGCCGAATTGCCGGCACAGCACCCGTTTGACGTTGCCATCAAGAATCGCCGCCCGGCGCCCGAACGCGAAGGCAGCAATCGCTGCTGCGGTCGACCGGCCAATACCGGGCAATTCCGCGAGTTGCATTTCAGTTTCGGGGAATTTTCCCCTGTGGACCGCAGCAATCTGCTGCGCGCAGCGGTGCAGATTGCGCGCCCGGGCGTAATAACCGAGGCCGGCCCAATGCGCGATGACCGCCTCGATGGGCGCCTCGGCGAGCGCCAGCACATCGGGAAAACTGGCCAGAAAACCCGCGTAATAAGGGATTACCGTGCTGACCTGCGTCTGCTGCAGCATGATCTCGGAGAGCCAGATGCGGTACGGGTCGCGCGTATTCTGCCAAGGCAGGTCGTGGCGGCCGGCAGTCTTCTGCCAGGCGATCAGGTCTTCGGTAAAACGGTTTTGGGCGGCCAAAATCTGCCTCGACGCAACATGCGGGAGCACGGATAATACGGCCTCTTTTTTCTCCAGCCTACTTGGCTTTCCCGATGACCCAACCGCAACACGACAGCCGCGCCCTGCGCAATGCTCTGGGACGCTATGCAACCGGCGTTACCATCGTCACGGCCATCGACCCGGACGGCCATCCCATCGGCCTGACCGTCAACTCCTTTGCCGCTGTCTCGCTCGAGCCGGCGCTCGTGCTCTGGTGCCTCGACAACAACTCGCACAACCTCGAGGCCTTCCGCAAGGCCAGCCACCACGCCATCAACGTTCTGGCCATAGACCAGGAGGAGCTCTCCAATCGCTTCGCCACCTGGCCGACTGACCGTTTCGCCGGTTTGCCATGGCAGCCGGGCGCGGGCGGCGCACCGCTTTTCGCCGCCTGCTGCGCCAATTTTGAGGTTGCCAACCTGACCCAGCATGCCGCTGGAGATCACACCATTTTCATCGGTAGCGTTGAACGCTTCAGCGAAATCCTCGATCTCGCCCCGCTGCTTTTCCACGCCGGCCGCTATGCCGCGTTGGCTAACGACAGGAACGATTGAACACACCGCCATCTGCGCTTAGAATGCGCCCTTCAGCCCAGAGCGGGCGTCGTATAATGGTAATACCCTAGCTTCCCAAGCTAGAGCCGTGGGTTCGATTCCCATCGCCCGCTCCAGAAACTCAAAAAGGCCAACCGTTTCGGGTTGTGCCGTTAAGCATAAAGTGTCCGCCCGGACAGCTTATGCTTTAATTCCCGATAGGACACATTTTGCTTTATCGGAAATTTATGGCTGTCGTCAGACGGTTTTTCCGGGCTCCCAAGCACCAGACGAAAAAAAACCGGCCATGTAGCCGGTTCTTTGTGTGCTCCGAAATCGTTCGGTTATTTTGCAGCTTCAGACTCGAAATCTGGCCTCATCAGGTGACTTTGTACGTCCTTGAGATTCAGGAGAAGATTGCTCAAGGGGGCGAGAATTGGAGCTGGCACCCGTGCGATGACCTCACGTAGGGTGACCGACTTTCCCTCTGCCCAAATATCAATGCAAGCCTGCTCGAGATGTGGCCATGCATTGACTACATGTTCATCCTGACGCCGGTGTAGATAGTCCTTCCAGCGCTCGCCGAGTTGCCGAGTGAGCATATTCGCGCGTAGATACAGCAGTCTGGTATCGATATTTAGTCGCTGTGCTGCCTCTCGCACGGTGATTGGCGTCGGCAACACAAGAAATGCCTGGAGTTGGTTTTCAATTTCTGCCCAGTTTCGCTCACGTTTTACCGTGCGAGTTCGTGGTTTGGGCTGGGGCAGGTTCAGAACTAGCTGCGGCTCAATTTGCGGGCACACCCACGTCGATAAATCTCCGCTCAAAAGCTGTGTCAGGCTGGCTCCACTGTGAGCTGAAATCTTTAGGCTGGCCTTCAGGGTTGGTGTGCCATCACCCTTCAACCAGTTGTGGACAGTGCTTTTGGCGACGCCAATACGTCGAGCGAAGAGAGCACTTTGCCCGTTGTCCATCTCCTCGATGATTCGCGAGATAGCATTGATGAGGTTGTCGCGCGTTGGTGTGCTCGCCAAAGTTTGCTGAGCATGAACCAATTCGCCAATTTGCCGTGCGGCCCATCGTGCGGCAGGGTCGATTGAGGCAGTAGCTGGCATTTCCCCCGCTTTCCCAAGGAACTCTCCACAATGAGTGCACCAGCCGGGAACTACATAGGCAGAGGTATGGCGAATATTGTCTTTACCGCAATGAGGGCAATGTTTCTCGAGTGAGCAAGCGTGTCGTGAACAAACGGAAACCTCGGCAGACTCCCAAGCCAGGCGGAAATAGGGTTCCCGGCCTTGTGCGAGGTCCTCGGCAAAGCAGGAAGGACAGAATTGGCCTCGCGTGACGATGGAAAGGCCACTTCGGGAAATGACGTTTTGCCATGGCAGGAAGGTTAGTTTGTCCAGGTTCGGGACAGCGGTGAGTTCTGACAGTGCGGCCGACCAGGTTTCAGCCGACTCACAAGTGCTAGCCAATCGTCGTTGATGCCAGTCGAATTGATGGCTGACATCGTGCTCAATACGTTGTGCAATCGAGCGCGACAGC
>JAEUOG010000046.1 GCA_016790815.1 Dechloromonas sp.
CATGCATGCACGGGTCTTTCCTGCGTATCCCTCGCTCCATTCTTTGCCACGGACCTTCATCCAGTCGCGTGCAACGACTTCAAACGTATTGGCGAGCGATGTGCGACGCTCCTGCTTTTCCAGCTTGCGCTGTTCACCAGGATCGATCTCTTGTGCGAGTTTCTTCCGGGCTTCGTCCCGCTTGTCTCTGGCTTGGCTAAGGCTGGTTTCCGGGTATGTGCCAAGAGCGAGCGTTTTCTGCTTCCCATCGAAGCGGTAATTCATCCGCCAGAGCTTGGCTCCAGTCGGCTGGAGGAGTAAGTACATTCCCTTTTCATCAACCAGTTTTCTTGGTTTCTCACCCGGTTTCGCTGTCCGGATTGCAAGATCAGTCAGTGCCATGCAACACCTCTAAATTGGTTGGTTTTTGGGCGTATACCAACAGCCCTTCGAAATACCAACACGGATACCAACAAAAAAGATGGTATTTCCTCAAACCACTTTAGACGACACTGGACGAACCGGCAATAAAAAACCCCGCATTTGCGGGGTTCTTCGGACTATTGTGAATCACAACAGATCAAATTCTGGTGCGTCCTGACGGGCTCGAACCGCCGACATTCTGCGTGTAAGGCAGACGCTCTACCAACTGAGCTAAGAACGCTAGGGCGCGCATTATAACGAATAAAATGCATTGCGCCAGCCTTCCCGGTGACGATGATGGATTGGTTGCTGGTGGCTGAGTTTGTCGGGAAGTGTTTTATTCCATCCTGGTTGGCTTTGAAGCGATTGATGGTGGAGCATCTGGACGGTGAAGTAGTCGCAAAGCAAGTGAATTCTGTCGTTTGTTGGTAATCTACGATCCGATGACCGCTCATTCTCCAGTTCAGTTCTCGTTGCCAGCCCTGGCCGGCTTGAAGCTTTCCGAACTTATCTCGGCGCTCAGCCATGCGTTGGACATTACCGAAGGGCAGCCGGAAGGTCATTGCGTGCGTTGCTGCTGGATCGGCATGCATATTGGTCGTCGTCTCGGGATGGACGAAAACGATCTCTGGAACCTCTACTACACCTTGCTGCTGAAAGATCTCGGGTGCAGCAGCAACGCCGCGCGCATCTGCGAGCTGTATCTCACCGACGACCTGAGTTTCAAGCGTGACTTCAAGACGGTGGGTGACAGTCTGCCCAAGGTCCTGCAGTTTGTGCTCAGCCATACCGGCCTGAAGGCGGGTTTGGCTGAACGGTTCCGCAGCGTGCTGACGATCATGCGCGATGGCGAGGAAATCGCCACAGAATTGATTGCCACCCGCTGCCAGCGCGGTGCCGAAATTGCCCGCTTGTTGCGCTTTCCCGAGACGGTATCGGCCGGTATCTATAGTCTCGATGAGCATTTCAACGGGCTGGGCAAGCCGCATGGCCTGGCAGGCGACGACATACCGCTATATTCCCGCATTGCGCTGCTGGCGCAGGTGATCGATGTTTTTCATACCGCCGGTGGCGCGCAGGCCGCTTTGGAAGAGGTCCGCCAACGCGCCGGTGGCTGGTTCGATCCCGGTTTGGTGGAAGCCTTCGAGCAGATTGAAGGCGATGAAGCGTTCTGGAAGATGCTGGCTTCGCCGGATGTGATGACGGCGGTGCTGGCGCTGGAGCCGGCTGGTCATGTCGTGGCACTCGATGACGATTATCTCGACGATATCGCTGCCGCTTTCGGTCAGGTGGTCGACTCCAAGAGCCCTTACACCAGCGGCCACAGCGCGCGCGTTGCGCTCTACACCGATCTGATCGCCGAAGTGCTCGGGCTGGCACCGGAACGTCGTCGCTGGCTGAAACGCGGCGCACTGCTACACGATGTCGGCAAGCTCGGGGTCAGCAACAGCATCCTCGACAAGCCGGGCAAGCTGGACGATGAGGAATGGGCGGCTGTGAAGGCGCATGCCATGTACACCGAGACCATCCTGTCGCGCATCGATGCCTTTGCAGAACTGGCGAGGGTTTCGGCTGCCCATCATGAACGGCTTGATGGCAAGGGCTACCCGCGTGGCCTGATGGCGGATGAAATCTGCCTCGAAACGCGGATCATCACGACGGCCGATATTTTCGATGCGATCACCGCTGAACGCCCTTATCGCGGCGCGGTACCCATTCCGAAGACGCTTGAAATCATGGCGGAAAGTGTTGGTACGGCCATTGATGAGCGATGTTTTGCGGCGCTGAAACAGGCACTTGCCCGCCTGCCGGCCTGATTCCCCCGTAAAATACGCCCTTTGTTTGCCGGCACGCCCGGATAAGGTTCCATACGCATGACTATTCAGCAAAAAGTGCCGACCGTCGGCTTCGTATCCCTGGGCTGCCCGAAGGCCTCTTCCGACGCCGAGCGCATCCTGACCAAGCTGCGCGCCGAAGGCTACGAGATTTCGCCGAGCTACGACAATTCCGATCTGGTGATCGTCAATACCTGCGGCTTCATCGATGCCGCCGTCGAAGAGTCGCTCGATGCCATCGGCGAGGCGCTTAATGAGAACGGCAAGGTCATCGTGACCGGCTGCCTCGGCGCCAAGGGCGATATCGTCCAGACGACGCACCCTGCCGTGCTCGCCGTGACCGGCCCGCATGCGGCTGACGAGGTGATGGGCTACGTCCATGCCCACCTGCCCAAGCCGCACGACCCGTATACCGACCTCGTGCCGCCGCAGGGTGTGCGCCTGACGCCGGATCACTTTGCCTACCTGAAGATTTCCGAAGGCTGCAACCACAGCTGCACGTTCTGCATCATTCCGTCGCTGCGTGGCCCGCTGGTTTCGCGGCCTGTTGGTGATGTGCTGGCCGAAGCGGAAAACCTGGCCCGGGCCGGCGTCAAGGAAATCCTCGTCATTTCGCAGGACACCAGCGCCTACGGCGTCGATCTCAAGTACCGCACGGCGTTCTGGGGCGGCAAGCCGGTCAAGAGCCGGCTCAAGGAGTTGTGCGAGGCGCTGGCCAGTTTTGGCATCTGGGTTCGCCTGCATTACGTGTATCCGTACCCGTCGGTCGATGATGTCATTCCACTCATGGCCGAAGGCAAGATCCTGCCCTACCTCGATGTGCCCTTCCAGCACGCTAGCCCGAAGATTCTCAAGGCCATGAAGCGGCCGGGTTCCAGCGAGAATACGCTGGAGCGCATTGCCAAATGGCGCGAGATTTGTCCGGAGTTGGTCATCCGCTCGACCTTCATCACCGGCTTCCCCGGTGAGACCGAAGAGGATTTCGATCAGCTGATCCAGTTCCTCGAAGATGCCAAGCTAGATCGCGTCGGGGCCTTTGCCTATTCGCCGGTTGAAGGTGCCAAGGCCAACGAACTGGCCGACCTGCTGCCCGAAGATGTTCGCGAAGACCGTCGCCGCTGGCTCATGCAGGTGCAGGAGGATATTTCCGCGGCCAAGCTCGAGGCCAAGATCGACACGGTCATTCAGGTGCTGGTCGATGCCGTCGACGAGGAAGGCACGATTGCCCGCTCCAAGTCCGATGCGCCGGAGATCGACGGTGTGGTCTACATCGACGGTCATTTCGATGCTCAGCCAGGTGACTTCATTCAGGTGAAGGTCATCGACGCCGATCACCATGACCTGTACGCTCAGCCGGTCTGAACCTCTGATCGAGCAGTTGGCCAAAGTGGTCGGCACCGCGCAGGTGCTGACCGACCCGGCTGACATCACCCCGTTCGTTACCGACTGGCGGGGTCGTTACCGCGGCGCGGCGCAATGCGTCGTGCGCCCTGGAAACACTGCAGAGGTGGCTGCAGTCGTCAAGGTTTGCGCCGAAGCAGGCGTACCCGTCGTTCCGCAGGGTGGAAACACCAGCCTGTGTGGCGCGGCGACGCCCGATGCATCGGGTGGAGCGGTGGTGATCAGTTTGAGCCGTCTGAACCGCATTCTTGCGGTCGACCCGAAAAACAGCACGATTTCGGTTGAGGCCGGCTGCACGCTGGCTGCGGTGCAAGATGCAGCACGTGCAGCCGACCGGCTCTTTCCGCTGGCGCTGGCCTCCGAAGGTAGCTGCCAGATTGGCGGAAATCTCTCGACAAATGCTGGCGGCGTACAGGTGCTGCGCTACGGCAATATGCGCGAACTGACGCTCGGTCTGGAAGTGGTTCTGGCCAACGGCGAGATCTGGGATGGCATGCGTGAACTGCGCAAGGACAACACCGGTTACGACCTCAAGCAGTTGTTCATCGGCGCCGAGGGTACACTCGGTATCATTACCAGCGCCGTGCTCAAGCTTTTTCCCCTGCCGAAAAAGCAGGCTACCTGCTGGCTCAACGTCGCTTCGCCGGCTGCTGCGGTCGACCTCCTGAATTCAGCCAAAACTGTTTTTGATGACCAGTTGACGGCTTTCGAGCTGGTCTCGGAAGTGGCGCTCGAGCTGGTGCTCAAGAATATCCCCGACACGGCACGACCCTGTGCCGGTTCCCCTTGGTACGTGCTGGCCGAGTTCTCGGAGGCTGAGCCGGCGGCTATCGAGGCATGGCTCGCGGAGCGGCTGGCCAGTGAGGAAGTTGCCGACGGTGTCGTGGCCCAGTCGGAAGCGCAGGCCAAGAAGCTATGGGCGTTGCGCGAGAATATTTCCGAGGCGCAGAAGATCGAAGGCATCAGCATCAAACATGACGTGTCGGTGCCGGTTTCCCGTATTCCGGATTTTCTGGCGACGGCCGATGCTGTACTGGAAGAAAACTTCCCTGGACTACGCATCGTCGTCTTTGGTCATGTCGGTGATGGCAACCTGCATTACAACCTGTCGCAAGCCGATGCCCAAGACAACGCTACCTTTTTGGCCAGCGAAGATCAGGTTCATCGCCTCGTTCATGATGCCGTCAATGCGTTGAATGGCTCAATATCGGCCGAACATGGGATTGGCCAGCTCAAGCGCGAGGAAATCCTGCGCTACAAAAGCCCAGTCGAAATGGCGCTCATGCGTTCGCTCAAGCAGGCGCTGGACCCGCGCGGGCTCATGAACCCCGGCAAGGTGCTTTAAAAGTCCGCTTGTTGCGCCGGATCAGGCTTCGTCGCTTTCGGGCAGCGCGAAAGGCAGTGTAAAGCAGAAGGTGGTGCCCTTGCCGACCTGGCTTTCTACGGACAGCTCGCCGCCCATCAGTTCGATGAACTTGCGGGAAATCGGCAAGCCGACGCCGATGCCGCCATGCTTCCGGACACTCGATCCATCACCCTGAACGAGCAGGCCGCTGATTGCCTGAAGCTGCTCCGGGTTCATGCCGGGGCCTGTATCGACTACCGAGAATGCCACCCGAACGCGCTTGCCCTGACGGTCGACCAGCCTGTTCGAAACGGAGATAGTGCCGCGCTCGGTGAACTTGATGGCGTTACCGACAAGATGATCGAAAATCTGGCGCAGGCGATCGAGGTCGCCAACCAGGATGTCGGGCAGGGTGGGATCGGTATGCAGCGACAGAACGAGATTTTTCGTGGCTGCAGCCTTCTGTTGTCCCGATACCAAACCTTCAAGCATGCCGGCGACAGCGAAGGGTTCGTTCCGGAGCCTGACATGCCCGGCCTCCAGCGCCGACAGCTTGATGATGTTATTGATCAGCACCATCAGACGTTCCGCCGACTCCCGCTGATGGTGGAGCAATTCCTGCTGTTCCGGCGTCAGATCTTCAAGCGCCAGCAAGTCGCCCATGCCGATGATGCCGTTCATCGGGGTGCGCAACTCGTGGCTGACATTGGCGAGGAATTCGGTCTTCGCACGGTTTGAACGCTCAGCGATCGCGCTGGCTGCGGCAAGCTCGGCCAGCAGGCCGTCTTTTTCATGCTCAAGACGGAACGTTTCCTGCAAGGTGCCATGAAAAAAGTCGGCACTTCGGGTAACCGCCAGCACGAACAGCAGCGACATAGCCGTGAACGCGACGTGAAGCGGATCACTGCCTATCGTTCCGAAGGCCACGGCAAGCGATATGGGCCAGGCATAGGCACGAAAGACCGTGCGATCCGCGGCAAGAATGGGAACCGCGCCGGCAATCATGCCAGCCATGACAAAACCGGAAAACAGCTGCAGGTAGGTGTTGTTCTGCGACATCAGCAACAGGGCGCCGCCAGCCCAGATGATGCCGCCGCCGGTAGCGCTGACCAGTGCGCGTTGCCGCCACCAGCGGGCTTTCTCCTGACGCTGTGCTTCGTCTGCCCGCCGGTAAGCCGTGGCATGGTAAATACGCAGACCGGCGATGACGACGGCAGCCAGCCACCAGCTATAAAAGGCCGCATTGTCGACCAGCGAGGTTGCGACCCAGGTCAGAACCGAGGCATTGATGAGCGAAACAACCTGCCCGAGAAGGACGTTGCGATAGAGCAGCTCAACCCGGCGGCCAAGCACGAAGGTATCGAGTGGCCCGTTCAATGGAGCGCCTTGCCTTCGCTGGCCGCGAACAAGGCAGCGACCTCGTCGACGCTGAAATGGTAGTCGCGGTTGCAGATATCGTCGCGGATGACGATCTCGCCGTGCTCGGCAAGAATCGATTCGGCATCGGCATGGCCCAGGCTGCGGATCATGTCAGCCACTTTTTCACGGTTTTCCGGGCAGTGGTAAGCCACCGGGAGTGGATCGTAGAGGCGGATGCCGTGTTCAGTGATGTCCTCGTGGAAAAGACGGCCGAGCAAGCTTTCCGTATCGAGTCCGAGCAATTCTTCCGGCTTGACCGTGGCGGCAAGTTGGGTGATGCGTTGCCAGCCGTCTTCGTCATGCTGTTCTGCGGCCGGGAGTTTCTGCAAGAACAGGCAGGCTGCGGCCTCCAGGCTGGTTGCGGCAAACAGGCGCGATGGCTGTTGTTCGGACTGTTCGAGGTAGTGTTCGAAAATCGCCGCGATGCTGTCGCCAACCATCGGTACGAAGCTTTGGTAGGGCTGACGGGCCTCGGCCATGTCGAGGCTCATCATGAGCTGGCCTCCCTGATGGGCGCCAAGCAATTCAGCAACCGGCGCCGCCAGCACGACCGGGTTGCTGCGTGCCATGCCGCGAATTTGCAGCCGCTCGTTGCAATCCATGACCAGCAACTGGATTGGGCCTCCGCCACGCAGTTGCAGGGTCAGGCGGCCGGGCTGCTTGAGCTGGCCGGCAATCAGCGCGGTGACCGCCGCCGTCTCGCCGAGCAATTGGGCGACGGTTGGCTGATAGTCTCGACCGGCCTGCATCTGCAGCCACGCCTCGCCGAGATGAACGATGGCACCGCGAATGTCGAGACCTTCGAAGATAAAGCGCTGAACGAAACTGTCGCTCACTTCAGTTTTTCCGTGTAGTTTTCCGGCGCGAAGCCCACGATCAGCTGCTTACCAGTGTCGAGCACCGGGCGCTTGATCAGGCTCGGGTACAGTGCCATCAATTTCAGGGCTTTTTGCTCGTCGACCGCAGAACGTTCTTCGTCGCTGAGCTTCTTCCACATCAGGCCGCGTGTGTTGAGCAGTTTCTCCCAACCGGCCCGGGCGCTCCAGTCAGGCAGGTTGGACTCGGCGACGCCGGCCTTCTTGTAGTCGATGAATTCGTAGGCGATGCCGTTTTCAGCCAGCCAGCTCATGGCTTTCTTCATGGTGTCGCAGTTCTTGATGCCAAATGCCTTGATCATTGCAATCTGTGTTTCGCTCGAAAGAATGCGAATAATAGCAGCCTGATGCAGATTGGTATTTTTAGTCGACATCGGTTGGATTCTCAGGCTGTTTTTTGGTTTCCTGATCCAGTACATGTTCGGGGAGGCTGCGCCATCCCACATTCGCCATCCCCCGGATTGACCCAATGAAACAGGCACGGCAGCAGTCCCGGCAGGAGCAGAAGACGCTGCGAAAAGGGCGACGCCGAATGGGTTTCGCTCCTTTTTTCGCGTTGACCGCAGGAGCTACTTCCGCAACTTGGCGAATGCCGAAGCCATCGCGTTGCCGGTCGGTGCTGGGCCAGTGCTGCGTTGCTGGGGCCGACTCGGCGCATTGCTGCGACTGCTCGGGGCGTTGTCGTGGCGCTTGGCCTGACTCGGCTCGTCGCCCATGCGCATGGTCAGCGCGATGCGCTGGCGTTGCAGATCGACTTCGAGCACCTTGACCTTGACGATCTGGCCAGCCTTGACGACGGTATGCGGATCCTTGACGAAGGTGTTGGACAGCGCCGAGACGTGCACCAGACCGTCCTGGTGCACGCCGATGTCGATGAAGGCGCCGAAGGCGGCGACGTTGGTGACGACGCCTTCGAGGATCATGCCCGGACGCAGGTCGCTGACCTTCTCGACGCCGTCGGCGAAGGTCGCCGTCTTGAACTCGGGGCGCGGGTCGCGGCCGGGTTTCTCCAGTTCCTTGAAAATGTCCTGAACGGTCGGCAGGCCGAAGCGTTCGTCGGTGTATTTGCTGGCGTTCAGGCCTTTCAGGGCGCGGCTGTCACCGAGGATTTCCTTGATCGGCTTCTTCACGTCGACGATGATTTTTTCGACTACCGGGTAGGCTTCCGGGTGCACAGAGGAGGCGTCGAGCGGGTTGTCGCCGTTCGGCACGCGCAGGAAGCCGGCGGCCTGCTCGAAGGTCTTGTCGCCGAGGCGCGGGACTTTCTTCAGGGCCTCGCGGCTTTTGAAGGCGCCGTTGGCGTCGCGGTAGCTGACGATGTTGGCGGCCAGCCCGGCCGTCAGGCCGGAAATGCGGGCGAGCAGCGGCACCGAGGCGGTATTCACGTCGACGCCCACGGCATTGACGCAGTCCTCGACGACCGCATCGAGGTTCTTTGCCAGCTTGGCTTGCGAGACGTCATGCTGGTACTGGCCGACGCCGATGGATTTCGGGTCGATCTTGACCAGTTCGGCCAGCGGGTCCTGCAGGCGGCGGGCAATCGAGACGGCGCCGCGGATCGAGACGTCGAGGTCGGGGAATTCCTTGGCGGCGAATTCAGAAGCGGAATAGACCGAGGCGCCGGCTTCGGAGACGACGATCTTCTGCAGCCGGGCTTCCGGGTAGCGCTTCATGACGTCCTGGACCAGTTTGTCGGTTTCGCGGCTGGCCGTGCCGTTGCCGATGGCGACCAGGCTGACCTGGTGCTTGGCGGCCAGGCGGGCGATGGTCGACATGCTGCCGTCCCAGTCGCAGCGCGGTTCGTGCGGGTAGATGGTGGCGGTGTCGAGCAGCTTGCCGGTGGCATCGACGACGGCGATCTTGCAGCCGGTGCGGATGCCGGGGTCGACGCCCATCGTGACGTGCTGGCCGGCCGGGGCGGCGAGCAGCAGGTCTTTCAGGTTCTTGCCGAAGATGCGGATGGCTTCTTCTTCGGCGCGCTCGCGCAACTCGTTCATGAGTTCGAGTTCGAGATGGGTATAGACCTTGACCTTCCAGGTCCAGCGCACGGTGTCGGCTAGCCATTTGTCGGCCGGGCGGCCCTGCGGCTTGATGCCGAAACGGATAGCGATGCGCTGTTCGCAGGGGTTTTGCGTGCCGGGTTTGACCGCATCGGGATCGAGTTCGGTGTCGAGGACCAGGGCCACCTGCAGCATGCCTTCGTTACGGCCACGGAGCAGGGCCAGGGCGCGGTGCGAGGGCATGGTGGCAATCGGCTCGGCGAAGTCGAACCAGTCGCGGAACTTGGCCCCTTCGGTTTCCTTGCCTTCGACGACGGTCGAGCGAACGTGGCCGTGTTCGCTGAGGTAGGCGCGCAGCCCGCCGAGCAGTTCGGCATCCTCGGCAAATTTTTCCATGAGGATCTGGCGGGCGCCGTCGAGGACGGCCTTGGCATCGGTGAAACCGGCTTCGGCATTGAGATATTTCTCGGCTTCGTCGTCAGGCGTCAGGTTCGGGTCTTCAAGCAGGCCGAGGGCGAGCGGCTCGATGCCGGCTTCGCGGGCGATCTGTGCCTTGGTGCGGCGCTTCTGCTTGTACGGCAGGTAGAGGTCTTCGAGGCGCTGTTTCGTTTCGGCATCGCTGATCTCGGCTTTGAGTTCCGGCGTCAGCTTGCCCTGTTCGTCGATGCTGGCCAGGATGGCCGTGCGGCGTTCTTCGAGATCGCGCAGGTAGGTCAGGCGTTCTTCAAGGTTGCGCAGTTGGGTGTCGTCGAGACCATCGGTTGCTTCCTTGCGGTAGCGCGAGATGAAGGGCACGGTGGCGCCTTCGTCAAGGAGGGCGATGGCGGCGTTGACCTGGGCCGGGCGGACGCCGAGTTCGGCGGCGATGCGATGTTCGATGGGTGGCAGCATGGGTGCGGCAGTGCAGCAAAAATGGGGGGTGAACTATGCGCAATAGTGGTCCAAAATACAACCATCATCGCTTGGTGTAGGATGTGCCGGCGTGATCCATCTAAGAGGAGATATAACAATGAAAATTGATACCTATTTGTTTGGTGCTGTTGAAGTTAGCCCCGAAAAAGTTGTCACCTTCCCGAATGGCCTGGTCGGCTTCGAGCAGAGCAAGCGATTCATGCTGGCACATGCCGAAGGTACGGCACAGCCAACTAGTTATACCCTGCAGTCGCTTGACGAACCGACACTGGCTTTCGAAATCGTTGATCCGACGACCTTGGGGTTCAATTACGAGCTGGCACTGACCGATGCGGACAATGCACTGCTCGAGTCGCCTGCGGCCGAGGACGTCCTGGTCATGCAGGTGCTCTTCAAGGCGAACGAAGATGGCAAGGGCGCAATAACGCCCAACCTGCGCGCGCCGCTGGTGATCAACACCAAGGCGCGCGTTGGTTTGCAGAAGGTCATGGAAAGCATGCGCCCGAACATCACGCTGTCGAATCTGGCGAGCGCCGTGTAGCGTCCTTCCAGTCTCCGCCAAAAGCCACTATCGTTTCAATAGTGGCTTTTTTTCGTCATGTCTACAGGTGTTTTGCCGCTTCCCTGAACGATAGGGCGGACAGCTTTTCACGATTTGTATCGAGAAATTGGCGCACGGCGGCCGGGTTGGTGCGGGCATATTGGCGCAGTGCCCAGCCGATGGCCTTGCGGATGAAAAACTCCTGTTCGTTGGCACAGCGCCGGCAGTACTCGAACAGCCGTGCCTCGTCGGTCTTTTCTTTCCTGTCCAGCTGATGCAGCAGGGCGACGCGGCGCAGCCAGAAATCGGGCGAGCAGATCAGCGCATCCATCCGGCTGAGCAGTTGCGGCTCACGGGCCGCAATGGCACCAATTGTCGGGGCCAGCCCGTCGACGGTATCCCACCATGATTTTTCCTGGATCAGTGTCTCCAGCGCCGGGAGACTACGGGCTGCCAACCGCTTGTTCTGACGCCGCAGCAGGTCGACGGCAACGTACTGGTATTCGCGTTCCGTCAAGGCCCAGAGTTCGCGGGCAGCGTCGAGCGGATCCCCTGTGAAGGCGCGTATGAGCGGCAATGTGGCCTGGCGTCGGGCCGGGGTCTGTATGCCGAGGAAAGCGAATTTCCCTTTCATGTAGGCGGCCATCGCCTTGGCCCTGCGGGCGTCGGCCAGCGGTCGCAGCGTATCCTGAACCCGGGCCGCAAAATCGCTCATGACTTGCCGCGCAGTACCTTGCTGATCTCGCCGTTACAGGCATTGGCCACACGTTCATATTCTTCGGCAGTATCGATTTTGGCCTGGGCGTCGTCGACCCGTTTGATCAGCATCTGGACGTAGGGCGCCCAGCGTGCATCAAGCTCCTGCCTGAGTCGACTGGCGGTCTGGCCGACCTGGCCGCGCCAAATGGCGCCGGTGGCGAAGCGGGCATTGAGGGAGTCTGTCAGTTCCTTTTCGATGCTGGCAATATGTTTGCGGTAGACCTCGACGTGCCGCATCTCGTGTTCGTGGATTTCCTTGTAGGCGCAGCTTCCTTCCGGGAATTCACGGGCGACGTAGACGGTCATCGGGCTGAAGCCGAAGCTCAGCGTGATCTGTGGGCTGGCGCATTCCCAGCGCCCCGTGGGGTCGATGATGGCCGGCGTATTCGAGGCGAAACTGACAGTTGCCTGGCCTCGGGTCAGGCCGAGCACCTGTTTGCCCGGGCGGGCCAGAGACGCGCCGATGTTGGTCAGCGATTTGTAGCCGTACTCGGTGTTGTAGCTGATGCGCTCGTCAATGCGCTTGATTGTTACCGATGGCTTCGGCAGCTCGTCGCACGGGTCGGCCCGGCTAGGGCTGGCGATGAGCAGAAGCGAAAGAATGAGCAGGAAGGGCATCGGCTGACCGTGTCTATAGCGGCTCCAGGGTGTCGCGATAGCGTTGAGCGTTGGCAACGTAATGCTCGGCCGATTTTTTAAGGTTGGCGACATCCTGTTCGCTCAGTTCGCGCACTACCTTGCCCGGCGAGCCGACGATCAGTACGCGGTCGGGAAACACCTTGCCTTCCGGGATCAGCGTGTTGGCGCCGACGATGCAGCCCTTGCCGATGACTGCCCGATTAAGGATCACCGAGCCGATGCCGATCAGGCTGCCGTCGCCGACCGTACATCCGTGCAGCATGACGAGGTGGCCGACGGTGACGTTGTTGCCGATGTGCATCGGGACGCCTTCGTCGGTATGCAGCACCGAACCGTCCTGGATGTTGGTGTTGTCGCCGATGTGGATCGGATCGTTGTCACCGCGCAGCGTGGCGTTCCACCAGATGGAACTGTTGGCACCCAGACGAATGTCGCCGATAACTGAGGCATTGGGTGCGATCCAGGCGTTGTTGTCAACCTGGGGCTTTTTGTCACCGAGGTGGAAGAGGGGCATGCCGGCTCCTTGGAGGGTTTCGTTTTTGGCCATTTTTTCCGGTTGACCGTAGAAAACCAGGTTGACCGAAAGATTCGTCAATTTTACCTGCGTGGCGCCTGCGAACTACGAGCAATACTCCCGCCACGCACCGCGGCCCGAACGCTTGACCTGATAGAGCGCCTCGTCGGCTTGTCGGATCAAGGCTGGAACATTGTCAGCATGCTCCGGGTAATGGCTCCAGCCCAGGCTGAGACCGACGCAAACCGGCTCGGCCAGACCGAGATCGAAGGGGGCGCTGATCCGTTCGATCAGTAGCTCGGCGACGGCGACGATATCGTCGCGCCCGACATCTTCGAGCACGATCAGGAACTCGTCGCCACCGAGCCGGGCGATGGTGTCGGTTTCGCGCATGTTCTCGCGCAGCCGATTGGCGACGACTTTGAGCAGTTCGTCGCCGACCGGATGACCCAGCGTGTCATTGACCGACTTGAATCCGTCAAGGTCAAGGAACATGACGGCAAAGGGCCGGCCGTCGCGGTGCGCACGTTCCCAAGTCTTCTGGATGCGGGAATTGAGCAGCAGCCGGTTGGGCAGGCCAGTCAGGGCGTCGTAGTGCGCCAGTCTCTCCACGGCTGTCTCGACGTGGTTCATGCGACTCATGTCGGTGGTTATGCCGACGTAATTGACTGGCTTTCCCGTGTGATCCCTGACCGTGCTGATCGACAGCCATTCGTGATAGATCTCGCCGCTCTTGCGGCGGTTCCAGATTTCGCCCTGCCATTCGCCGGTGCTTACGATCGAATCCCACATCTGCCGGTAAAAATAATCGTCGTGCCGTCCGGAGCGCAGCATGCGCATGTGCTTTCCCAGCACTTCCTTCCGGGTGTATTCGGTGGCCTCCTCGAAGGCTGGATTGACTGCGACGATGAAGCAATTCTCGTCGGTAACGGCAATCCCTTCCTGCGTCGACTGAAAAACCGTGTTGGCAAGGTGGAGCTTGGATTCCACTTCCTTGCGTGCCGATGCATCGCGTACAACACAGAGCGTTTGCTTGCGGTCGCCAATATCCAACGGGGAGAGCATGACATCGACCGGAAACAGGCTGCCATCCTTGCGACAGCCGAACAGATTGTCGCTAGCGCCCATCGCCCTTGTCTTCGGTTCGGTCTGGTACTGCTGGCGATAGGCGGCGTGCCCGGAAGCGATATGGCGAGGCGTCAGACATTCGACCGGCTCGCCAAGCAGCTCGCCCGCCGCATAGCCGAACAGCCGTTCCACAGAACCATTTGCGTAGTGAATCACGCCTGCTTCATCAACCACCAGCAAGCCATCCGGAACTGCTTCGAAGATTTTCTCAAAAACCGGCATCGGTCGTGACCAGAAAACCCCTTTCATTGGGGAAGGTGATACTGTTTGAGCGCAGTGAGAACAGCAAAACAATATTTAGTCAGATTCCCGGAGGCTACCGAAGGTTCCCTCGCGTTGCCCCATCGTCGCCAGACTGGCATCATCGGGGCGCTCTAGGGAAAGGATCTGAAAAATGAGTGATTTTTCGGCGTTGACCGCAGCATTGCTGGCGTTTCGCGATGAGCGCAACTGGCAGCAATTTCACACGCTCCGCAATCTGATTACTTCACTCAGTCTGGAGGCCAGCGAACTGCTGGAGCTGACGCAATGGAAAAGCGACAAAGAAATCGAGGCACTGCCGGCTGACCCGCAAGTTGCCGAAGCGCTACGCGACGAATGTGCCGACATCCTGCTGTACCTGCTGCTGATTGCCGACACGGCGGGCATTGATCTTGCCGCCGCTGCTCGTGCCAAACTGATCAAGAACGCCGAAAAATATCCGGTCGAGAAAGCTTGGGGCTCACGGGCCAAATACACCGAGCTCGGTTGAATCGCCAGTGGTCTGCTTCGTAGATGGCCGAGCTACAAAAAAAGCGCAGAATTTGCGCCAGTGGCCAGGCGCGAGCCGCATCGATAGCCGTCGCTATCGTGAGGATAAGCAACCACGCCTCAGGTGCAGAGGCAAGCTCAATGGTTCGGTTATCTGCGGAGCAGACCCCCTAACAGGCTGCTGAAATACATCCCCATCCTGTCGACGAAACAGCGGGTTTGATCGTTATAGAGATTCACCGAGATTACCGAGAGCACAAAGCGGATCATGCGCGGAGCCGATACCTTCACCGAGAGTTTGTTTACCATG
>JAEUOG010000014.1 GCA_016790815.1 Dechloromonas sp.
GAAGATCGGCGTCGGCCCGGTGCGCGTCGTCAAGGACCCGCGTGAAATGGACCAGGTCAAGCCGGGCGACGTGCTGGTTGCCGACATGACCGACCCGAACTGGGAGCCGGTGATGAAGCGCGCTTCCGCCATCGTCACCAACCGTGGCGGCCGGACCTGCCACGCCGCCATCATCGCCCGCGAACTGGGCATCCCGGCCATCGTCGGCTGCGGCGATGCGACCGAAACGCTGACCGAAGGCGAAATCGTCACGGTCAGCTGCACGGAAGGCGATACCGGCCACGTCTATCGCGGCAAGCTCGATTTCGAAGTCACCACCCGCGACATCTCGGCCATGCCGGATGTGCCGGTGAAGGTCATGATGAACGTCGGCAACCCGGAACTGGCCTTCGAATTCGCCCAGCTGCCGAACGCCGGCGTCGGTCTGGCCCGCGTAGAGTTCATCATCAACAACGTCATCGGCATCCACCCGAAGGCCATCCTCGACGTCGAGCGTCTGCCGGCCTCGAAGCGCGACGAAATTAAGCGCCGCGCCCGCGGTTACGCTTCGCCGAAGGAATTCTTCGTCGAGAAGCTGGTTGAAGGTGTGTCCACCATCGCCGCCGCCTTCTGGCCGAACCCGGTCATCGTCCGCCTCTCCGACTTCAAGTCCAACGAGTACCGCAAGCTGCTCGGCGGCGAACTCTACGAGCCGGAAGAAGAAAACCCGATGCTCGGCTTCCGCGGTGCCTCGCGTTACATCGCGCAGTCTTTCCGCGACTGTTTCGAGATGGAGTGCTGCGCCATGAAGTTCGTGCGTGAAGAAATGGGCCTGACCAACGTGCAACTGATGGTGCCGTTCGTCCGTACCGTTGGCGAAGGCCAGGGTGTTGTCGATCTGCTGGCCGAACACGGCCTCAAGCAGGGCGAGAAGGATCTCAAGCTGATCATGATGTGCGAAATCCCGTCCAACGCCCTGTTGGCCGACGACTTCCTCAAGATCTTCGACGGCTTCTCGATCGGCTCCAACGACCTGACCCAGCTGACGCTCGGCCTCGACCGTGACTCCGGCCTGGTTGCCAACCTCTTCGACGAACGCGACCCGGCCGTCAAGATGCTGCTGTCCATGGCCATTGCCTCCGCCAACAAGGCCGGAAAGTACATCGGCATCTGCGGCCAGGGCCCGTCCGACCACCCCGATCTGGCCGAATGGCTCATGGATCAGGGCATCAACAGCATCTCGCTGAACCCGGATACTGTGGTCGACACCTGGACACAGCTGGCAAGCCACAAGAAGGGCTGATGCTTAGCAGGTGTTCAGATAAAAATGGCCGGGGAAACCCGGCCATTTTTTATTCCAGCGAATAAATTAGTGCTTAGTGAGACTGCTTGCGACGACGCGAGAATGCGAGTCCAAGAGCACCGAGGCCGATAAGCGCCAGGCTACCTGGCTCTGGAACGGTATTCTGATTGCCGCCACCCGAAGCTGCAAAGCAGATAATGTCTTCGAGCTGCTGCTCGACTGTCACATCAGTCAACGGACCGGAGATGTAGGCACCGCCAGTGTCTACGTAATTGTAGGTGGTTCCCAAATATGTTTGGGTGCCACCGACGGCCATGGCCTGCATCAGGGGGCCAAAAGGAGCGCTGGTGGGATCGTCAGCGACCCACGAAAAGAGCATGATGTTGGCTGCCTTGGCAGCGGCATTTGCGAGAACGGCCGCTTCGTAGTCTGCAGTGTTGACTGGGTCGCCGTTTTGGGTGCCTTCGTCGCCGATGGTAACGATCGCACGGAAGTAATTCTGCGTGCCGGTGGCCAGCGATGCGTCCCATTCGTACCAATTGACGAGATCGACCACGGCCGGGCCGTTGTCTTCTGTGTTGTCGATAGTAGGAACGAGTGCGCCGTTACGGCTGTCAATATACGTGCGAAGGTTTTGATTGAAAACTGATCCAGAGGTTCCATTGATGCCGAAAAAGCGTGCTTGCACCCAGCAGTCGGTGGTCGGGCAGCTAAGGTTTTGGATCACTGATTGGGCCTTGGCGCCGATGGAAGCAATGTCATCAGTCATGCTGCCGCTGGTGTCGATCGCAAAAACGATCTGCAGAATGCTGGTAGCAGAGGCTTGGTTGGCTGCATCGCCGCCAATCAATAATGAGGCGTTGGCTGCGGATGAAAGTCCAAGTGCTGCTGCAACCGCGGTTGATGCCAGTAGTTTCTTGAAGTGCATAATTCTCTCCCTGTTAAATGCGCTTGCGTTAATGTTAAGCAATATGTGGGCCAGAACACTATTTGTCGATAATAATCAATATATTGATTGAGGTGTGTTGCGCGGGTTTGTTTGTTTTTGTATCTGTTTTGTAAATTTTTTCGACAGTGCGCTCCCTGCTGCAGTTTTGGGGGAAATACAGTCTTTGGCTTCTATTGTTCATGTCGGTGGCGACTAGCATGGGTAGGCCTGATATCGGCGTTGGCCCTCTAGGTTGCTACGGTCAACCGGAAAAAACAGCCAAGAATGAAAAGGCCGGGAGCGATCCAACCTGTTAACAAAATGGGATGCCATTCGGGTGACCTGAAAAGAAAACCCCCGGAAAAATTCTTCTGCGGCTTCTTGTTGGGATTGCCCGTGGGCAGGGGCTTTCGCGGCCCCTTTGCTCTCTCTTTGCAATCAGCGCAGGAGCCATCCCGGCCTCAATGAGATTTTTGTTTTCGAATGTAGTCTAGAGGCGTGACACGATGGTTGCTACGGCAGTCGTCGCGATACCCAGCGTCAGGTTGGTTGCCACCAGTTTCCGTATGCTGTTCATCGCCGCCCCTGCTGCCGGCCAGTTCTGGTTCGCGACGCCGGCTTTCAGGCGGGGAAAATGGTAGAGGACGATGATGGCGAAAATGAGGGTCATGAGCAGACCGAGGGTCAGCATCACGTGCCAGTGCGGCGGCGCATTCGCCATGCCGATCGGCAGCATGATGGCCAGGCCGGACATCAGGATGATAGCGATAGACACAGTCACAAGGGCGAAGAAGCGCCCGAGTACGGCGGCCAGCAACGGAAGCCGTTGTGGTGGCATAAGCTGGGTGGCTGCCTCTGGTCTGAGGCAGAAATGGGCGAAGACCATGCCGCCGATCCAGATGATGACACCGGCCAGATGCAGGAAGTGCAGAACGGAATTCATGGTTGCCTCGGTTTGAAAGCTGTCGTTATCGCGGCACAGGAAAGGGTCAGAAAATCCGCGCACATTCCTCGTCGAGTGAATGTGCGGGTCACGGCATCTTTTTTACCATAGCGATGGATGCGGTGTCTGGCCGAATCGGCTACGCTGGGCGCCGATTTCAAGTTGAAAATGACGGAGCAGATCATGAGTGAGGATGAGCAGTTCAAACAAGGCTTGCAGATGCGCAAGCAGGTGATGGGCGAGGCCTTTGTCGAGAAGGCGTTTGCCAATGTCGATGCCTTTACCGCACCCTTGCAGGAATTCGTCACCCGCAATGCCTGGGGAACCAGCTGGTGCCGTGAGGGAGTCGATCTCAAGACGCGCAGTCTGATCACGCTCTCGATGCTGACGGCCCTCGGACGTTCTGCCGAAATAAAGGGGCATGTACGCGGTGCGATCAACAACGGCGCCAGCATGGAAGAAATTCAGGAGGTGCTGCTGCACGCCGCCATCTACTGTGGCATGCCGCTGGCCATCGACGCATTTCGCTCGGCCCACGAGGTGCTGAAAGAGTTGGGCAAGGTGTGATGCCTTGAAGGCCAGACAGTGGCGCGTGTTGCTGGCGTCGGAAACGCAATCGACATGTCCGTGAATCTCATCGAAGGCTCGCTCACCGTTTGCAACGTCCGTCGGGACTTCCCCGAGTGGCATCTCGGGCGCTCGCCGTATGTTTTCTGGGGGCTTGATGTCGATGTGCCGGCGGTCAGCGCCAAGGTGGCGCGGGCGGCGGCGCATCTGGACAGCTACCTGCTTGATGGCTATCGCCGTCAGCCCCACGTCACGCTGGATATCTGTGGTTTTCCGTGTACGCAGCCGACGCGGGGCGACGAATTTTCGCCTGCCTTTCTGGAGCGCCAGTGTTCGGCGCTACGGGCGGCCAATCTGTCGGTTTTCGAGATCGAGGTGGCAGGCCTGTCGAGTTTTTCGTCAGCGCCATTCCTCACCGTTGTCGATCAGGGTGACCATATCGCGGCCGTCCGTCGGTGTCTGGCTGTTGATGGGCACACTCGACTCTTCGGAGATTACGTCCCGCATGTGACGGTCGGGCTCTATGGCGGTGCCTGGCCGGCCGACGAAGTCGCTGGGCTCATGGCCAGTTTTTCAGCAGCCACAATAGTGCATTGCAGGGTCGAACGAATCAGCCTTCTGGCCTATCAGCCTGCCGACATTGGCGGGCCGCTGACCTGTCTTGCCGACTACGTGCTGGCGTCACGCGAAATGCGTTGGCGCGCAGCCTTGTTCTGAGCGCTTTCAAATTAGGCTGGTTTTTCGGGTTGACCGTGGCAGTGCAGCCTAGCGTGCGGCCTCTGACGCATGCTGGTCGGCCAGGATGTTGCCGCGACAACTGCCGTGTCCCTTGATCCAGCAAATCAACGCATTGACCAGCGCATCGCCCAGTTTCATCTGCCTGAACATTTCCTGCAATTCGGGATCCTGGGCCAACCCCTCGGTCTTGCCCCGATTCAGCCGGATCACCGCATCCTGATTATCCGAAAACAAGGCAAGCGGAAGTTCGGGGAAGAGCAATCGGGCCTGCTCCAGGGCAAACAAGGCGGCCTGCAGTTCGAGTTCGTTGCTGCCGGTGATGGGTACCGTGCGCGATTTGACCACGGCCTCACTGCCGGGCGTGGCGAAGAGGACTGCCGCCAGCCCACCTTGCCGTTTCTGGCTGGCGTCGCTGAAAACTTGCAGGTGGCCGGCGTAGAGCGGGGCGAGTCGCGGGGGCAGGGGTTCCGCCGATGGATAAGTGACGCGGGCAGTTTTCTTTTTTCGTCTTCTCGGCATGATGGCCACAAGGATAGCCTAAACGCCAGCCCTGAAAAGGCGAAAGCCTCGCACCGGGGGGAGTGCGAGGCTTTCTGGACGGCCCGGGGAGGGGGAGGGGGAGGGGGTAAGGCCGTCAGGGCTGATGTCTGGTCAGCGCATGTGTTCAAGATAAGGCCCAGACTCCCGGACATCAAGTAACCGTTTGCAACAGCGCGTGTCAGTGTGTGCTGTTCCCGCATGCGCCGCCCCGTAACTCGGCCAGACGGCCGCGGTTGTAGCTGTCCGTGGGCCTTTCCGAGCGGTTCAGGGCGGCTTCGATGGGGCTGAGCAGTGTGCAGTCGAATTTCGGATTTTGCAGCAGTTGCTGGACGACGAAGTTTTCCTTGGTCGTCGTCGCAATCTCCAGAAGAATGTCGCGCGGCGTTGCCGGGTTGCTGGCAAAGGAGCGATCAAGCCCCATGATCGTTGCCGGCCGCCGGTACAGGTCAATGAGGACGTCGGGCGGCGTGTTGGGGTGGGATGCGATGGCCTGGAAGAAGTAATCCGGGTAGCTGTGCGTTCGGTAGATGCGGACCAGTGTGGCGGGCAGGCAGGCCGGATGGCGCAACGCGGAAAGCGTAATACCGAGATCGTCGGAATCGGCAAGTCGATCGACGGTGGCCGGTGTGACGAACCGGCTTTCGAGCAGTGGCAGAAGGTAATTGCGGTTGCCGGTGTGCTCGGCAATCAGGCGCTCGACGATTTCAATCTCGCGCCCCGGGTTGTCGCTCAGTGCGTTCTTGATGCTTTGCCGGTTGCGCTCCATGTCGGCGAGATTCGCCTGATGCTGGGCGTCACGGCTGCGATTGAGGGCGATTGATTCAAAACCGGAATAGACCAGCCAGCCGGGCACTGCCAGCGCCAAGGCAAGGCAGAGCCCGCCCAGCCCCCGTAGCAACTTGTGTTCGGCATGGATCAGGTTGCGGTAAAGCCAGGCCATGCCGCCGGAAAACACGGCATAGAACGGCAGGAACAGGATGCCGACGGCGGCCGTCGACGAGCGCGACTGAAAGATGGCCCACAGCCCGACCAGGATGGTCAGAACACATAAGCCGACGCCCAATGCCAGCCCGCGATAGCGCTTGCGATAAGCGAGAAAGGCGCCGAGCGCGATCACCAGCAGGGTGCCGATGGCCAGTTTGATGAACATCCGGATATTCCAATCAAGGCGGTGGGGGCGATTATGGCATCTCGCCCGGCCCCGCGAATGTTTGGCCTTTGGCGATGCTGCGCACCGCATTTCAATGGCGCCGCCAGGGTGCCCGCAAGCGCTGAAAAGAACTGGCATCTGCTAAGATTCGGCCCTGATTTTTCGAGCTTCTTCCCTTGTCTTCCCTCCCGGAAATATTCTCTCCCGACGGCCCGCTCGCCCGGGCCATCAGCGGTTATCGCATCCGCGAACAGCAGCTCGACATGGCCGAGCGCATCGCCGCCGCCATCAAAGGTTGTTCGGTCTTCATCGCCGAGGCTGGCACCGGCACGGGCAAGACCTTCGCCTACCTCGTCCCGGCGCTGCAGTCGAACGGCAAGGTGATCGTCTCGACCGGCACCAAGACGCTGCAGGATCAGCTCTTCAACAAAGACCTACCGATGGTCCGCGACGCCCTCAAGGCGCCGGTCAAGATCGCGCTCTTGAAGGGCCGGGCCAACTACGTCTGCCCCTACCACCTGCAACATGCCATCGCCGACGGTCGTTTCCTGACCCGCGAGGACGCCGCCGACGCCCGCCGCATCTCGGTCTTCGCCAAGACCACGCAGAGCGGCGACAAGGCTGAATGCATCGAGGTTTCCGAGAATTCGCCGGTCTGGGGCCACGCCACCTCGACGCGCGACAACTGTCTCGGCCAGGAGTGCCCGGACTACAAGGAGTGTTTCGTGATGGCCGCCCGGCGCGAGGCGATGGCGGCCGATCTGGTCGTCGTCAATCACCACCTGTTCTTCGCCGACGTGATGCTCCGCGATGAAGGCATGGCCGAACTGCTTCCGGCCTGTAATACGGTGATCTTCGACGAAGCCCACCAGTTGCCGGAAGTGGCGACGCTGTTTTTCGGTGACAGCATTTCGACGGCGCAAGTGCTCGATCTGGCCCGCGACGTGCGCGCCGAAGCACTGACCAATGCCCGCGACTGCCTGGCGCTGCCGGAAACCAGCAAGAAAGTGGAAAAAGCCGCCAAGGATCTGCGCCTGGCCGTCGGCGTCGACAGTGGCCGCTTCTCCTACGGTCAACTGGAAGAAAAGCCCGATTTTGAAAGCTCGCTGAAGGCGCTCGAAGCCGAGGTCGTCGCCTTCGCCGCCTTGCTCGAAACGCAAGCCGAACGCGCCGAGGGCCTCGAGAAGTGCTGGCAACGCGCCACCGAGCTCGTCCAGCATCTCGCGCAGTGGCAGAACCCGACGCCCGGCTACGTCCGCTGGGCCGAAGCCTTCACGCATTCGCTGCAACTCAATGCGACGCCGCTCAATGTCGCCGAAATCTTCCGCAAGCAGATGGGCGGCCATCCGCGGGCGTGGATCTTCACCTCGGCCACCTTGGCCGTGCAGGGCAAGTTTCACCACTACTGCGCCGAACTCGGCCTCGGCGAGCCGGATTCAGCCTGCTGGCACAGCCCCTTCGACTACGACAAGCAGGCCATCCTCTACGCGCCGCTCGGCATGCCCGACCCGAACGCCTGGAACTACACCGATGCCGTCGTCGACGCCGCCTGGCCGGCCGTCAAGGCGGCCAACGGCGGGGCATTCTTCCTGTGCACCAGCCTGCGCGCCATGCGCCGCACGCACGAACTGCTCAAGGCCAAGCTCGAAGACGAAAACATCGACATGCCGCTGCTGGTTCAGGGCGAGGGCAGCAAGAACGATCTGCTGCAACGCTTCCGCCACCACGGCAATTCCATCCTGGTCGGCAGCCAGAGCTTCTGGGAAGGCGTCGATGTGCGCGGCGAGGCGCTGTCGCTCGTTGTCATCGACAAGATTCCCTTCGCCCCGCCCGACGATCCGGTGCTCTCGGCGCGCATCGAGCAGATGAAAAAGGAAGGCCGCAACGCCTTCATGGAATACCAGCTGCCGCGCGCCGTCATCAACGTCAAGCAGGGCGCCGGCCGGCTGATCCGCGACGAGAACGACAAGGGCGTGCTCATGATGTGCGATCCACGACTCATATCAAAGCCCTACGGCCGCCGCGTCTGGCAAAGTCTGCCGCCAATGAAACGGACCCGCGAACTGCAGGTCGTCCTCGATTTCTTCGCCAACCGCTAAGATTTCGTTCGGGCATAAGATCTACTTAACGAACGGCGACTATTAAGAACCATGCAAACCATCCCCTCCCCCCGAGGTTTTCGTGGCGACGTAAACGGATTGCGCGCCTGGGCCGTCATGGCGGTGATTCTTTATCACTTCGGTGTGCCGGGATTTGGCGGCGGCTTCGTCGGCGTTGACGTGTTTTTTGTGATTTCCGGCTTCCTGATGACAGGTATTGTCATCAAGGGTCTTGAGCAAGGAAGTTTCTCTGTCCTCGCTTTTTATGGCGCGCGAATCCGCCGGATCGTGCCGGCACTATTAGGTTTGTGTTTTTTCCTGCTGGTCTTGGGGTATGCAGTGCTTTCGCCGCCCGATTACAAGACACTCGCGACGCACGCACTTAGTGCGATCAGCTTTGTTTCCAATTTCAAGTTTTGGGACGAGGCTGGCTACTTCGATATTTCTTCCCACGAAAAATGGCTGCTGCACACATGGTCACTTTCTGTCGAGTGGCAGTTTTATCTGCTCTTGCCATTGTTGCTTTCTGCCGTCTGGCGATTGAAGCCGGGGCGCCTTCCACAAATTTATGTACTTCTAGCCTGTACAGTCATTTCTCTGGGGTTGTCGGTAGCCCTGACTGACAGCTACCCAACAACAGCCTTTTTTCTAGGCTATGTAATCTTTGCATGTTGGTCTATAACAAAGTTATCTGAATCAATTGGATAGGTGTTGAGATGAAGGCCAATGATTTTCGGAAACTGTCGAGCAGTTTGAAGGATCTAACCCCGCACCAGCGGCAAGTTCTGGTGG
>JAEUOG010000057.1 GCA_016790815.1 Dechloromonas sp.
GGAGACAAGGAAGAACATGAAAAATACGCACTGCCCCTCCCGCCTGACGCTGCTCGCCGCCCTGGTCGCGGCGACGGTCTGCACCCCCGCGCTGGCCGGTAAAACGGTGAGCTGGGAGGACATCCTCAACGACGACAAGACGCCGCAGGACGTGCTCTCCTACGGTCTGGGCCTCAAGGCGCAGCGCCACAGCACGCTGGCCAAGGTCAATACGAAGAACGTCGACAACCTGGTCCCGGCCTGGAGCTTCTCCTTCGGCGGCGAAAAGCAGCGCGGCCAGGAGGCGCAGGCGCTGGTGCACGACGGCGTGATCTACGTGACGGCTTCGTATTCGCGCATCTTCGCCATCGACGCCCGCACCGGCAAACGCATTTGGGAATACGAGGCCCGCCTGCCGGAAGACATTCGCCCCTGTTGCGACGTGATCAACCGTGGCGCCGCTATCTACGGCGACAAGATTTACTTCGGCACGCTCGACGCCAGCATCGTGGCGCTCAACAAGGACACCGGCAAGGTTGTCTGGAAGAAGAAGTTCGGCGACCACAAGATTGGCTACACGATGACCGGCGCGCCGTTTGTCGTGAAGGACCAGAAGAGCGGCAAGGTGCTCTTGGTGCACGGCTCGTCGGGTGACGAGTTCGGCGTCGTCGGCTACCTGTTCGCCCGTGATCCGGATACCGGCGAAGAAGTCTGGGCCCGCCCGATGGTCGAAGGCCACATGGGCCGCCTGAACGGCAAGGACAGCACGCCGACCGGCGACGCCAAGGCGCCGAGCTGGCCGGAAGGTCCGGACGGCAAGAAGGTCGATGCCTGGAACCACGGCGGCGGCGCCCCGTGGCAGACCGCCAGCTACGACGTGGACAAGAACATGGTGGTCATCGGTACCGGCAACCCGGCGCCGTGGAACACCTGGCACCGGACCAAGGAAGGCGACGATCCGCGCAACTGGGATAGCCTGTTTACCTCCGGCCAGGCTTACGTCGATGCCAGCAACGGCGAACTCAAGGGCTTCTTCCAGCACACCCCGAACGATGCCTGGGACTTCTCCGGCAACAACTCGGTGGTCTTGTTCGAATACAAGGATCCGAAGACCGGCAAGATGGTCAAGGCTTCGGCCCACGCCGACCGCAACGGTTACTTCTTCGTCACCGACCGCGAGAAGCTGACCAACGGCGCCGGCTATCCGAACAAGCCGACTTCGCTGATCGGTGCCTATCCCTTCGTCGAGGGTATCACCTGGGCGAAGAGCTGGAACCTGCAGACCGGCAAGCCGAACATTGTCGAAGGCCAGCATCCGCCGAAGCCGAAAGAGGGCGCCGACAAGGGCGAGTCGATCTTCGTCTCGCCGCCGTTCCTGGGCGGCACCAACTGGATGCCGATGAGCTACAGCCAGCAGACCGAGCTGTTCTACATCCCGGCCAACCACTGGGCGATGGATTACTGGACCGAAAAACTCACGTACAAGGCCGGCTCCGCCTACCTTGGCCAGGGTTTCCGCATCAAGCGTCTGTTCGACGACCACGTCGGCACCCTGCGCGCCATGGACCCGAAGACCGGCAAGATCGTCTGGGAACACAAGGAGAAATTCCCGCTCTGGGCCGGCACCATGACCACCGCCGGTGGCCTGTTGTTCACCGGCACCTCGGACGGCTACGTGAAAGCCTTCGACGCCAAGAACGGCAAGGAACTGTGGAAGTTCCAGACCGGCTCCGGCGTGGTTTCCGTGCCGATCACCTGGGAAATGGACGGCGAGCAGTTCGTCGGCATCCAGTCCGGTTACGGCGGCGCCGTGCCGCTGTGGGGCGGCGACATGGCCGACCTGACCAAGCAGGTGACTCAGGGCGGCTCGATGTGGGTGTTCAAGTTGCCGAAGTCGTTGAAGAACTGAGCGAGCGTTTCGTTTCAACCGTTCCCGCCGAAGGCCGGATTCCCCCGGCCTGCGGATTGCCCGCAAGCAAGGCTGGGTCAGCGCTGCATGGACGCTGGCTCAGCCTGGGAATGCCTTGGATCGAAGCAAATTGCGAGCGACGACAATGCCCAGACATTTCATTTTTGCCTTGTTTTTCGGGTCGACCGTGGCATTCGCCGCGCCGCCTGAATATTTTGAACCGCTGGTCATCAACGGTTGCGGCATCTGGCCGCATACCCGTTGCCCGGGTGCCGACCTGCGCCACGCCAATCTGGCTGGCCAGAACCTGGCCGGGGCCGATTTGAGTGGCGCCCAACTGGCCCGCGCCGATCTGCGCGGCGCCAACCTGGCCGGTGCCAACCTTGACGGGGCCGACCTCACGGCCGCCCGGCTCAACAAGGTCAGCGCCCCGACGGCGACCTTTCGCGGCGCCAAAATGGTCGGAGCCGATCTCGAATTCGCCCGCCTGTTTCGCACCGATTTCACCAATGCCGACCTGACCGCCGCCAACCTCGAAGCGGCCAAGGCCAATTTCGCCTGGTTCATCGGCGTCCGGCTCAACAACGCCAACCTCCAGGAGACCAAATTTTTCACCGTCAATTTCCGCAAAGCCGATCTGACCGGCATCTACCGCCGCTTCGCGGTGTTCCAGGAAGCCGATTTCGAAGGCTGTACCAACTGCCCGACCGACTGGTGATGGCCATGAAAAAATTGCTCCTCATTCTCCTGGCCGCGCTGTCTTCCTCGCTCGCCATGGCCAACGAAGTCGCCGTGGCGCCAGCAGTGTCGCCGGACGGCTTGCCGCCGTTGGGCGAAACCTGGCTGGCCGAAAACCCCTACCGAGGCAACCCGACCGCCCTGGCAATCGGCCGCGATGCTTACAACCAGGCTTGCGCCCGCTGCCACGGCGCCGACGCCAGCACCAACGCCGCCCCGGCCCCCGATCTTCGCCAGCTCAACCGCTTCTGCAAGCGGATCAGCGACGCCGAGCTGAACGCCGCGTGCATGCGCGACAACGACGCCTACTTCGCCAAAACCGTGCGCAACGGTAAGGTCATCGTCGGCGTCACGCACATGCCGCCGTGGCAGGGCGTGCTCAAGCAGGAACTGGCCTGGGCGATTCAGGTCTTCTTCGAATCCCGGGCGGGCGCCCGGCGGGAGTGAGGCCCGATCCCGTCAGAAGCCGAATTGCCCGGCGCCGATGATTTGCTTTTGCCGGCCAAAACAGCTTTCCAGGCGCTTGCGTAACGTCTCCGGCACGTCCTGCAGCTTGGCGTGCAGCCACCATTGGCTGTAAACAATACCGGCCATTTCCTTGATGGTCGCGTTGGCCTGATCGGCCGAAAGATCGAAATGCGCTGCCGACTGAACTGCCAGTTCGAGACTGGATTCCTGCGTTGTTCCGTCGATCGACAGCATCTGGTAGCCGAGATTGGTCAGTTGCGGTACGACGTCGAAGGCCGGCGACAAAATGTAACGATCCCCTCCCAAGCAAAGCATGCCGTGGTTTTTCAGGTGGTCGTCGGTATTGTCGATCAGCAGGTTGAAAATCATGCGTCGAAAGAGTTCCTTCAAGTCGGCACCGGGCCGCAGGCTGAGCCGGCGGATGACACGGGCAAATTCGACGTAGCTGCCGGCGCTCGATTCATAGGGGATGTCGAGCAGGGCGCTGGCTGACAGGTAGTGCAGGCGCTGCCGTGACTGTTCGCCAAAACGGTCGAAGCGGCGCGACAGGAAGGCGTTTTCGCCGTGCCTGACCGGCATGGTCATAAACTGCGGCACCTGGATGCCACAGCCCATGGCGAGGCCGAGCGCCGTGGCTTCGAGCACCTGAACATCAAGTGGGTCGCCGGCGGCGGGGAACTTGGCCAGCCACAAAGCTCCATCGTGCGTAAACGACGCCTTGGGGCGGGCGCCGCCCAGGCTGCCGCCGCGCAGCAGCAGGCGTTTGAGCGGTGGCGGAATTTCCATGTCGTATTGCAGGCGGCGTACGGCATCGGCCAGTTGGCTCAGTTCGTCGTGCGGTTGTTCGGCCGGCGCCGGCATGTCGCGACTATCGGAAAAAACCATGGCACCGACGCGATCCTCATTGGTCAGCAACAGTTGTTCGCGCTCGCTCGGCAGGCGCCCACCGAGTTCGTTGGCGAGAACGCGCAGCCCCCAGGCGTCGGGCAGGGCGTCCTTGATGCTCAGCGGCAAGGACCCACCGTCGCGGAGAAGACGCGCCGGCAGGCGGAAGGTTTCTTGCTGCAAAGGCAGGTGCAGCGGATTCAGCGCCAGCGCATCGGGGCGTGCAAGGTAGCCCAGGCCGTAGGCCAGATGGCCGCTTTCCTGCAGATTGTTGCGTTCGAGCTTGAGCAGCGCTGCCGTCGTCGGCGCTTCTTGCCCCGGCAGGTAAAGACCGACGTACAACGAACTTTCAGAAATCCCGTTCGTCATCGCTGACTCCCTTCGCTACAGGGCGTGCTCGCTGGCTACGTTTGTTGCCGAGCATGCCGATTTCCAGCGGACTGAGTTGTTCCATGTCCTCCAGGCGCCCGAACAGCCATAAGGCATGGGCCAGCAAACCCAGGCTGACCGTCGGCTTGCCGCTTTCCAGTGCGCGATAGGTGGTCGGTGAACAGAGTAGGCGCTCGGCAGCCTGTTCCAGCGTCATGTTCTGGGCAAGACGCCTGGCGCGCAGACGCAGGCCGAGGTTCTTCAACATCGCGAGCGATTCGGGCGGAAGGGCGATGATACTGTTCGTTGAACGCGACATGGTTAATAAACTATCTGTTAAGTCTTATAAAGGTTAGTTTATCGGTTATTTCAGGTTTGTATACCCGGATCGATGCATTCCCACGGTCAACCGGAAAAATAGCCCAAAAATGAAAAACGGCGCGAGGGCCGAAACCGTCGCGCCGTTGCTATCGGGCGCCGGAGCGCCCGAAAAACTTCAATTAACCCTTGTGCAGCTTGAACACCCAGACGGAACCGCCCTGTTCGAGGAAGTTCACGCGCTTGGCGACGTCGCCGCCCCACAGCGGCACGGCGCCGCCCCAGCCGGTCGTCACGGCGATCATCTGCTCGCCATCCTGTTCCCAGCTGACCGGCGGTGCAACGATGCCGGTACCGGTCTGGAAGGACCACAGTTCCTTGCCGGTCTTGGCATCAACACCCTTCAGGAAGCCTTCCGGGGTGCCATAGAACACCAGGCCGCCAGCGGTGGTCAGGACGCCACCCCAGAGCGGGGCGTAGTTCTTGTTTTCCCAGACGATCTTGCCGGTGGCCGGGTCCATGGCACGCAGCACGCCGATGTGGTCGTCGTGGATGGCCTTGATGGTGAAGCCGGCGCCCAGGTAGGCAGCACCCTTCTTGTAGGAAACCGGTTCGTTCCAGATGTCCATCGACCACTCGTTGGCCGGCACGTAGAAGAGGCCGGTCTGCGGGCTGTAGGCCATCTGCTGCTGGTTCTTGCCGCCAAGGAAGGACGGGGCCGAGAAGACGACCTTGCCCTTCTTGCCATCGGCGCCGGCAGCCGGGTCACCCGGACGGCCTTCTTCGATGTAGTTCGGACGGCCGGTTTCGAGGTTGTAGCCGGTTGCCCAGGTGATCTTCTTGACGAAGGGGAAGGCGTTGATCAGCTTGCCGTTGGTGCGGTCGTTCACGAAGAAGAAACCGTTACGGTCGGCCTTGCCGCCGGCCTTGACCATCTTGCCCGTCTTCGGATCCTTGTAGTCGAAGGAAACGAATTCGTTCACGCCGTCAAAGTCCCAGCCGTCGTGCGGGGTGTTCTGGTAGTGCCAGGCGATCTTGCCGGTATCGGCGTCGATGGCCACGGTGGACGATGAGAACAGGTTGTCGCCCGGGCGCAGGTGGCTGTTCCACGGGGCCGGGTTGCCGGTGCCGGCGAAGATCAGGTTGGTTTCCGGATCGTAGGTAGCGCCGTTCCAGGTCGCTGCGCCGCCGGTTTGCCAGAGGTCGCCGGTCCAGGTGGCGTTGGTGGTGCCGGAAATGCCGTTTTCGACCTTTTCGCCAGCCGCGTTGAAGCTGTAACCCATGTGACCTTCGACGGTCGGGCGGGTCCACACCAGCTTGCCGGTCAACGGGTCGCGGGCGTCGATGCGGCCGACGATGCCAAACTCACCACCGGAAACGCCGGTGATCAGCTTGCCCTTGGCGATGATCGGGGCGGCGGTGGCGGAGTAGCCAGCAGCGTAGTCGCCGAGCTTTTCCTTCCAGACGACCTTGCCGGTGTCCTGGTTCAGGGCGACGAGCTGGGCATCCAGCGTCGCGAAGATGACCAGGTCACCGTACAGGGCGGCGCCGCGGTTGATCACGTCGCAACACGGCATGATGCCGTCGGGCAGGCGGTGCTCGTACTTCCACAGCTTCTTGCCGGACTTGGCATCGACCGCGAAGAGGCGGCTGTAGGAAGCGGTGACGAACATCTTGCCATTGGCGATGACCGGCTGCGATTCCTGGCCGCGCTGCTTCTCGCCGCCGAAGGACATCGACCAGGCCGGGACCAGGTTCTTGACGGTCTTGGCGTTGATCTGGGTGGACGGGCTGAAACGCTGACCCTGGGTGCCGAGGCCGAAGCTGACGACGTCGCCGGGAGTCTTGGCGTCGTTGAGGATGTCGGCGTCAGTGACGCCGGCGCTGGCCGGGCTGCCGGCAAATGCCGCTGCCGTCAGAAGCGCGAGGGTAATGGCTCTCCGCTTGAAAGGGGTATGACTGTGCATGGATTGTCTCCTTGATTTTCCGATGGTTCCTCCGCAGAAAACCGTGCTGAACACGGTCGGTCTGCGTGGAATGACATGCTGGCGAGCCACCTCCATTCCCTGAACCGGCTCGCTGGCGGGGAAATAATCTGCAAGGGCTGTGCCAAGCCGGGCCGAAACGCCCGGCGCTCCTGTTGGCGGGGCTGAAGCCGGCTTTTCACGGATTTTTTGCAGGGCCGGGCAACTGGCAAGGGCCCTGTTCCAATTGTCACCACCTGCTCCAAAGTTGCACACTCGGGTTGTTCAGGTGCTGTGACAGTGTGCTGCGCCGCTGCGCTTTTGCTGGCCAGATCAGCGATTGGCGCAAATGGCCCGACCTTGGCACGCGCTTTGCAAACGGTTCTCGTCAAACAGCCCGCAGGGCGAATTGGAGCGAGACACGATGAAATACCCCTTGACCATTGCGGCGATTGCTCTGGCGGCCTTGATGCCGCCGGCCGAAGCTGCTGCCTTGCGCGAGAACGGCGATCCGCTCGCCTCGGCGCGCTGGTCGGAAATGCAGAAAGCCTTCCTGGCCGGCGCGCCGGTGCTCTTCGATCCTCGCGTCAAGGTGGTTGCGCCATCGACGGCCGAGAATCCGATGCAGGTGCCGGTCACCGTCGATGCCACGGCGCTGCCCGGGGTTGTCGAAGTGGTGGTCTTTGCCGACTTCAATCCCATCGTTCAAGTGCTGCGCTTCTTTCCCGAAAGCGCCCCGGCTTTCCTCGGCTTTCGCGTCAAGCTCCAGCAATCGACGCCGGTGCGCGCAGCAGTGCGTACGGCTGAAGGTGTCTGGCATGTTGGCGGCACCTGGGTGAATACGGTGGGTGGTGGTTGCACGGCCCCGTCTGCGGCCGGTGGCTCGAAGGAGTGGCAGCAGCGCCTCAACGAAGTCAGCGGCCGCCAGTGGAGCGAAGGTCCGAACGCCGGCCGGCTGCGCATGCGCATCGTGCATCCGATGGACACCGGCCTGGTTGCCGGCACGCCGGCCTTCTTCCTCGAAGAAATCAACTTCGCCGATACCGCCGGCAAGCGCCTGATGCGTGTCCAGACCTACGAGCCGGTCAGCGAAAACCCGGTATTCACGCTGCAGCGAACCAGTGCCGACGGCCCGGTCGAGGCCACTGGTCGCGACAACAACGGCAACGCTTTCAAGGCGAGGATAGCCCAGTGAAACGGCTGCTCTGTTCGCTGCTGATGTTGGTTGCCGGCCAGCTCGGGGCGGTCGATTTCGACTACCGCCTGAGTGCCCGTCCCCTTGCCGAAAACGTCTACGCCTTCATCGGCAAGACCGAGGATTTCACCACCGACAACGGCGGCAACATCGTCAACACCGCCTTCATCGTCGCCGCGCAGGGCGTCATCGTCATCGACAGCGGCCCCTCGCTGCGCTACGGCCAGCAGATGCGCCGGGCGATTGCTGCGGTCACCGCCAAGCCCATCGCGCTGGTCATCAACACACACCACCACCCCGACCACTTTCTCGGCAACCAGGCTTTCGCCGATGTGCCGATCGCCGCGCTGGCCGAAACGCGCAACGGCATCGCCGCCGATGGCAACGCCTTCGCCGAAAACCTCTACCGGATGTCGGGCGACTGGATGAAGGGCACCGAAGTCCAACTGCCCGGCAAGACGCTGAGCGCCGGCGTTGTCGAAGTTGCCGGCCGCAGCCTGCGTCTTGTTGCGCTTGACGGTCATACCGGCGCCGATCTGGTCATCGTCGATGCAACGAGCGGCGTCGTCTTCGCAGGCGATCTCGCCTTCAACGGCCGCGCGCCGACCACGCCGCATGCCGACATCGCGCACTGGCTCAAGGCCCTCGACCAGCTCGACGCCCTGACCCGCGAATCCGGTTTCAAGCTGCTGGTCCCGGGGCACGGCGCGCCGACCACTGACGCCGCACCGATACGCCAGACCCGTGCCTGGCTGACCTGGCTGAGCGCCGCCCTGCGCGACGCGGCAAAGGCTGGGCTGGACATGAACGACGTGCTGGCCCGCCCGCTGCCCGCCGAATTTGCCAGCCTGCCGGTGGCGGCCAGCGAATATCGCCGCTCGGTCGGCCATCTCTTTCCGGCGGCCGAGCAGGAAGCGCTGGGGGCGAAACCATGAGCCACGCGGCCATGATCGAGGCACCCGCCGTTCCCACGGTGAACCGGAAATTTTGGGCAATTCTGGGACTGTCCATCCTCTTCCACGCCTCGTTGTTCGCGCTGACCTCGTGGCAGCGCCAGAACGGGCCGATCAGCCTGCCACCCATCCTTGCCTCGATCCGATTGATGGCGGTTACCGAATCCGGACCTGTTGCCGAAGTCGCTCCCGCGCCGGCAGTCGTCCCCCAGAAGGCCCGGCAGGAAGCCAGTCGTTCGGAGCGGCCGGCTACGCGAACGACTCAGACTGCCGGGCCGGCCAATGTGCCGGCCCAAGCGCCCGCGCCTTCCATGGCGTCAGCCGCCGACAGTACCCAGCCGGCGACGCCCGTCGCCGCACCGGCCGCCGAAGCTGCCCGGCATGCCCCGGAGGTCACGCCACCGCCAGCACGCCCGCAACGCCCGCAGAGCGAAGTGCTCGACGGCTATCGCCAGCGCCTCGGCGAACTCTTCGCCCGCCATCAGGAATACCCGCGCGTCGCCGCCATGCGTGGCTGGGAGGGCGAGGTTCGCCTGCGCCTGAAGGTGGCGCGCAAGGGCAACCTGCTCGGCGTCGCGGTCGACCGCTCAAGCGGATTCGATGTCCTCGACCAGCACGCGCTGGCCATGCTCGAAACACTGGCCAGTCTGCCACCGCTGCCTGAGGCGCTCGACAGCAACGAAATTCAAGTCGTCGTACCTATCAACTACAAGCTCAAGAAAACAACATGAGACAAATTCCCCAGCGCTCGCTACTCGCCATCGCCATCTCCACCGCCTTCGCTCCGGCTTTCGCTGCCGATCCGCTGGTCACCTTACCCACCGTCGAGGTGGTCGGCACCACGCCGCTGTCCGGCGTCGGTGTGCCGCGCCTGCACCTGCCGGCCAATGTCCAGTCGCTCGACGACCGCCGGCTTGATGAAATCGAAAGCCAGAACATCGCCGAGCAGATGGTGCGCCAGGTGCCGTCGGTCACCGTCAATGAAGTCCAAGGCAATCCTTACCAGGCCGACCTCAACTACCGTGGCTTCACCGCCTCGCCGCTGCTCGGCACGGCTCAGGGGCTGTCGGTCTACGTCGATGGCGTGCGCGTCAATGAACCCTTCGGCGACACGGTCAACTGGGATTTGATCCCCAATTCGGCGATTGCCGGCATCGACCTGGTTCCCGGTTCCAACCCGGCGTTCGGCCTCAATACTCTGGGCGGTGCGCTGTCCATGCGGACCAAGAGCGGTTTCTCGCACCCGGGCGGCAAGATCGAGTTTTCCGGCGGTAGTTTCAACCGCACCAACACCGAGCTCGAATACGGCGGCAACAATGGTACTTTCGGCTGGTACGGCGCCGGCGACTGGTTCCGCGAAGACGGCTGGCGCGACCATTCGCCGTCCGACGTCAAGCAGTTCTTCGGCAAGCTGTCCTTCCGCAACGCCGCCGGCGAGGCCGACCTGACGCTGACCAAGGCGCGCAGCCGGCTGATCGGCAATGGTCTCGTGCCGCAATCGATGCTCGCCGCGCGTCGCGAAAATATCTTCACGCACCCCGACGAGACGCGCAACGACATGACCCAGCTCGCCCTCAACGGCAAGCTGTGGCTCAGCGATACGCAAAGCCTGAGTGGCAGCGTCTATCACCGGCGGACCAAGACGCGCACGCTGAACGGCGACATGAACGATGACTATGAAGACGACTACGAAAACTGGGTAACCGGCGGCAGTGTCGGCCCGGCGCCCGATGAAACGGGGGCCAACAATCGTACTCGGACGAGCCAGCGCGGCACAGGCATCGCCGCGCAGTGGAATTTCAGCGGCAAGCAGCATCAGCTTGCCGTCGGCGCCTCCTACGACCAGTCCCGCATCAACTTCCAGCAGACGCAGGAGCTGGGCGATCTCGACGCCAGCCGCGGCGTCTCCGATCTGCAGGCGCTGTCCATTCAGAACCAGATCAACGGCAAGACCAGCACGGCCAGCCTGTTCGTCACCGACACGTACTCGTTGATGCCCAACCTGCACCTGACTGCTTCGGCTCGCTACAACATGAGCCACGTCAAGACCGTTGATGAACTGAACCCCGGTGCGCCGCATAACCTCGACGGCGATCACAAATACCGCAAACTCAACCCGGCTATCGGCCTGAGCTGGCAGATCGTCCCGACGCTCAACGCCTACGCCGGCTTCAGCCAGGGAAACCGCGTGCCGACGCCGATCGAACTTGGCTGTGCCGACCCGGCCAACCCCTGTACCCTGCCCAACTCGATGGCCGCTGATCCGTACCTCAAACAGGTCGTCGCCCGCACGCTCGAAGCCGGGCTGCGCGGCAAGCTGGCTGGCGAATTCTTGGGAGATGCGAACTGGAATGCCGGCGTCTTCCGCACCATGAGCAGCGACGACATTCTGTTCGTTGGCACCTCGACCAGCGCCGGTTACTTCACCAACTACGGCAAGACCTTGCGCCAGGGCCTCGAACTTGGTCTCAACGGCAGCCATCGCCGTCTCGACTGGTACGCCAACTACAGCTGGCTACAAGCCACTTTCCGTTCCGACGCCTGCATCCTGGCCGAAAACAACAGCACGCGCGGTACGGCGGCGGAGTGTACGGGCGGCGGGCAGGACGATGAAATCCATGTCAAGAAGGGCAACCATATCCCCGGCCTGCCGAAGCACAGCCTCAAGCTCGGCCTTGCCTGGCGCGCTACCGACTGGTTGCGCATCGGCGGCGACGTGCAGGCCTTCTCCGGCCAGACCGTGCGCGGTAACGAAAACAACCAGCACCAGAGCGGCACCTATACCGATGCCCTGGGCAACACGCGCACCTTCGACGGCCCGGGCCGGATCCCCGGCTATGCCATCCTCAACCTCAATGCCGAAGCCAGGCTGGGCGGCGGCTGGCAACTCTTTGCCAAGATCAACAACGTCTTCGACAAGCATTACGCGACGGCCGGCGCGCTCGCTGAAAACCCCTTCGTCGGCGGCAGCTTCCAGGCCAACCCCGACGACTGGCGTCGTGAAACCTTCGTCGCGCCGGGAGCACCGCGCTCCGGCTGGCTCGGCGTGCGCTACGTGTTTGGCGGCAAATGAAATTTCAAAACTGGCCGATTTTTCCGGTTGACCGCAGCAAGCTGCGGTTGAGCCTGCACACCCGCGTCGGCCTCGTTCTCACCGCACTGGCGGCCAGCCTGCTGATCATCCTCGCTGGTTTGTGGCTGCACGGCACGCGCAACGCCATCCACGAAGAAGTTGAGGCGGCATCGCGCGTTTCAGAGCAATGGCTGAAAGCCGTGCTCGGCGAAATGAACGACGTGCCGGCGGCTACGCGCGGCGAGCGCCTGCTCGGCGTCGCTCGCGCCATCGGCCGGGTACGGGCCAATGAACTCGAAATCAGTACCACTGCGGGCGACACCATCTACCGCTCGCCAGCCCCGACCTACAAGGCCGGGCGCACCGTGCCGGGCTGGTTCGCCGGGCTGCTCGCGCCTGAACTGCCAACGCGCACACTGGCGGTCGATGGTTACACGCTGACCCTGCATCCCGATGCCTCGCGCGCGGTGCTCGATGCCTGGGACGATCTGGCCGCCATGGCCGGCTGGGCTGTCGCCTTGCTTTGCCTCATTTTTGTTGCGACACGCGGGGCGCTGGGCCGGGCCTTGAGCCCGCTGGCAGATATCATGCGCGCCCTCGATCGCACCGGGCGCGGCCGTTTCGACACCCGTCTGCCGGTTTTTGCGACGCCGGAGCTCGGCCGCATCTCGCGCGCCTTCAACGGCATGGCCGACAGGCTGGGCGAGGCGGTGGACGAGAACGTCCGCCTCGAAAGCGCCCGCGAAGTTGACCGCCAGATGAACGCCCGGCTGGAAGAGGAACGCCGGGTCATCGCCCGCGAACTGCACGATGAGCTGGCCCAGGGCATCACCGCCGTGCGCGCGCTGGCCGGTGCCATCGTCCAGCGCACCGGCGATGCGCCCTCGCTGCACATTCCGGCGCAGGGCATCGTTGCCGTGACCGGCGAAATGCAGGATGGCGTGCGCAACATCCTGCACCGCCTGCGCCCGGCTGCCGGCAACGGGCTGGCGACAACGCTGGAACGTCAGCTCGCCGTCTGGCGCGAACAGCAGCCCAACATCGCACTCGTTGCCCGCCTCGACCTCGGCCATGCGCCGCTGGCAGACGACCTGGCCCTGGCCGTCGTCCGCATCGTGCAGGAAGGCTTGACCAACGTTGTGCGTCACGCCCACGCCAGCAGCGTCGAGCTTTGCATCACACGCGCCGCCGGCTGCCTGCAGCTGACGCTGGCCGACAACGGCGTCGGTCGTTCCGGCCGGCCTTCCAGTCAGGCCGGTTGCGGCCTCGGCCTGGCCGGCATGGGCGAGCGCATCGCCGCGCTGGGTGGCAGTCTTCAATTAGAACCTGCGGCTGGCGGCGGCTTTTGCATCGTCGCCCGCCTGCCGGATGCCGTAGCGCAACACTCCCCGGAGGAATTCGCATGAACAAAGCTCTGCAAGGCAAGCGCATCCTGCTCGCCGACGACCACGCGATGGTTCGCCTCGGCTTTCGTTGCCTGCTCGAAGGCGGCGGCGCCAAGGTGGTGGGCGAGGCCGAGAACGGCGAAAACGCTGTTCGCCTCTACGCCGAACTGAGCCCGGACGTCGTGGTGATGGATGTCTCGATGCCCGGCATTGGCGGCCTGGCCGCGCTGGAACGCCTGCTGGCCTGGGATGCCAAGGCCAAAGTGCTCATGCTCTCGGCCCACAACGACGACATCGTGCCGGTGCGCGCCCTGCGTCTTGGCGCCCGTGGCTACCTGTGCAAACGGGCAGCGCCCGAGGAATTCCTGCGTGCCGTCGGCCAGGTCGCTAGCGAGCGCCGCTACCTCGATCCCGAGCTGGCGCAGGCCGTCGCGCTGGCCCAGCTGTCCGGCTCGTCCAGCCCGGTCGACACGCTGACAGAGAAGGAACTGGCTGTCTTCATGAAGCTGGCCGAGGGACGGTCAGTCAACGATGTGGCCGAGGATTTCTGCCTGAGCCCGAGCACGGTCGGCACCCACCTTTATCACATCAAGCAGAAGCTTAATGTGCAGAACGCCGCCGAGCTGACGCTCGTCGCCGTGCGCAACGGCCTGATCGAGGCCTGAGTGTCGGACCATCTCTATCCTGACTGCCGGCCGCGCTGCATCCGGCAAATGGCGGTCGGTGACGGCCATATCCTGCACGTCGAAGAGTGCGGGCCGGTCGATGGCCTGCCCGTTGTCTTCCTGCATGGCGGGCCGGGCGGCGGTTGTTTGCCCGAGCATCGGCGGCTGTTCGATCCCGAGGTTTACCGCGTCGTCTTCATCGACCAGCGTGGTGCCGGGCGCAGCCTGCCGGGCGGCGAACTTGAGGCGAACATGACGCCCGACCTGGTGGCCGACCTCGATTACGTGCGCGAGGCCTTGGGCATCTCGTCGTGGATCGTGTTCGGCGGCTCGTGGGGCAGCCTGCTGGCCTTGGCATACGCCCAGATTTTTCCCGAAAGCGTTCGTGGGCTGGTCATGCACAGCATTTTCCTCGGTTCGCGCGAGGAGATCGTGGCCTACGCCGAAGGCCTGGTCAGCCTGTTGCCCAGCGAAGAGCACAGCAACCCGCTGCCCGCCTTCGCCCGCCGCATCCTGGGAGCCGATCCGCGGGCCGCTAGCCAGGCCGCCAGCCTCTGGCTCAACTACCAGCGCAAGCTGGTCGGCAAGCCAATCTTGCCCACCGAGCCGGATGCCATGCAACTGGCCAGGGCGCGCATCCAGATGCATTACCTGAGCCGTGACTGTTTCCTGATGCCTCGTCAGTTGCTGGCCGGACTTGAACGCATTCAGCATCTTCCAGCCGTCATCGTTCAGGGTATGAACGATCCGGTCTGCCCGGCTAAAACGGCCGAGGCGCTGCACCGGGCGTGGCCCGAGGCGACTTGGGTTCCGGTGATTGATGGCGGCCACGATGTCCTGTCGCCCACCATGGCCCGGGCGTGCTCGAAGGCGCTAGGCTGGGTTGCGGAGGAGGCCCTCTGTTTGGGTTGAGCGACAGTCCAACGGTTTCGGTGGGTTTCGATTCGCGCTGCCAATTGCTGCCCCGCACTCCCTTTTGCGGGCGTAACATTGCCGCATGACAACGATCGACATTATTTCTGACCTCGTCTGCCCATGGTGTTTTATCGGCCTTCGCCGCCTTGATGCAGCTATCGCCGAGGTGCGTCGCGCGCTGCCCGACTTTGCCTGCGAGAAGCGCTGGCGTCCGTTTTTCCTGAACCCCGATACGCCGCCGGAAGGCGAGCCTTATCTGCCGTTTCTCGAAAAGAAATTTGGCGGTCAGGCGCCGGTCGAAGCGCTGTTCGAGCGCGTGCGCGCCGCTGGCCGGCAGTGGGGTGTTAACTACGCCTTCGAGAAAATCGATGTCCGTGCCAACACGCTGCAGGCGCACCGGCTGATCCACTGGGCGCAACAACACGGCGATGCGACCTCGCTCGTAGAGCGGCTGTTCGTCGCCCAGTTCCAGCGCGGTGAGCGGATAGGCGATCCGGCCCTGCTCAAGCACTTGGCAGTCGAATGCGGCTATTCCGGCGACGAAGTCGAGCGCTATCTGGCTTCTGGTGCAGACACCGATGAAGTGCGCACCCTGGAGCGCCAGTTCCGGGCAATGGGAATTTCGATGGTGCCGACCTTCATTGTCGACGGCCGGGAGGTGGTGGTGGGCGCTGAAGACCCGGCCATCCTCGCGGCGGCGATTCGTCGGGCGCTGGCGTAAAAAAGCCGGCAGGTGCCGGCTGTAGATTACTTGGCGATGTCGAGCAATTCGACTTCGAAGATCAATGTCGAATTGGGTGGGATGCCCGGTACGCCACGGGCGCCGTAAGCCAGGTTGGATGGGCAGACCAGCTTGGCCTTGCCGCCGACCTTGATCTTCTGCACGCCTTCAGTCCAGCACGGGATCACGCGGTTGAGGGGGAAAGCCGCCGGTTCGTTGCGCTTGTACGAGCTGTCGAATTCCTGGCCATTGGTCAGCGTGCCGCGATAGTGCACCTTGACCGTGTCGGTGGCCTTCGGGCTGGCGCCAGAGCCTTCCTTGAGCATGGTGATGCCGATGCCGGAATCGGTCATCACTTCCTTGGGTTCGGCAGCCGTGGCCTGAAATGAGAGGGCGAGGAGGAGGGCGGCGCTGGCGATGAAGCGTTTCTGCATGTTGGGAGCCTTCGTTGCGGTTGGAGAAATGTTCAGCGCGCACGTTAGCGGGAAGTGGCGGCGGTGGCAAATCGCCTGATCCTGGCTTGTCACGGCCAACCGGAAAAACTGGCCAAAAATAGGAACCCTGCGATCTCATGATTTTCATGAGGCTCTATTGGCGATTGCCATGTCGTCAGCTCTATGCGCTTCGCCAATAATCAGAGTGAGGTCGCCTTCCACGGTCGACCAGAAAATTTGGTCAAAAACGAAATCACGCATCAACCTGAAAATGACAAAAATCATGAGACAAAATCCGAAGCGCCTGGCTCTCATCCTCGCCACCACCTTCCCATGCTTCGGCATCGCAGCCGAAACGGCGCTGACGCTCGATTCGGTCGTCGTCAGCGGCAGCCGCGTCGAGCACAACACGTTTGATCTGCCGGCTGCCGTCGATGTCGTCGACGCGGCACGTATCGGTGCCGATCAGGCGCGGGTCAATGCCTCCGAAGCATTGGTCGCGGTGCCCGGCATCACGGTGCAGAATCGCCAGAATTACGCGCAGGATCTGCAGATTTCGTCGCGTGGTTTCGGTGCCCGTTCCGCCTTCGGCGTACGCGGCATTCGGCTGATTTCCGACGGTATCCCGGCGTCGATGCCGGATGGCCAGGGTCAGGCAGCGACCTTCAACCTCGATCGCGCCGAACGCATCGAAGTCCTGCGCGGGCCGATGGCCGTGGTCTACGGCAACCACGCCGGCGGCGTCATCCAGATGTTCACGCCGGATGGCAAGGGTGCGCCCAGTGTTGAAGGCGGCTTCGTTGCCGGCAGCAACAATACGTGGAAGGCCGACATCAGTGCGCAGGGTGAAGTCGGCGGGCTGGGCTATGTCATCGATGCTTCGCGTTTCGCTACCGACGGTTACCGCGACCACAGCAAGGCCGAACGTGACCAGGCCATGGTCAAATTGACATACCGTCCCAGCGTGGATGGCAAGCTGACGTTTATTGCCAACAGCTTCAGGCAGACGGCCGAAGACCCTCAAGGCCAGACCTGGGCAGGCTTCCAGGCCAATCCACGCAGCGTCGCCCAGCCAGCGCTCGACTACAACACGCGCAAGAGCATCGACCACATGCAGGGTGGGCTGACCTACGAGCATCGTTTTGGCGATCATTCGGTGCTGGTTTCGGCTTATGCCGGGCAACGTTCGACCATCCAGTACCAGTCGATTCCGGCCGGCCCACAAGGCAACGCCAAACATTCCGGCGGCGTCATCGATTTCGACCGCGATTTTGCCGGTGCTTCGACGCGCTGGGTCGGCCGTTTTCAACTCGCCGGCGGCAAGCTGACGACGACGGTGGGTGTCGAATACGAGCAGGCGATCGACCAGCGGCGCGGTTATGAGAACTTCATCGGCATCACGCTTGGCGTCAAAGGCAATCAGCGCCGCGCCGAAGAGGATCGCGTCGCGAGCTTCGATCAGTATGCCCAGGCCGAGTGGCAGGGGGAGCGCTGGACCTTCAGTGGCGGCCTGCGGCACAGCAATGTGTCGTTCAGCGTCAAGGACGCCTACCTGAGCAACGGCAACGACAGCGGCAATGTGAGCTACGAGAAGACGACGCCGACCATTGCCGCCATGTTCCGCCTGATGCCAAGCGTCAATATCTACGCCAGTGCGGCGCGCGGTTTCGAGGCGCCCACCTTCAACGAACTCTTCTACTCCGGCCCGGGCGGCACTTTCAGCTACAACCTCAAGCCGTCGACCAGCACGCACTACGAAACCGGTCTCAAGGCGTTTATCGGCAACAACACCCGCCTCGATCTTGCCGTCTTCCAGATCGAGACCGAGGATGAACTGGTCGTCGCCTCCGCTTCCGGCGGTCGGACGACTTTCCGCAATGCCGGCCAGACGCTGCGCCGTGGCCTCGAAGCCGGGGTCGACAGCCGCTGGGCCAACAATTTGTCGACGCGTCTGGCCTACACGTTGCTCGAAGCACGCTACGACGAGGCGTTTACCTCCTCGTCCGGCCTGATCAACTCTGGCAACCGACTGCCCGGCGTTCCCGCCCAGAGCCTCTTCGGCGAACTGGCCTGGAGACATCCGGCCAGCGGATTCCACGCCGCCGTCGAGGGGGTTGCGCGTAGCAAGGTCTATGTCGAGGACACCAACACCAAGCAGGCTGCCCCGGCATACGCCATTGCCAACCTTCGCTTCGGTGTCGACCGCAAATTTGGTGCGCTAAACTTGCGTACCTTCCTGCGCCTCGACAATATTTTTGATCGCCAGTACGTCGGCTCGGTGATCGTCGGCGACGGCAACAGCCGTTACTACGAAGCCGCGCCGGGGCGTACCTGGCTCGCTGGTGTAACTGCCCGCTACAGTTTTTGAGCACCTCCATTCCCCGCTCAAGCCCGGCCGAGCCCGGGCTTTTTTGTGTCTGATGAAACACTGAACACTGTTTCGTTTTGGCTCACAGGCGCAGCAATTGTCCAGAAAATGAACGCGTCGGCCTGCGTGCCTGACTGTTGCGGTCAACCGGAAAAATGGCCTGAAATCAAGCGGGTGACTGGGTTTGCATGGCTTTTTCGGCTGTTTTTTTCAGCCTGGCACGGGCTTCGCAATTACTTAGCGCGAAGCACTGACCTCAGGGATGGGGGAGGGCAGATTCGCACGGGGCGGGACACGCTTCGGGGTTCATTCACACAAAAGATGATTGAGGAGCAATTCAATGCAGAAAAAACTAATCGCGCTGGCTGTTGCGGCTGTCACTTCCGGCGCCGCGTTTGCGCAAACCAACGTCACCATCTACGGTAACGTCGATATGGGCGTCATGTTCCGTCAGGGGAACAACGGCGCGGTTGCCAATGGCCAGTCGCAGTACGATCTGCAGAGCGCTGCCTCGCAGAGCCACATCGGCTTCAAGGGTGTCGAGGATCTGGGCAACGGCCTGAAGGCGCTGTTCGATCTGCAATATCGCATCAGCCCGGACACCAATACCGGCCTGGCATCAGCAGGCCACCAGTATGTCGGCCTGACCGGCGGCTTTGGCACGGTCGTCGCCGGCTACCTGGACGGCATCCGCTTCGGCATCTACGGCAAGTACAGCCCGTTCGGCAACTACTCGGTCGCCAGCCTGACATCGATGACCACCCAGTACGACCGCGCGGCCAATGCACTTGCTTACATCTCGCCGTCCTTTTCCGGCTTCACCGTGATTCTGGCCACTGCCACCAACACGCAGGGTGCCGAAGGCAGCCTGAAAAGCGTCCATACGACGCCCAATACCGGTACCGGCAACACCGGCGACGACCGCCTGCTGTCGGCCAACCTGATCTACGCGAAAGGCCCGCTCAGCATCGACCTCGACTATGAAACGACCCGTGCCGTTGGCTATGACCGCGACCGACTGTACGTCGCCACCGCCGGCGCTTCCTACGACTTCGGCGTGGTCAAGGTCAGCGGCCTCTACGACGTCATCAAGGGCGATGTGAACTCCTTTATCGGCGGTAATACCACGTTCGCAGCTGCTGCCTTTGGTCTGGCGGCCAACCAGAAGTACGATCGCCGCAACTGGTTTGTCGGCGCTACCGTGCCGCTCGGCAAGTTCTCGGTGATGGGCATGTTCGGCCAGGTCAAGGACAAGACCCTGTCTGACGCGGATGCCTGGAAGCTGGGTGTCGGCGCGCGCTACGCCCTGTCCAAGCGCACCGAACTGTACGCCGACTTCGCGCACATCAAGAACGACACCAACGGGAAATACACCATCAACCCGATGGGTAACGGGGCCGGCACCAGTGTCGGTATCAATGGCCTGGCGATGGGTATCAAGCACTCGTTCTAAGAGCCTGTCCGGTAAAGAACTCTTGCGTCAGATGGTTTCTACACATCTGTTTGGGACGCCTCTCGGGGCGTCCCGTTTTTTTCTGGTTCTTCTTTTGCTGATCAGCCTGTCCGGCCTCTCAATGGCCAGCGACGCACACGTTGTAAAGATCAGCGCCAGCGATTTCCGTACAGCCCATGATGGCCTGATCGAAGCCATCGAAAGCGAAGGTCTGGTGGTTGGCAGCATCCTTCCTTTTCGCGACATGCTGGCACGCACGGCAGTCGGCGATGGCGAGATCCCGTATGCTCATGCCGAAATCGTCCAGTTCTGCAGTGGACAACTGGCAGCCGAACTGGTCCGCGAAGCCCCGGCGCAACTGACGCTGTGTCCGCTATCGATCGCGGTCTACACCTTGCCGCAGGATCGTTCGATAGTGTGGATGGCTTATCGCTTGCCCGGCACCGGGACGTCCGGTCGGCAGCGTGCCGAATTGTTGTTGCAGCGCGTGATCAAGCGCGCAGCGGAGCTTTCGCGCTTGCGCTGGTAGTTGCGATCAGCTTGGGCGGTGGCTCATGAGGGCCTTGAGCCCGTTCACATTCAGGATGCGAACGTGCTTTTGCTGCACGGCGATGTGGCCTTCCTCCTGGAAACGAGAGAAAGCACGGGATACGGTTTCCAGCTTGAGGCCGAGGTAGCTGCCAATCTCCTCGCGGGTCATGCGCAGGTAGAACTCGGCATGCGAGAACCCGCGTGCCGTGAAGCGCTGCGACAAATTGAGCAGGAAGGCGGCCAGTCGCTCCTCCGCGCGCATGGTGCCGAGCAGCATCATAACGCCATGGTCGCGAACAATCTCGCGGCTCATGACCTTGTGGAAATGGTGCTGCAAGGTATGGATTTCGCGTGACAGGCCTTCCAGTCGGGAGAACGGAATGGCACAAATCTCGCTGTCCTCAAGTGCGATGGCGTTGCAGGTGTGATGTTCGGAGCTGATGCCGTCAAGGCCGAGCAGTTCGCCGGCCATCTGGAAACCAGTTACCTGGTCGCGACCATCTTCAAGCAAAACATCCGTTTTGAAAAAGCCACTGCGTATTGCGTAGATGGCATCGAATACTTCGCCGGCTCGGTAGAGGTGGTCACCGCGCTTGACGCGACGACGGGTCGACACCAAGTCATCAAGGCGCTCCAGTTCTTCCTGGCTAAGACCATACGGAAGACAGAGTTCGCGCAGGTTACAATTGGAGCAAGCGGTCTTGATGACCGAAAGCGTGACTTCCTGATTTAGCGGGTGTGCTTGGGACATTCGCAACCTGCGTTCGCTTGATCCAAGTCAACCATAAATTCGAACCTTCCGAACATAATCAGACCCATATTTAGTGGCAGGCCTAATGAATTTCGCAACTGAAAACCTCGTATTCGATCCCCAGATCATTCGCCGTTTTGATGTCAACGGCCCACGCTACACGTCCTATCCAACAGCTGACCGCTTTGTCGAAGCCTTTGACGCCGAGGCAGCAAAGCTGTGGCTGGGCAAACGGAACATTGGCGGTATAACTCGACCGCTCTCATTATACTTCCACATACCTTTCTGTAACACTATTTGCTATTACTGCGCCTGCAACAAGATCATCACCAAGGATCACGGGCGCAGCGCGAAATATCTCCGCTATCTGGCCAAGGAACTGGATATACAGGCCGCTGCGCTGGAAGGCCGCGATGGCGAGCATGAGGTGATCCAGTTGCATTGGGGCGGTGGTACGCCCACCTTCCTGTCGCATGATGAGATGCGCCAGTTAATGGGAGAAACGCGCAAGCATTTCAAGTTGCTCGATGGCGGCGAGTACTCTATCGAAGTCGATCCGCGCAAGGTCGACACGGCAACGGTTGCCCTGCTCGGTGAACTCGGGTTCAACCGGATGAGCGTCGGTGTGCAGGATTTCGACGAAAAGGTGCAGGTCGCCGTCAATCGTGTGCAGAGCGAGGAAGAAACCTACAGCGTGATCCGCGATGCGCGGGCCAACGGCTTCAAGTCGGTTTCCGTCGACCTCATCTATGGCTTGCCGCACCAGACCGTGATGGGTTTCAACAGGACCATTGAACGGGTCTTGGCTATGGACCCCGATCGCCTTTCGATCTACAACTACGCGCACATGCCGGGGATGTTCAAGCCGCAGCGCCGTATCAACGATGCCGACTTGCCGTCGGCTGATACAAAGCTGCAGATTCTCGCGCTGGCCATTAAGAAACTGACTGATGCCGGATACGTGTTCATCGGCATGGACCACTTTGCCAAGCCAGATGACGAGTTGGCAGTTGCCCAGCGTCAGGGGCGCCTGCACCGTAATTTTCAGGGTTACTCGACCTACGCCGACTGCGACATGTTGTCATTTGGTATTTCGTCGATCAGCAAGGTCGGGCCGAGCTACTACCAGAACGTCAAGACCGCAGACGAGTATTACGACGCCCTTGATACGGGCACCCTGCCGGTATTTCGTGGCATCGAGCTGACGGCCGACGACATCCTTCGCCGTTCCATCATCCAGGCCCTGATGTGCCATTTTGAACTCTCGATCGAGAGTATTGAAAGTGCCCATCTGATCGACTTCCACGAATATTTCGAAGCGGAGCTCGATGACTTGAAGGAAATGGAGCGGGCCGGTTTGCTCAAGATCGAGCGCGAGTGGATTACCGTCCTGCCACCGGGTCGTCTGCTGGTTCGCATCATTTCGATGGTTTTCGACCGCTACCTTCGGGCCGGTCGCCAGCGCGCGACATATTCAAAGGTTATTTGAGCGGTGTGCAGTAGCGTGAGCGGGCAGTTAAACTGCCCGCTTTGCTTTTGTTGATCTTGTTCGATGCCTGATTCCGGCTATCTCGCACTTTTCCTTGTTGGTCTGCTCGGTGGTACACACTGCGTCGGCATGTGTGGCGGCATCGTCGGAGCGCTTTCGATGGGCGTAACAGCGCGCTGGTCGATGCATCTGGCCTACAACGCCGGTCGTATCCTGTCCTATGCCGCGGCCGGTGCAATCGCCGGGGTGCTGGGTGCCGCCAGCATGGGGCTGGAGGGGCAGGTGCCGGCCCGAATGATTCTCTATTTAGTCGCCAATCTGATGCTGGTGGCGCTGGGTCTCTACTTGCTGGGCATAACGCGGGCGCTAGCGTTTACCGAGCGTGCCGGGCAAAAACTCTGGATCCATCTGCAACCGCTGACCCGGCGCTTCCTGCCGGCGCGAAGCATTGGTCAGGCTTTTCCGCTCGGCCTGCTCTGGGGCTGGCTGCCCTGCGGACTGGTCTATAGCGCGCTGGCGAGCGCCCTGACGGCCGGCTCAGCGACCCGTGGCGGGTTGATGATGCTGGCGTTCGGCCTGGGTACCCTGCCCAACTTACTGCTGGCCGGGGTTGTACTGGCGCGACTGAACGAATTCGTCCGGCGACCTGTCGTACGTACGCTGTCCGGCCTGTTGGTGCTAGGCTTTGGCTTGTATGGGTTCGTGGGCCTGTTTCGTTTGTCAGGCCTAAGTTAGCTTGGAAATGACGCCATGAAAATTCTGTTGCCGGTCGATGGTTCGGACTGCTCATTGCGTGCGGTTGATCACCTGATCACGCACGCCAGCTGGTTCCGCGACGTGCCGGAAATTCACCTTTTGCACGTCCAGTCGCCGATTCCGATAGGTCGCGTCCAGGCCCATGTCGGCAAGGAAACCCTGCATGCCTACTATCAGGAAGAAGGGCAGGAGCACCTGGCTGCAGCCCAGAAGAAACTGGATGCCGCCGGCCGTTCGCACATGACGCACATTCACGTTGGTCAGCCAGCCGAGGTGATTGGCCGGGTGGCCAGTGAGCTGGGGTGCGATTTGATCGTGATGGGGACGCATGGCAGGGGCGCAGTTGCCGGTCTGATCATGGGGTCGATCGCCAGCCGCGTCCTGCATCAAGTTCCCTGTCCGGTCTTGTTGGTCAAGTGACGGAGTCGGAAACCGGCCGCGTCGTCGAATTTGCCATAGGCGGCATGACCTGTGCGGCGTGCTCCGCGCGCCTGGAAAAGGTATTGAACCGCCAGTCCGGCATGCAGGCCAACGTCAATCTGGCGGCTGAGCGGGCCCGCGTGCGCTTGTCGGCAGAGGCTGACGAAGCAGCCGTGGTGGCGGCAGTCGCCAAGGCCGGGTTTTCGGCGACCGTGGTCGATGCGCAAACCAGGGCGCACGAAAAAACCGAGAAATTGCGAGTCTACCGCAGCGAAATCAGGCGCTTCTGGATTTCGGTCGCCCTGACCCTGCCGCTGGTCGGACAGATGTTTTTCATGTTCGGCGAGCACGGCCACATGAACGAACTTCCGCGCTGGTTCCAGCTGGCGCTGGCGACGCCGGTGCAGTTCTGGATCGGCTGGCGTTTTTACGACGGTGCTTTCAAGTCCCTGCGTGGCGGCGGGGCGAACATGGATGTGCTGGTTGCGCTCGGGACGAGCATGGCTTGGGGATTCTCCACAGTGGTGACCCTGTTCGCGCTGAATCAGCATGTGTATTTCGAGGGCGGCGCTGCGGTCATCACGCTGGTCCTGCTCGGCAAGTTGCTCGAAGCGCGGGCCAAAGCGCGGACATCGGAGGCTATCGAGTCGCTGATCAGGCTGCAGCCGAAGACGGCGCGCGTTGAACGCGACGGCCAGTGGATCGACATGCCGGTCGAAGCCCTGATGCCGGGAGACATTTTCCTCGTGCGGCCGGGCGAGAGCGTACCGGTCGATGGCGAGCTGATCGAAGGTGAATCGAGTGTCAATGAGGCGATGCTGACCGGCGAAAGCATGCCGGTGGGCAAGCAGGCCGGGGACAAGGTTTTTGCCGCCACAGCCAACGCCGAGGGGGCGATGCGCTGCCGGGCGACCGGCGTTGGCGAGCACACCCTGCTCGCCGGCATCATCCGCATGGTGGGCGAGGCGCAGGGTTCGAAGGCGCCGGTGCAGCGGCTGGCCGACCAGATTTCGGCTGTTTTCGTGCCGACGGTGTGTGCCATTGCCTTGCTTACCCTTGCAGGCTGGTGGTGGGCCACCGGCGATTTCGCCGAAGCGCTGGTCAATGCCGTTGCCGTGCTGGTCATTGCCTGCCCTTGCGCACTCGGGCTGGCGACGCCGACGGCAATCATGGTCGGGACAGGGCAGGGGGCGCGGTCCGGTATTCTGGTCAAGAATGCCGAGGCGTTGGAGCGAGCCGAGAAAATCACCGTGCTGGCGCTGGACAAGACCGGAACATTGACCTGCGGATTGCCGCAAGTGACGGACGTCGTGCCCCACGGCCTAACGCGTGACGAAGCACTCGGGTTGGCTGCCGCGCTGGAAGAAAATTCCGAGCATCCGCTGGCGCGCGCTATTTTGGCGGCGACTCCTGCGGTCAACCGGAAAAAAGCGGCAAATTTCAAAGCCCAGCCGGGCTGTGGAGTCGAAGGCGTGGTCGACGGTCGGGCATTGCGCCTTGGGTCGCCGGACTGGCTAGGGCTGGCAGAGAGTTCCGTGGTGGCTGAATTGCAGCGAGCAGGCAAAACAGTGATGGTGCTGGCCGAGGGCGGGGAAACGCTGGCCCTGTTTGCCGTTGCCGACACCTTGCGACCGACCTCACAGGCAGCAGTCAAGCGACTGCGCGAGCGCGGCATCCGGGTTGTCATGCTGACCGGCGACAATGCGGCGACAGCGGCTGCCATCGCCGCGGAGGCGGGCATCGCGGAATTCCGGGCGGGTATATTGCCTGGCGACAAGGCTGCAGCCATCAATGAATTGAAGTCGGGCGGCGGTTTGGTGGCCATGGTTGGCGACGGAATCAACGATGCCCCTGCTCTCGCCGCGGCAGACGTCAGCTTTGCCATCGGCGCCGGTTCTGACACGGCGGTGGAGGCGGCAGACCTGACATTGATTCGCAGCGACCTGACGAGTGTCGTCGATGCAATTGATCTATCGGCGGCCACCTTGGGGAAGATCCGGCAAAATCTTTTCTTTGCCTTCATCTACAATGTACTGGGAATTCCGCTCGCTGCCCTTGGTTGGCTCAATCCGGTGGTGGCGGGGGCTGCAATGGCGATGAGTTCGGTGTCGGTGGTGTCGAACTCCCTTTTGCTGAAGCGCTGGCGCCCAGGGCGTTGAGAGGCAAGGACGAGGGATTCAATGAGCGACGGGGGCAATGGCCAGACTGGCGGTGAGATCGAGCAGGGCGCAAGCCTGGAGGGAACGCCGACTGCGCTGGGTTCGCCAGCGTTTTTGGAACAGGAGGCTATGTTCCGGACCACGATGGAGGCCGCACAGGTCGGTATTTTTGTCCTGCAGGATCAACGATTCAAGTACGTCAACCCGTACCTGACCTGTCTTTTCGGTTACAGCGCGGCCGAGATGGTAGATCACATGGGTCCGCTCGATGTCGTTGCACCTGAGCAGCATGCTTTTCTCATCGAGCAAATGCAGGCGCGGGCAGCCGGCGTTCCCGGACACCAATACGAGATCCGTGCCTTGCACAAGGATGGTTCCGAGTTTCCGGCCATGATCTACGGCGCGCCCTCTGTGTTCGATGGCCGACCGGCCTCGGTAGGTACCCTGGTCGACATTTCTTCACAGAAGGCGGCCGAACAGCGTATCCGCGAACTGGCCGATTACGATGTTCTGACCGGGTTGCCGAACCGGCGACTGTTGCGAGAGCGTTTCGTCCAGTTGCTGGCGACAGCCGAGCGAGAGAAATCTGAGATAGCCGTCATTTTTCTCGACCTGGATCATTTCAAGCGGGTCAACGATTCGCTCGGCCACAGCGTAGGGGACGAGCTCCTGGTCGAGGTGTCGCGCCGGCTGGATACCGTGGTGCGGCGTATCGATACCGTGGCCCGACTCGGAGGGGACGAATTCATTTTTGCCATGCCGGATTTTCATACGGCTGCGGCTGCCGAAGTTGCGCAACGGCTGATTGACATTTTTGCCTGGCCATTTGAAGTGGCAGGGCACGAACTGACGGTGACGACATCGCTCGGCGTCTGCATCTATCCGCATGACGGGCAGGATCTCGAAACGCTGCTCAAGAATGCGGATACGGCGATGTACCGCGCCAAGGAGATCGGCCGGAACAATTTCCAGTTTTACGCGACCGAGATGAACACGGCGACGCTCGATCGTCTGCTCATGGAGAGCAACTTGCGGCGCGCGCTGGCGCAGAACGAGTTCGTTCTCCAGTATCAGCCTCTGGTTGATCTGGAAAACGGGGTGGTGGTCGGTGTCGAGGCACTGATCCGTTGGCAGCACCCAGAGCTCGGCATGATCATGCCGGACAATTTCATCCACGTTGCCGAGGAAACTGGGCTGATCAACCCGATCGGCGACTGGGCGCTCTGCGAGGCCTCACGCCAAGCCAAAGCCTGGTGCGATGAGGGACTGCCGCCGGTGGTCATGGCCGTCAATGTGGCGCCCGTGCAGTTTCGCCAGCCCGGATTCGTCGAGATCGTTGCCGGTGCCCTGGCGGCCTCGGGCCTCGATGCCAGCCTGCTCGAACTGGAACTGACCGAACGGACCGTGATGCATGACGCAGACATCAATCTGGGTACGCTTTCGGCGCTGCATCGCATGGGTGTTGAACTTTCGCTCGACGATTTTGGCACCGGATACTCATCGCTGGCATATCTCAAGCGTTTTCCGGTCGGCAAACTCAAAATTGACCGTTCGTTCGTCAACGATCTGGAAACCGACCCCGATGACTGGGCGATTGCCTCGACCATTGTCAGCATGGGGCGCAGCCTGCGCATGACCGTTCTGGCCGAAGGCGTCGAAACTGGCGAACAGTTGGCCCAATTGCGTAAAATGGGCTGCGATATGGCGCAAGGCTACTACTTCAGTCGTCCAACCTCGGCAGCAGGCATAGCCGATATCTTGCGCCAGCAACCCTTCACGAACAGGTAAACGGCATGGAAAATACGATCATCAAGGTCGGCGGCATGAGCTGCCAGGGATGCGTCAAGAACATCAGTGGTGTGCTCGGCGGCATGACGGGTGTGGCGAGCGCTGAAGTCTCGCTGGAGGCGGGCGAAGCCAAAGTGGCTTTCGACCCGCTGGCTGTTTCGCGCGATGCACTGGTCGGCGCGATTGAAGATGCCGGTTTCGACGCCGAATAAAAATCAAAACAACAGCAGTATTTCGAGAGAACAGCCGTGCCCGAAGAAAAAATCAGACTGACCCAGCTTTCCCATGGTGGCGGCTGCGGTTGCAAGATTGCGCCTGCAGTCCTGCAGCAAATTCTTGCCGGTGCCCCGTCGGGCATCATTCCGCCGCAACTGCTGGTCGGCACAGAAACCTGCGATGATGCGGCGGTTTACCAGATCAACCCGCAGCAGGCCATCGTCGCGACGACCGATTTTTTCATGCCGATTGTCGACGATCCCTACGATTTCGGTCGTATCGCCGCGACCAATGCCATTTCCGACGTATACGCCATGGGCGGTACACCACTCTTCGCACTGGCCATCGTCGGCATGCCGGTCAATACGCTGCCGCTGGAAACCATAGGCAAGATCCTGCAGGGTGGTGAAGCCGTCTGTCGCGCCGCCTGCATTCCGATTGCCGGTGGTCACACCATCGACTCGGTCGAGCCGATCTATGGGCTGGTTGCCATCGGTATCGTCAATCCGGCGCACCTCAAGCGCAATTCTGGCGCCAAGCCGGGTGACAAGCTGATCCTCGGCAAGCAACTGGGGGTTGGCGTCTATAGCGCCGCACTGAAGAAGGATCAGCTCCACGCCAGTGATTACGAGGCGATGGTTGAGTCCACTACCCAACTGAACACGCCGGGGCCGATGCTGGCCTGCCTTGACGGTGTACACGCCATTACTGACGTAACCGGTTTCGGGTTAGCCGGTCACCTCATGGAAGTTTGCAAGGGCAGCAAGGTGCGCGCCAAGGTGAACTACGCGGATTTGCCCGTGCTTGCCCGTGCCCGCGAATTTGTTGATGCGGGCTACGTGACCGGCGCCTCGGCCCGGAACTGGTCTAGCTACGGTGAAGGGGTCAGTCTTGCGGTCGACCTCGAAAAAGCGGCAAAAACGCTGCTTACCGACCCGCAAACCTCGGGCGGTCTGCTTGTTTCATGCACGGCCGATACGGTGACCGAAGTTCTTTCGCTATTTTTGCAGCAGGGGTTCTCGCACGTTTCGGTGATCGGCGAAGTTAGCGAAGGCGAGCCAGGTATCGACGTTATTTGAGGGCGTCGTGCCGACTGAAGCCACAAGTCAGCCGGTCGGCTGGGTCGTGGCTCAGCGCTTTTTCTTCTCCAGCCAACGGAGCAAGGTGGCGTAGAGGAGGTCAGGCTCGACGGGCTTGGCGATAAAGTCGTTCATGCCGGCAGCCAGGCAGCTTTGCCGGTCATCTTCGAACACGTTGGCGGTCATTGCCAGAACTGGGGTGTGTGCCAGGTTGCTGTTGGCACGAATCAGTCGCGTTGCGGCCAATCCGTCCATTTCGGGCATCTGCATGTCCATCAGGATGATATCGTAGCCACCGAGCATGGACATTTCGACGGCCTGCAGGCCATTGTCGGCACAGTCGACGATGAAGCCAAGGGGTTCGACCATCAGTTCGCGGGCAACTTCCTGATTGATGTAGTCATCTTCGGCCAGGAGAATTCGTGTGCCTGGGTAGCGCTCTCGAAGAAGCCGGTCGGGGTGGCTGTCTTGTGCTGATGAGTAGTGCGCCGGCCCCGCCAGATCCCGATCGCTGCGTTCGAATGACAGGGTAAAGGCAAATTCGCTACCGGCGCCGGGGCTGCTTTCGATCGTTATTTCACCCCCCATGAGCCGCGCCAGTTGCTGGCTGATAGCAAGACCAAGGCCCGTGCCGCCATACTTTCGGGTGGTCGAACCATCGGCCTGCTCAAACGTCGAAAACAGCCTTTGCTGAATGTCCTGGGCAATTCCGATGCCGGTATCCGTGACCGCAAAGCGGATGGTGCAGCTATGTTCCTCATTCGCCACTTGGCGCGACTCAATCGTGACGGTGCCGCGATCCGTAAACTTGATGGCGTTGCTGACGAGATTGACCAGGATCTGCTGCAGGCGCATCGGGTCGCCGACCAGCGGCAAGGTCGCAATGCTCTCCGGCGCATCACAATGCAGCTTCAGATCCTTTGCCATCGCCTGATCATGAAAAAGGCTGATGATGTTGCTGAACAGGTTTCCAACCTTGAACTCGGTCCGCTCGAGCGTGAGCTTTTCCGCCTCGATCTTGGAGAGGTCGAGAATGTCGTTGAGCAACTGCAGCAGGTGATGGGCCGATGCCCCGATCTTGTCGAGACGGCTCTCTTGGACAGGGTCATCGTTATGGCGCGCGACGATGTGCGTAAGGCCAATGATGGCATTCATCGGGGTGCGTAGTTCGTGGCTCATGTTGGCGAGGAACATGCTCTTGGCACGGTTGGCAGATTCGGCTGCTTCCTTGGCAATCGCGAGCGCCGAGGTGCGTTCCGTGACAAGTTCCTCGAGATGGTCGCGATGGCGCGTCAACTCCACTTCGCTCTGCTTGCGTGCCGTGATGTCGCGCGACAGTACGATGAATCGGGGGTGCTCATCCTGCCCCGGTTTGCATGCAGTCGAAAGTTCGAACCAGGCCTCGCCCTGAGGCAGGGGGAGGCGGATTTGCTGCCCGTAACTTGTCCCCTCGGCCTTGGCTTCGCGCAGTGCTTCGAGAATGGTGCTGGCCGCTTCTGCCGGAAGGGCGTCGGTGACAGTTCGGCCAAGCAAGGTTTCACGGCTGCTTACCAAAAGATCCTGATTGGCTGCCCATACATTCAGATAGCGGCCCTCGTCATCCACTTCGAACAGCAGGTCGGGGATGGCGCGTAAGGTGGTGTCCAGATCGGCTGTTCGATCCGCGACGAGCTGTTCGAGCCTGTCATGCGTGTGTTCGATATTTTCGGCCATGTGGTTGAAAGCATCGGACAGCGCGACTATTTCGACGGTGCCGCCAGAAGAAGACGCGGGTACGCGAGCGGAATAGTCGCCTTGCCCCAGCCTGGATGCAGCTTTGCCCAGCGCACTGAGTGGTCGCGCCAGGCGCACAGATCAATGCCATGGCGAGCAGCATCAACAATAGCCCGGCCACCAACAGCCTTTGCGCGTCATCCTGCAGTTGTACCAGAGCCTCCTCGACAACCAGCGAGTGCCGCAGCGTCCAGCCCTGGCTACCGCCCAACGGAATATGCCGGTAAACAACCAACAACTCCTGGCCTCTGGCATCGCGTTCGATTATCGACCCTTCGAAACCGTCGGCCACCTGGCTGTAAAAACGGAGAGGCTTTGAAGGTTCGGCTTCGGCAGGAAATTGCGTGATCAATCCGCCTTCATTGTCAAACAGTTGTGCGGTCCGGTGCATGCCGGTTCCGGACCCCGCGAACAGCGATTGGTCGAGGAGCAGTGCGTTTGATTCAAGCAGTACAAAAAGCAGCCCGGCCAGTTTGCCATTTGTGTAGCCCTCTTCGTCGGGTGCCAGAACCTGCCGGACAATGGCCAGCGTCTTTCCTTGCGTGTCGTTGAACTCCGTGAGGATTTCCTGCGCGCCGGGCCGACTCGCCCGTGCCAACAGGTCTTGGTCGCTGAATGGCTGCCCGATAACTGATTTGTCACTGGATGCAATGATTTGCCCATTCGGGAGAATGAGCCGCATGGCCTGAAATCTATCCGGGTAGGCGCGTTGTGTTCGCTGGAACACGCGTTCGAAATTGCCCTGGATCAGTTCATGGTTTGTCTGGTCGTAGTGGGTCAGTTGCTCGGCGATGGACTTGTTTTCCGCTACCGTCAGGACGTCGCCCCGTCGCTCGATGAGGGAGGCAATGATCGCCGCCCGCTGATGATCGGCCAAGAGTTCCTGCATGCGCGTTGCCTCGGCCAGTCGCTGGTCGCTGGCGCCTTGGAGCCCTATCGCGGGCAGGCCGTAGAACCAGAGCGCAAACAGGGCGCCCATCGCAACCAGGAAAAACGTTGCGAAGTACGCTGCAATGCGCTGGGCGAAGGATCGGATCATGGCAGCGGGCGGCAGGCTTCAGGGGGCATAGTCGAAACTATCCACGGCGTAACGCCGCGGTTCACTCAGGACCTTGGCCAGCCCGTCGTAGGAGAGTGCGTCCGCGACGTTTTCCCATTTTCCGGCGTCGGGAAGCTTTCCCTTATCTTTCAGGAAACGGAATTCGCTTTGCAGCGGGGGGCTGCCGGCAGGATAGAGAATGACGGGTGCCGAAGGAATGTTCAGAATTTCGCGTCGGGTAATCGCCATTACCTGGTTGACCGGCACTTCCGTAGCCAGGGCTGAGAAGGCACGTCCATCCGCGATAGCCCAATTGGCTGCCGTTTCGAGATTCATCCGGCTGCGGCGCATCCATTCGATGGCGCGAACGTAGCCTGCAATGAGAACGCGTGCAGCTTCGGGCGAGCGCTTTTCAAAGGACTTGCTGATGACGAAATAGTCCGAGCTCAGCCCGCGAAAGACGGTGCGGTTTTTGGCGTTGCGGGCCAGAGCGGCCGTGGGGCCTGGTTCCCAGGCGGCAAAGGCATCGATCTTTCCCTCCTCCAGTGCATCGGGCATCTGGTCGACTGCCATGGGAACGAGGGTGACGTCAGCCTCGCTCAGGCCGGCCGAACGCAGGCCCTGAAGCAGCGTGTGATGGGCGCTCGACGTGTCCACGTAGGCGATACGCTTGCCTGCCAGATTGCGAACCTGAATTTCACCCTTGGCGACGATCGACGTCGAGGTTTGCTTGACCAGGCCTACGATCCAGACATCACCCCGTGAGGCAGCCAGAATGGTAGGTACATCGCCAATCAGTCCGGCTTCGAGACGCTGATCTGCAAGCAAGGGGATCATGTCGGCGCCGCGCCGGAAGGGGTGACTGCGCAACGGGGTGCCGAGTTTGGCTAGCGCTTCGATCATCAAGCGGTCATGGCGCATCACGGCACTGATGACGCCGGACGGATAGCCGTGCGGCTGCGTGCCAAGGTCGATGGCGGGGGACGCCGGCGTGAGGCCATACTGCTCGACATATTCCGCGCTCAGCGCGGCGGTGGACAGCAGCAAAGCCGGCAGCAGAAAGGCCAGCGAAAAGAAGTGCCTCGCTCGAATGACTGGTGTCTCGTCCACGGTCTTCCCTCAGGATTGTGCACGGCGTGTTTTTTTCAGTCGCCCACCTTTTCAGGATAGCTCAAAAATGGCGAATAGCGCGCCAGAGCGTGGCAAATCCGGTATTTTTAGTGATGTTATTAGACGGCTCGGGCGATGTTGCCGCCAAAGGCTCGTTCTGCGGTCGACCTGGAAAAACGGCCAAAAACGAATTCGGCTATCGGGCGCTTTGGTGGTGCCCGGGATATGTTGTCTGGCCGAGGCCTGGTCTCAGGCGGCGAGCGGAACGCACTCGCTGGTGTGGGCAGCGCAGTGATGGGCTTCCTTGAGGCATTCTCGTGCGCAAGATGCGCAGCGGCCGCAGTCGGCGGTCACCCCGAGGTCGCGCCGGAGATCGCGCAAGGTTCTGGCGCCGCCTTGCACGGCTTCGAAAATCTGTCGGTCAGTGACTGCTTTGCAGACGCAGACGTACATGAACTGCTCCTGATCACCATGTGAGAATGGTTCTCATCTTATGTTATTGAGAACCATTGTCAACAACTAGTTTGGTCTTTGAGGTTCGCGACAAGCCGCTACCCCGATTCAAGCATCGAGCAAATCACGAACCAGCCTGGCTGAAGCCGCCCAGATACGAAAAAGCCGCAGACTGGCTGCGGCTTTTGGGTGGGGCAGGCAGAGTGGCCTTAGCCTTCGCCTGGCTCCATGTGCGCTTGCAGATAGTTCGGCAAGGTCACATCCTTGATCAAGCTCTGCTGGGTTTCCAGCCAGTCGATCGCTTCCTCGCAGTGCTCGAGCAGTTCTTCCAGCAGATCGCGGCTCACGTAGTCCTGCAGATCCTCGCAAAGGGCGATGCTCTCAATCAGCAACGGGCGCTGGATATCTCGCTCGTACTTGAGGTCGCCCTGCAGGCATTCAACGACATGTTCGCCGATCAGCAACTTGCCGAGATTCTGCAGGTTCGGCAGGCCTTCGAGGAAGAGCACGCGCTCGATGATCTCGTCGGCTTCCTTCATGACGCGGATCGACTGCTTGTACTGATAGTCGTTGAGCTTTTCCAGGCCCCAGTTGCGGAACATGCGGGCATGCAGGAAATACTGGTTGATCGCCGTCAGTTCGTTCTTCAGCACCTTGTTGAGGGCTTCGATGACTTTCTTGTCGCCTTTCATCGGGGTCGCTCCTTAAGCCGCCGGCGCCGAGCCCATCTGGCTCTGCTGGTAGTTGGCAAGGCCGACCAGGTTGATCAGGCTGATCTGCTTTTCGAGATAGTAGGCATGATCCATTTCGGTATCGTCCAGCTGGATGACCAGCATGTCGCGGCTGACGTAGTCCTGAGCCTTCTCGCAGGCGGCAATGGCCTTCTTGAGTTCGCCGACGACCTTGTATTCGACATCAAGGTCGGATTTCAGCATGTCCGGTACCGTCTTGCCGATTTTCAGCGCTTCGCGCTTGGCCATGTTTGGCGTGCCTTCGAGGAACAAAATCCGCTGGATCAGAGCGCGGGCGTGTTGCAGCTCGTGTGCCGATTCATGCAAGGCCTTGTCGGCCAGGTTCTGAAAGCCCATGTCGGCGTACATCTCGCCGTGGATCAGGTATTGATCGACGGCGGTCAGTTCGCCTGCCAGCAGGCTATTGAGGATCTCGATGATTTTCTTGTCGCCCTTCATTGCGTTCTCCGGAGGTGGTTGGGGCTGGCTGGCGTACAGCGGCTGGCTTGCCGGAGCGCCTATTCTAGGCTTGGCTGCAGTGCTTTTCTAGCCGGGCATCTTGCCAGACCGCCGAGTTGGAAAGGAGTTCCGCCTATTCGCGGAATCGCCGGGAGCCGCAAAAGTCGCTCGTGACGCCATTCCCACGGTCGACCAGAAAAAATGCCCGAAAATGAACCACCGTCTGGCGGGCAGTGCCGACTCAATCCCCTTGCAGGGCCGCGTCGATCAGCTGCCGCGAGATGCTGATCGGCTCGGGCAGGATGGGCAGCGCGTCGGGCGTGAACCAGCCCGCTTCCTCGATTTCGCTCGGGTCCGGCGTGATCGTGCCGCCCGCGTAGTCGGCAAAAAAGGCGACCATCAGCGAATTGGGGAATGGCCAAGGCTGGCAGCGGAAGTAGCGCAGGTTGGCGATTTCCACACCGACTTCCTCGCGTACCTCTCTAATGGCGCATTCTTCAAGCGTTTCGCCAGGCTCGAGAAAGCCGGCCAGGGCACTGAAAACGCCCGGCTTGAAATGCGGACTGCGGCCGAGCAGCAGTTTGTCGCCATCGCGCACCAGCACCATGACGGCTGGCGAAATGCGCGGGTAGGCGAGCAGGCCGCAGGCCGGGCACGCCATGGCAAATTCGCCGGCTTTCATGGCGGTCGGTGTGCCGCATTTGCCGCAGAATCGGTGGTTGGCCTGCCAGTCGAGCAACTGGGTGGCGCGTCCGGCCAGCGCAAAAACTTCTTGCCCGGCTAGCGAGAAAATGGCGCGCAGCGGCACGGCTTCACTCTCGGCAAGTTTGGGGAACTGCGTGACATCGGCAGCGTAGCAGGGGAGGCCGTTCAGTTCGCCGATGTGCAGCGCCTTCGTGGGATGGCCGAAATCTTTCGCCTGCCCTGCCGGGAAGATCGGATCACCGCCGCCGATCGTCAGCAGACGATGTTCGCAGCGCAGAATCCAGTAAGAAGCAAGGTTCACGGCGATTTCTCAGGCCGAAATGGTCTGTCCCGACGGCGTGGGCGGCAGGCGGTAGATGGTTGTTTCAGCATTGGGCGCCAGCGTTCCGAGGGCGAGGCTCAGGATGGAAATGAACAGGCTGGCGAAGAAGGCCGTCCAGAAGCTGGAGATGGTGAAGCCTTTGACCAACTTGGCGACCAGCATGAGTAGCAGGGCGTTGATGACCAGCACGAACAGGCCCAGCGTGAGGAGGGTCAGGGGGAAGGTCAGAATGATCAGCAGCGGCTGCAGCACGGCGTTGGCGAAGCCAAGGAGCAGGGCCGAGATGATCAGCGTCGACGTGCTGGAAAAGCGGATGCCATTGAATACCAGGCTGGCGCCCCACAGGGACACGGCGGTAATGCCCCAATGGAAGAAGAAGCCCAGCAGATTGTCGAACATGTTTTTTGCCTTTGTTGAAGTGCTGCTGCCCGGTCGGCGCAAGACTGAATTCTAAGCGCTGCTAGGCGTTCTTGCCGTGCATGACGATGCGCGAGACGAACCAGATGGCAACCAGATTGGCTGCGACCGCAACGTAGCCGACCAGCGAATAGCCGACTATGCGGCTGGAGGCGTCGAAGGAAGTCAGGAAGCCGGCGAGTGTCGTGGCGAGGCCCATGGCCAGCGACTGAACGGTGCTGTTGAGCGACATGAAGGTGCCACGCAGTTTGGGCTGGGCGGACGAGGCGATGATGGCCATGGACGGGATCATGCGCCCGGAAATGAGCACGAAGAAACTGGCAGAAATGATCAGCCAGCCCCACAGCGGCAGCGGGCCGGCGTGGGTGAGGACGAGCGTCGGCACCATGGCGAGCAGGGCGACGCGGCGATAGACCTCGACTTTTCCGAACTTGTCCGCCCAGCGGCCGATCAGGCGCGCGCTGATGAAGGTGGCGGTGCCTCCCACCAGATAGACAATGGGGATGTCCTCCAGTGCGATGCCGACGTTATTCACGGCATAGACCGTGATGTAGGGAATGACCGTGAAGCCCGAAAAAATGACCAGTGCGGAAAAAAACAAGGCGCGCAGATGGTTGCTGTCGCCGAGTACGCTGAAGGTCGCAGAGAGCAGGTGGGCGCGCTTTTCTTCGCCAAGATGATGGCGCAATTCGGGCAGAAAGCGCAGGCCGATGCCAAGGAATATGACCGTCAGCGCGGCGATCAGAATGAACGGCGCGCGCCAGCCAAAATGGTTCGCCAGCAACAGTGACAGGGGCACCCCGGCAATGGTCGAAATCGAGAAGGCGCTCGACACCACGCTACTTGCCCTTGCCCGCCGAGAAAAAGGAATGCTGTCGGCGATCATGGTTTGCACGAGCGCCCCCATGATGCCGCCGAAGACGCCAGCCAGCCCGCGTGCCAGCATGAGCGTCGAATAGCCCGGCGCCAGCCCGCAGGCTAGCGTCGCCACGCCGAACAGCGTGAAAACGATGAGCAGCAGGCGCTTGCGTTCGAACAGGTCGACGAAGGTCGCCGCGAGGATTCCGGAAATGGCAGCGCTGAAACTGTAGGAGGCCACGAGCAGCCCGAACTCGTGCGTGCCGATGCCCAAGGCCGCCATGAGGACAGGCCCCAACGGCATCATGATCATGAAATCGAGCACATGGCTGAACTGGATGCCGGCCAGCGTCAGCAGGAAAAAGCGTTCGGCGCGCGGAGAGAGCGGGGTGGTCATCGGCGAAATGAATGGTCAAACAGGCTGGCCCGGATGGTAAGGGCTGGCGCCGCAGATCGGCGAATTATTTCGCCAGTACGTTCCCCGGTGAGCCTTGCCTCGGGAAACGCCGGGTCAGGCTGAGATCGATTCCCTGCGAACGCGCTTCCTCGCGTGGATGGCTTGCCCGTAACGCACCAGCGGTTGCCGCCCACCGCTTGGCCGACGGAAGCTGCCACCTGCCCGTAGCCGGCCACCGAGGCCGGGCTGGTGTGCAACAGCGCTTTCCAGAAGCTGAGCAGTCAATAGGTACTTGCCACGTGCGGGGAAATCGGCGTCGCGTCACCCTCGGCCGGGTATTTGATTATTGCCTCAATTTTCCGGTTCACCGTAGCCGTGGCTCATCTTGGCACAACGCTGGCTGCAGCGGCTTCGCCTTGCGCTCTCTCGAAGCCGTCCAAGTAGACGCCAATGCCCGGAAACTGCGGAGCACCAGGCACCCATTGGCGGACTCTCGCGGCGAAATCTTCGGCGGCAGCGTCGTCGCGTAGCTTTCCCAAAGCGCTTTCCGCGCCGGGCCACCAGGCATGGGCGACCGCCTCGCCGCAGGTTTGGGCGATCACGCTGCGCCAGAATCCGATGCTCCATTGCAGGCAGCCGACGCTGAACTCGCGCGGGTTTTCGGTTGCGGCACGAATGGCCAGCATCAACTGGTCGATATGGCCCTCACGGACGTTCATTTTCGTCCGGTTGTCCGTTAGCGCCAGAAACTCGGCGAGGTTGGCGTCGGTCAGGGTCGTATAGAGATTGAGGTATTCCTGGATGGTCGATCCGGCCTGTGCCGGTGGCTCGCTCGGCATTGTGTCTGTCAGGTAGATACCGATCGCCGATTTGTCGTAGCGGCCGTCGAAGAACCCGGTTTCCCAGGGCATCCAGCGCGACAGCGGCGAATTGGCGCTGCTCACGAAAATCAGCGAGCGACAATTGCGCAAGATGTCGCGCAAATGGAGCGGCACGGCTTCCAGCGGGATGGCGGCTGATTTTGCTTCGGCCAGATTTTTATCCAGGTCATCCAGATAGCAGGAGTAGCCGCGAGCCTTGATCTTGCGGGCAAGTTGTTTTGCGATGCCCAGGTCTTCCTTTTTGTGGGAAATGAATGCGGCGTATTCGTCGTTCATGATTATTGCTCCTCGTGCAGCGTGGCGTCAGACGATGCCTTCGTTTCTGAGCGCCGGAATCCAGGCATTCCTGACCATCTGATCGAAAGCGCCAGGCTTCAGGTGCAGTTCGTTGGCCCAGACATCCGCCTTGTCGGGCAAAGTGCCTGTCGTCCGGATGGGAACAACCTTGCCGAGGTCGGTGTTGGCCAGCTGCTGCTGACAGGTGTTCAGTCGATCGAGAATGTCGGCGAAAAGTTCGTGGCGCAGCGCTTTCGGGACATGTGCGTTGTCCATCGGCGTTTTCAGCCAGTTCGCCGGTCCGAACAGCCCCTTGCCGGTCGGCCATGCCTTCTCGTAGTTGTGGCAAATGACCGGCGCGGTCGTGTTGTATTTGCGGAACTTGCAAATGACCTCACGGTACGAGGTCTGGACCTTGAGCAGGATGCCATCCGGCTGTCCGGGGCTGTAGCACTGGCAGATATCCGTCGCATCCCGGCAGTTGTCCTCGACGATGGGATCGAAATCATCCGGCCCGGCCAGGTCGTTGCCGCCACCGCTCAGCAACAGGCCCTGCGCAGTGCTGGCGTACCATTTGAAGGCCAGGTCGATCTGTTTCCGGTACTTCGTGGACCACTCCTGAGCCTCGGCGCCATTGTTGCCGAGTACCAGCAGCTTGTGCTCGCCGTCCAACTGCGCGGCCAGTTCGCTGGCCAGGTTGTTGAAGGGATACCAGAACCACGAGTCGCCGATCAGGATCAGCGTCGGGTTCCCCTCGACATCCGGCGAGCTGAGCAGTGAATTGATACCCCAGAAGACTTTTCCAGACATGAAATTCCCTCCTCTTTGATTTGGAATGCCTTCGCAATCCGGTCTGCCGCGGGGGCATTTGCCGGGAGGAGTTCCTGGAGATATTGCAGGGCATTCCGGGTTGTCCGACTGTGCTAATGTCATTATAGAAATGGCTTTGGCTTCCGGCGAATGAAATTTCTGGATGGGAGAGCAGCAGAAAACCGTGTCTGCGGTCGACTGAAAAAATCGCACGAATTTGAAAAAAATTGTCCGGATGCAGGTATTTGCCAATGGCCTCGAACCAAGACCGGGTTTGGCACTCAAAGCGACTTAATCCCATGAGCGCAGCGACGTTAGCCGAACCGATCAAATCCACATGAGCCCAACCCTCCACGATTTCAGCGCCCGACGCCTGAACGGCGATCAGCAAAACCTCGGCGACTACAGCGGCAAGGTGCTGCTGGTCGTCAATACGGCCAGTCAGTGCGGCTTCACGCCGCAGTACAGCGGTCTTGAAGAGCTCTACCGGCGCTACAAGGATCGGGGCTTCGTTGTCCTGGCGTTTCCCTGCAACCAGTTCGGCGCGCAGGAACCCGGCGATGCCGCCACCATCGGCCAGTTTTGCGAGGCACGTTTCGAGGTCACCTTCCCGCTCTTTGCCAAGGTCGACGTCAACGGCGACAACGCCCATCCGCTCTACGCATGGCTCAAGCACGAGGCTGCTGGCATTCTGGGGACGGAAGCGATCAAATGGAATTTCACCAAATTTCTGGTCGACCGCAGCGGCAAGCTCGTTCATCGCTATGCCCCGGCAACCCGGCCGGACGAGCTGGTTGACGCGATCGAAACGCTGCTTTGAGGCGTAGCAGGCGCGAGGGCGTTTTTGCATGCGAATAGGGGAACTGTTCCGGACTGCATCCATCGAACAAACACCTCATCGCGTGAAAAGGAGCCTCTCATGCAAGCCCAACTGCACTCCATGACCAACCTGTTTGCCCAGCTCGGGCTGCCCAGCGACGAGGCTGGCGTTGAAACGTTCATCGCCGCCCACCGCCCGCTCAAGAACGATGTCGCCCTCTACCGGGCGCCTTTCTGGAGCGACACGCAACGCGCCTTCCTCAAGGAAGAAATCATTGAAGATGCCGACTGGTCGGCGGTCATTGATGAACTCAACGGGCGTCTCCGCTAGTCACTTGTCGGGTGAATTTGGCAACGCACTCCTCGCGCAAAAATATGCCATTGGACAAATTCTATTGGCATCAATTTTGCGTTAGACTTAATTCGCCATACACATTTTGTGATGGTGAGTTACCCACAAAGGAGGAGTCAAATTGAAAAAATTCATCGCAGTTAGCTTGGTAGCAATTGCCAGCGGGTTCAGCACAGCAGCCATCAGCGCCGGCGAGTTCGGCACCGCCGCAGAAGCCAAAGCCATGCTCGAAAAAGCCGTTGTTGCGGTCAAGGCCAACAAGGCCGCCGCACTGGGCCAGTTCGCCAAAGGCGAAGGCGGTTTCCGTGACCGTGACCTGTATCCCTTCTGCGGCGGCCCTGACGGCAATTTCTCTGCCCATCCGAGCCTTACTGGCAAGAGCATGAAAGACCTGATGAGCAAGGCCAACGAACCAATCGGCGCCAAGCTCTACGAAGCCGCCAAGGAAGGCAGCATTGCCGAAGTGCCTTACATGTGGCCGCGTCCGGGTACCACCGAGCCGGTCCAGAAGTACAGCTACGTCACCAAGATCGGTGATCAGGTTTGTGCGGTTGGTTACTACAAGTAAAACACTGGTTTAACCCCTACCGGCGCTAGCCGGCGGAAACAGAGCCAATAAAACGCGATGGCCCGCCTCAAATGAGGTGGGCCATTGTCGTTATTGAGCGACGCAAACTGCCTAAAAATAGCGGCAGCGCCGTTAGTGAAGGACTTCGCGCGTCGCCGGGCAGCGACAACTCACCTGCTGGCCAGCTTGCCCCCCGACGCCATCACGCGCGCACTCAGCGCCTGCAGGGTTTCCTGCGCTTCGGCAGCCGCCTCTTGCATCTCCGCAACGCTCAAAGGCCGGAGCAACGCCTCCAGTTCGATGCGCTGAATGTTCGGGCATTTGGCGACAGCGCCTTGCAGGATGCTGTCCACCTTCTTCGAACCCAGCCCGAACAGCACTTTCTCCAGCACGAAAACGCGGACGATGATGATGTCCTCCTCGTTTACCGCCGTCGCCTGCACCGCCTCAATCTCCTTGCGCAAATAGCCGCGGAACTTGAGCGGCGTGATGTCGGCAGGCACCTGCAGGATGGAAGAACGGAATTGGCCCTGGATCATGGTTTGTCTGGAATAAGCAAAGCGCCGATTCTCGCAGAAGGGCAGGGGTGGAGAAAGCCTGACGCCAGATCGCCCGCGTGCTGCGTGCCTTCGCGATGCGCGGCAACGGTTGGGGGAGCGTCGGGGCAGCTGCTACGGTCGACCGGAAAAAAGCACCGAAAATGAAAAGGGGGCAACGAAATGTCGCAGCCCCCTCTTGCTGCTGGACCTACTTCGCGACGAAGGTGTCCGGCATCTGCAGCGCCACCACTTCGCCACGCGCCGTAGCGACGCCTTCGGCATAGACCGTCGCCTCGACCACCACCTTGCGCCCCTTGATCTCCTTGACCTTGCCGCGAATCTCCAGCTCCGGACCGAGCGGCGTCGGCTTCAGGTAACTCACCTGCAGTGAGCCGGTCACGAAACGAAACGCCGGCAAGCTGTCCATGTCGCGATTCTCGGCGCGATACATCGCCGCAGCCGCCGTGCCCGTGCAGTGGCAGTCGATCAGCGAAGCCAGCAGGCCGCCATAAACGAAACCGGGAATCGCCGTGTGTTCGGGGCGCGGCTGAAAATGCGTGACCGTCTCGTCACCATCCCAGAAGGTCTTGATCTGGTGCCCATCCGCGTTTTCGCGGCCGCAACCGTAGCAGTGGGCAAGCGTCTCCGGGTAGCAATCCTGAAAGGCCTTCATGCTGTCTCCTTGTTTTTTGAAAGCGCCATCCTAGGCGATGGCCCGTGCAGGCGCCATTGTCCGAGCAGTCAGTCTGCATGCAAATCCGGCCAAGGCGGATTTCAATTCACGAACCTGTACGCAGAGAACAAAAGGGGTCAGCCCCCTATTGTTCTGGGGATAGCGCTGGAGCGACTTCCACGGACAACCCGAAAAAACCGTCGAATTTAAAGGCTATGTACCCGTAACATGTTGAACGCCACCGATCCCCAAAGCGGCGCGTAGGAAATCGGCAGAGGACATATTCCGGTCGTATCGCTCGATCAGTCGTCGCCATCCCAGATAGTTACCCAGATAGCGAGTGGTCACG
>JAEUOG010000059.1 GCA_016790815.1 Dechloromonas sp.
TCGTACGATTGCGCACGCAGATGCAGTTCGCCATCGTCGAAAAACGACGGGGGCGTCAATGCCCCCGTATCGTCAAAGCCCTACCAAAACGTTACACCGTTCGTTACTTGAAGAAAGACCTTAACTGAACGGCATTACCGCATCGCTGCGGGCCTTTTTCTTTGGGCCGTGCCTGAAAATCAGGCGGCCAGCATGCGCCGCAAGCCGCGCATCAATGTACCGATAGCCGGCAGTTTCATGTAGAGCTCTTCGGCGGCATCCCAATAGTCACGGTGATAGCAGACCTTGCCGTCAGCATCGAACTTGAGATGCGAGACGCCGCGCATGACTTGGGCCTCACCCTTGCCCCACAGCTTCACGCGGTAGTAGAACTCCCAGACCAGCATGGCACCCTTCTGGTCTGCCACTTTTTCCGTCACCACGAAACGCGGTTCGGCGACCTGTCCGAACATGTGGGTGAAGATCCGCTGGATAGCCGGCAGGCCGCGCACTTCGTTGAACGGGTCCTTGAAGTAGGCGTTGTCGCTGTAGAACTCGGGGAAGCGGGCGACGCTGGCCGGGGCGAATTCGTTGTAGAAGACGATCAGGTCGTCGAGGGTCATGTCAGCCTCCGGTAGAGCGGCGAATGAGCGGGAAATACCAGCGGTAGGGAAGCAGCGCAAAGAACTTCATGAGGCGGGTAAAACGCTTTGGAAAATGAATTTCAAAATTGGCGGATTTAAAGCCGTCGACCGTAGCAATCGCCGCCTGTTCCGGCGTCAGCAGCGCTGGCATGTCGAAATCGTTTTTGGCGGTCAGCTGGGTAGACACGAACCCCGGGTTGACGACCCAGACGCCGATGCCTTTCGGCGCCAGATCGATATGCAGCACTTCGGCGAAGTGAATGAGCGCCGCCTTGCCCGGCCCGTAGGCCAGCGCCTTGGGCAGGCCGCGATAGCCGGCAACGCTGGCAACGAAGGCGATGCCGCCACCCGGTTTGAGATCGCCGAGAACAGTGGCGGTCAAGCGCATGGCGGCGTTGAAATTGACGGTGACAACCTTTTCGGCCACGGCCAGATCGAAGTTCTCGGCGCGCATCGGGACGTAATCGCCGGCCAGGTAAATGACCAGATCGACACCACCCCAGGCGGCCAGCATTTTCTCGCGGGCCGCGCCCAGGCTGGCGACATCGGTGGCGTCGCACGGCAGCAGCAACGCATCGGCGATGGCCAGCGCAGCGAGTTTGTCGGCGCTGCGGGCCGACAGTGCCACACGTGCACCGCGCCCGGCCAATTCGCGGGCAACTGCCGCGCCGATGCCGCTCGAGGCGCCAACCAGCCAGACGCGTTTGCCCTTCCAGTTAGTGATTTTGGGGTTGGAGGACATGGCAGCCGGCTTAGCGTTTGACGAAGGTCAGCGTCACTTCGCCCAGGTTGAAGCCCCACTTCGACATGTAGGAGCGATTCATCATGATCTTGTCGTCCATGAGGAACATCCAGTCGTCGAAATCGACGTTATAGACCTTGCCGTCGACCGGCAGCGCCAGTACGTAACGCCAGCGCAAGGCATTGCCGGAAACTTCGCCGATGGCCTCGCCGACGACATCGTCAGCCCGGCCGCGAAACGTACCGTCTGCCTGCTTGGTCAGCGTCCAGACGCGGCGGGAGGTGGTGCCGTCCGACCACTTGAAGTTCTCGTCAAGGACGCCGGTGTCGCCCGTCCATTTTGCATCGATGACGACCTGGAAGCGTTTTTGCACCTCGCCGGAACGGCCCTGGAAAATCCCCCAGGCGTCGAGCGTGCCGTTGAGATAGGTTTTCAGGTCGAGCGCCGGCTGTTCGGCCCGGTATTGTTCGACGCCCGTCGAAGCACAGCCGGCGAGGCCGAGCGTGAAGGCAGCAGCGAGCAAGAGTTTCATGGTCAGATCTCCAGGGAATGGCGCCAGCGCCAGAGCAAAACGCCGGCCAGCGCCTTGAAGGCGAGCGGCAACAACGCGTAAGCAAAGGTCAGCGCAGACAGCCCGGCGCTACCGCCCGGCACATAGCCGAGCGCGCCAAGCAGAGGTAGTGAAAGCCCGGCGGCGAGCGCCAGGTTGAGTTTGGCCACAAAATTCCAGACACCGAAACAGGCCCCGGCCTGCCCCTGGCGTTCGCCGAGGTCGGCAGCGATGGCGGCCGGCAGCGCGAGGTCAGCGCCGAGGGCCAGCCCGGAGGCGATGCAGATGGCTGCGAAGACCCAGACATCGCCCGCCCCGAGCAGGCTGGCGCCGGCAAAGGCGAAAATTGAAACGACCATCGCCAGCAACCAGGCGAAGACACGCCCCCGGCGGGCCGAGAGCATGACCCAGAGCGGCAACGATGCAGCGCCAGAGATGAAGTAGAGGGCGAGCAGCGGGCCGCTGGCAATCTCGGCCTGCAGCACATCGGCGACGAAGAACAGGAAGAGCGTTGCTGGAAGCGCAGCAGCAATGCCGTTGGCAACAAAGACGATGAGCAGGCGACGGAAAGCTTCATCCGCGAAGACCCGTCGCAGGCTGGGCAGCAAGGGCTGGCTGGCGGCGAGAACCGGTTTTCCGACGCCGACGCGGCTGAAGGTCGTCAAGGCCGCAATCAGCAACAGCGGCGGCAGTATCCAGCTCAGTCGCTCGATGCCGTCACTGAGGCTGGCGGCCAACACCGCGGGCAGTGCTGCGGCGAGGACGACGCCGACCAGGCCGAAGCCTTCCCGTGCTGCGGTCAACCGCGTTCTCAGGACGGATTCCTCGCCGATATCCGCCCCCCAGGCTTGATAGGCCACGCTGGCCGCCGAGAAGCCGAGGTAGGTCAGTGCCAGCGAGCCGAGCAGCCAGAGCGCGACGTTCTCGTCCGGCGGGTTGAGCAGCGCGACGAAACCGATGGCGAAGGGCAGCAGGGCGAACGCCACCATGCGCGGCCGGGAAACGCGGTCGGCCAGCCAGCCGAGCCAGGGGTCGATGCCGGCGTCGAGCAGGCGGGCGCCGAGGAGGATGAAGCCAAGCAGCGCCAGCTCCATGCCGGCGGTTTCGGCGTAGTAACGGGGGACGTGGACGTAGATGGGGAGGGCTGCGAAGGCCAGGGGGAGGCCGAGCAGGCCATAGGAGAGGATGCGACCGTTGGTCATGGCATTGTGCCTGACGATTGGCAGGTGGTTCCGCCTTGCTGGCGGGCGTACTTTCTTTTGCTTCGCCAAAAGAAAGTAGCCAAAGAAAAGGCGACCCCTGGGTCGGTGCCGGCTGCGCCGGTTCCCTGCGCTACTCGGAACTGGCGGGGGCTGCGGAACTTGGGCTTCGCCCTCAGACAGTCCTCGCCCTTTTCCCGCCAGCCCCTGCGTTGCTCGGCACCTCTCAAGGGGCCTGGTAAAACAACCTGGGTTTTGGCTTGGGTGCCTGAATGGCAGATTTCATTTTTTGCCGTTTTTTCCGGTTGACCGTGGAAGTCTGTTTTTTGCGACGAATTGCTGAGCGTGGACGCCTTTCGGGTCCCCATGAGAGGCGCTGAGCAACGCAGGCGTGCCGGGGGAAGTCGGCTTGCCATGTTTGAGCCGCAGGCGAGTTCTGGCAAGCCGCCCGGCTCGCCGAGTAGCGGAAGGAACCCCGCAGGGGCGCCGACCTTGGGGTCGCCTTTTCTTTGGCTACTTTCTTTTGGCGAAGCAAAAGAAAGTACGCCCGCCCGCAAGGCGGAATCCCAAGCCCATTCAACGGACCCTGCCAGCAGCAAGCGGCAATAAATATTCATCCCACTCGCCTCAAAAGCGCCGCCCGCAATTCCGGCGCACTCGTCTTCGCATCAAGCCAAATTCCAAAAAACCACCGCGCAAAATCACCGTCGGCGACTTCGCCGAGAAAACGACCATTGAAGTAGAAACGTGCAGAACCGGGTACGTATTCCCCGATGATGAAGTCACCGTCTTTCACGTTCGGAAAGATGCGCGTCATCTGCTCGCCCCAGCGCTTGAGCGCCGCCTCATCCGCCCCCAGCGCCCGCATTTCCTTGACGCTGGCGTCGGCAATGGCAGCGCCAGCGAGCGTCCGCTTGTAATCGAGGCGCAGGGCGAGCGGCGGGCGTTGCGGGTCGTCTCCTGCCCACAGTGTGGCTTCATAAACGAGAAAACCATAACGGCGAAACTCGCCATTGCCCCAGCGTTTGAGGCCAGCCGTCGGGTCGGTGTTGGCGAAGGCAGCGAACGGGGCCGCGGCCAACGCCAGCACGAGCCGACGACGACCACCGGAGGCCGGTTCGTTTTTGGCTGTTTTTACCGGTTGACCGTGGAACTCGCTGTCGCGAACGCCAGGCGCCACCAGATCAACGATGCGTGAGTTCAAATTGGACGACATCGATATTCCCGGCCAGGAAGCCGGCCTCGCAATAGCAAAGATACATGCGCCAGAGTCGGCGGAAAGGCTCGTCGAAACCGAGTTTCTGGATGTCGGGCCAGTTGGCTTCGAAGGCGTGGCGCCATTCGGCCAGCGTTTTGGCGTAATCGAGGCCGAAGGCGTATTCGTTGCGGACAACCAGCCCCTGCCTGGCCGCTTCGGCACGGAAGACGGAACGCGAAGGCAGCATGCCGCCGGGGAAGATGTATTGCTGGATAAAATCGGTGCTGCGCCGGTATTCCGGAAAGATGTCGTCGCGAATGGTGATGCTCTGGACGACCGCCCTGCCCTCGCGCTTGAGCGACTTGGCCAGCGTCTTGAAGTAGGTCGGCCACCAGCGCTCGCCGACGGCTTCGAACATTTCGATGGAAACGACGTGGTCGAACTGCTCATTCAGATCGCGATAGTCCTGCAAACGCAGGTCGGCGCCCGGCACACGTTGTTGCGCCCATTCGAGCTGGGCCGGCGAGAGGGTCAGGCCGGTGGTGCGCAAGCCATCCTGCACCGCTAGTTCGGCAAAGCCGCCCCAGCCGCAGCCGATTTCGAGCACGTTATGGCCAGGCGCTGCCTTGAGGCAATTGAGGATGCGGCGGTACTTGGCATGCTGCGCCGTTTCGAGCGAACCGTCGTCGGCCTCGCGATAGACCGCCGAGGAGTAGCTCATGCTCGGGTCGAGCCAGAGTTTGTAGAAATCGTTGCCAAGGTCGTAGTGCGCCATGATGTTGCGCTTGCTACCGCTGCGGCTGTTGCCGTTGAGCCAGTGGCGGACGCGAGCAGCGAGCAGGCTGCGCCACGAGCCGTAGACGGCCCGCTTGATCTGTTCGCGATTGGCTGCCAAAAGCTTCAGCAGTCCGGTAATGTCCGGCGAATCCCACTGGCCGTCCAGGTAGCTTTCGGCCAGTCCGATGTCGCCACGGGCCAGCACCTGTCCGAACATGGCCTCGTCATGGACCTGCATCGTGACGCCGTGGTCGCCATGGCCGAAGAGCGCACTGGCGCCGCCGGGCAAGCGGATTTCCAGCAACCCGCCCTGCAGCTTTTCGAGTAGCTCGAAAACCAGTCTCGTGTCGCGGTTCAGCCTTTCGCTACCGCGCAAAATCAGTGTGTTGTTCATTTTGTCGATTCCCGGATGGGTTGAGGGACGTGGGCACCACGGAAGGGCACCCCTTTCAGCCACAGTTTCAAGGCTTGCCAGTGGATGCGGAACATCACGCCGGCGGTGAGGAAGGGCATTTTCGTGAAGGCAGCAAGCAAGGCCGAAGTCGACCAGGCGCGCGGCTTGCCGGATATGGAGGTCAGCAACAGCTCCCCTTCGGCGTCGTCGTAGTCGATGCGGGCCAGCGGTACCGGCCGGTCGAGGTGAAAACGGAAACGGTAGCCACCTTCGATCTCGTTGAATGGCGAAACATGGAAGTCCTTGACTGCGCGCAGTTCCTGACCATCCTGCAGCGGCGAGTGATCGGCGTTGTAGAGCAGATAGCTGTGGTGGCCGCCGAAGGTGTTGTTGACCTCGGCCAGCACGGCGACCAACGCGCCTTCGGCATCGCGGCAGAACCAGAAACTGACCGGATTGAACACAAAGCCGAATACACGCGGGAAGCATTGCAGCGTGATCTCGCCGTCGTCAGGCAGGCCGTGCTGGCGAAGTTGCGACTGGATCCACGGCAACAGGGGGCTGCCATCGCGGGCGCCGTGGTCCTGTTGGCGAAAACTCAGCAGGTTGCTGCGGTCGACCGAGAAAATCGGGCAATTTGCAGAATGCAGGTCGCGCACCGGCAACTGGATGTAAAAAACCGGATAGACGAAGGCATTCACGGTCGGGCGCAAGCGCCGGTGCATGACATTGCCGAGGAAGACGCGTGGGCTGTTCATGGATGCCTCAGACGGTTTCCAGGACGCGCGGTGAAATGACCGCTTCACTCTGCCAGGGTGCCGCAACGCCCATGCCATTGACGACGCACAAGGCCGACTTCAAACCATCTTCATGGAAGCCATAGCTGCCCCACGCGCCGGCCAGCCAGATGCCGTTCTCGCCCTGCACCGAAGCCAGGCGCTGCTGGGCAGCGATGGCCGGGCCGTCGAAAATCGGATGCGCGTAGTCGAACTCGGCCAACACCTTGGCTGGGTCTGGCTCGCGTGCCGGGTTCAGCGTCACGATGACAGGCGTCTTGAACGGCAGGGGTTGCAGCTTGTTGATCAGGTAGGAAACGCCCACTGGCTGCTCACCGGGTTCGCCGCTGCCGGCAAAGTAATTCCAGGCCGACCAGAGCTTTTCATCGCGCGGCAGCAAGGCGCGGTCGGTGTGCAATATCGCGCGGTTGGGCTGATAGCGGATGGCCGCCAGCACTTCGCGCTGCGCATCGGACGCCGTGAATCCGAGGATGGCCTGCGCCTGATCACTGTGACAACCCATCACGACCTGATCAAAGTGTTCGCTGCCTCCGGCGTGCGTCACTTTAAGCCAGCCGCCTTCGCGGGTGACTGCGCTGACCGGGCAGGCCAGGCGGATTTCCGAGCCATTGGCGACCATACGGGCGGCCAGCTTGCTAACGTATTCGCGACCGCCCCTCTTCACCGTGCGCCACATCGGCCGGTCGAAAACCTGCAGCAGACCATGGTTCTGGCAGAAACGGATGAAAGTGGCGAGCGGCATGTCGAGCATCTGCCCGGTCGGGCATGACCAGATGGCCGCCGCCATCGGCAGTAGGTACCAGTCGGAGAAGGCACTCGAATAGCGGCCCTCGGTCAGGAAATCGCGCAGGCTGCGCTTGTTTTCCGGGTGCGACGCCAGCCAGCCCATGCTTTCGCGGTTGAATCGCAGGATGTCGGAGAGCATGGCCCAGAATTGCCGGCGGAGCAGATTGCGCTTCTGACCGAATACGGTCGCCAGATTGCTGCCGGCCCATTCGAGATCCGGGTTTTCGAGGCTCACGGCGAAGGACATCTCGGTCTCGACGCTCTCGACGCCGAGCAGATCAAACATCGCGATGAGGTTTGGATAGGTTTTCTCGTTGAAAACCAGAAAGCCGGTATCGACCGGATGCGTCATTCCGTCCAGCGTCACGTCGACCGTGTTGGTATGGCCGCCGAGATAGCTGCCGGCCTCGAATAGCGTCACCGCATGATCGCGGCTCAACAGCCAGGCACTCGCCAAGCCAGATATACCAGCACCCACCACTGCTATGCGCTTTTTGGACATCATGCGCCCTCCTTTTTGGCCAGAAATTCGTCAATCTGCTTCTGCAAATCCCTGTCATCCGGCTTGGTAAAGCTGGTGTAGGCGACCACCTTGGTGCCGTCGCGGCTGATCAGGTATTTGTGGAAATTCCATTTCGGCCGGCTGTCCGACATTGCGGCCAGCTTCACGTAGAAGGGGTGGGCGTTCTTGCCCTTGACCACCGTCTTGCCGACCATCGGAAAATCGACGCCATAGGTCATCCGGCAGAACTCAGCGATTTCCTTCTCGCTACCCGGTTCCTGCTCGCCAAAATCATTGGACGGAAAGCCGAGCACGACCAACCCCTTGTCCTTCAAGCGCGCATAGAGTTTTTCCAGACCGTCATACTGCGACGTAAAGCCGCAGTAGCTGGCAGTATTGACGACCAGGATCACCTTGCCGGCATACTGGCACAGCGGCATCGGCTTGCCGTCCTGCAAGCTGGTGAAGTCATGCCGCAGCAGTTCCGGGCAATCGCCGGCCGCCATGGCCGGCGCAATGCTGACCGACATCAGTCCGGCGATCCCTATCCAGCGCTTGATACTTGAGAACATGTTCAACCCCCCGTTCAATTTGTCCTAGACAATTATCGCGTTTGTTCATAAGATAGACATCAAAGACTGACTTGTCAACAGTTTGTCTAACATTTGTTCAGGACAAATAATGAATACACCGACTTTCAATATTGCCGCTGTCGAACGCGACACCGGGCTATCCAAGGATGTCCTTCGCATGTGGGAACGCCGCTACGGTTTTCCCGTACCCGGCCGCGACAGCAATGGCGAACGGTGCTACCCGGCCGACCAGGTCGAACGCCTGCGCCTCATCAAACGCCTCATGGATATGGGACATCGGCCTGGAAAGCTGATCGCCACCCCTCAGGAAGAATTGACCGCGTTGAGCCCTCGTCGGTCAAAACCCGAGGTGCAGGAGGCATCCGAGAACCGGGATGAACTTGAGGAGTTACTTACCCTGATAAAACAGCACGACGCCGCCGCCTACCAGCAAGCCATGCAGCAGCGTCTGGCTCGGCAGGGCTTGCAGCGTTTTGTTCAGGACACGATCGCGCCGCTGACGCATCGTGTCGGTGAATATTGGGAGGACGGCAGCTTCGAAGTCTTCGAGGAGCATCTGTACACCGAGCTGACCAAGCGCCTGCTGCGCCAGGCCATATCCACCCTGCCCGGTGGCCCGCGAGCGCCGCGCGTGCTGCTCACCAGCGTACCTGAGGAGCTCCACGTTCTCGGGTTGCTGATGGTCGAGGCGCTACTCGCACTGGAAGGTGCCGAATGCATTCCCCTCGGCACCCAAATGCCGTTGCTTGAAATCGGCCGCGCTGCCCAGGCCCATCAGGCGGACATCGTCGCACTGTCATTTTCCGGCGCCTTTCCGCAACGCCAGATTGCTGGACTCCTGCAGCAGCTGCGGATGATTCTGCCGGCCACGACGGCACTCTGGGCTGGCGGCTCGGGGGTTGCCCGCGTGGCCAGGAGCGACGACGCCGAGCTCATCAGCACGCTTGACGACACGCTTGCCACGCTTGCGGCGTGGCGTCTTCAGCACAGCTGAAAGCGGATCCCCAAAGCACTTCGGCGCCGGGATGTCCCAGCGCCGAAAAAAATGCGATGTCAGGTCGGGGTCGCCCGAGTCGACAATCCTCAGGCAGCTTCGTACATCGGCACCAGGAAATCCTTGCTGATGCCGTTGCCAAGCAGATAGATGCGATCCATGAAATCACTGAGCCACTTGTGCAAGCCGTGTTCGAGGATGTCCTCGATACGCCCGTAGCGTAGTTGCGAATGAAGCATCCCGGCCTGGCGCTCCGTTTCGCCAGAGTTACTGTTGGCGATCTTTTCGAGGGTCTTGATGACACTGTTCAGGCAGAACTGCAATGAACGCGGCATGTCCTTGTTGAAGATCAGCAGTTCGGCCACTCGCTCCGGTGTGATGACATCGCGATAGACCTTGCGATAGACCTCGAAGGCGGAGACGGAACGGAGCAACGCGCCCCATTCGTAGAAATCCGTCGCACCTTCGTCGCCGTTCGGGCGCAGCACGTGGTACTTCACATCGAGAATGCGCGCCGTGTTGTCGGCCCTTTCCAGCAGCGTCCCGAGACGGATGAAGTGATAGGCATCATCCTGCAACAGGGTACCCAGCGTCGTCCCCCGCGACAGTGAGGAGCGCATCTTCACCCATTCGAAATAGTCGCCGATACCGGCATTGAAGATCTGCTCGAAGGTCTTCTCGCGCGCCTCCAGCCAGGTCGAATTGAGCGTTTCCCACATCTCGGTCGTCAGCGTGCCACGCACGGCATGGGCGTTTTCACGCGCCATGCGCAGGCAGCTGAAGATCGAGGCGAAGTTGTCAGGGTCACAGACCATGAATTTCAGGACATTTTCACCGTTCACCGTGGAATACTTGGCCGCAAACGCCTCTTCCAGGCTATTAAGGGCAATGATGGCATTCCAGCTTTGATTGATCGTTTCCAGCGGTTGCGGTACCAGCGACATTTGCCAGGTCACGTCCAGCAGGCGGGCGAGATTCTCGGCGCGCTCTATGTAGCGTGACATCCAGAAAAGGTGATCGGCAGTTCGACTCAGCATGACTTAATCCTCCAGAACCCAGGTATCTTTGGTGCCGCCGCCCTGCGACGAATTGACCACGAGCGACCCCTTGGTCAGCGCAACGCGGGTCAGCCCCCCCGGCACCATGTCCACGCACTTTCCCGAAGACAGAACAAAGGGGCGCAGATCGAGGTGGCGTGGCGCAATGCCCTCTTCGACGAAGGTCGGGCAGTTGGAAAGGGCCAGCGTTGGCTGGGCGATGTAGCCATCGGGCTTGGCGATGAGCAACTGACGGAAGTGTTCGATCTGTTCCCTGGTCGATGCCGGCCCGACCAGCATGCCGTAGCCGCCAGCACCATGGACTTCCTTGACGACCAGTTCAGCCAGATGGTCGAGGACGTACTGAAGCTCATCGGGCTTGCGGCACATGTAGGTCGGCACGTTGTTGAGCGTCGGCTCCTCACCCAGGTAGAAACGGATCATGTCCGGCACGTACGGGTAGATCGACTTGTCGTCGGCGACGCCGGTGCCGATGGCATTCGATAGCGTCACGTTGCCGGCCTGGTAAGCCTTCAGGATACCCGGCACACCAAGCGATGAATCAGCGCGGAAGGCCAGCGGGTCCATGTAATCGTCGTCGAGCCGGCGATAAATGACATCAACCCTCTGCGGACCCTGCGTCGTACGCATGTAAACAAACTCGTCCTTGACGAAGAGATCACGGCCTTCGACCAGTTCGACGCCCATCTGCTGGGCGAGGAAAGTATGCTCGAAATAGGCGCTGTTGTAGGCCCCGGGGGTCAACACGACAACGGTCGGGTTCGACACGCCCTTCGGCGCCACGGCACGCAGCTTCTCCAGCAGCATGTCCGGGTAGTGCTGGACCGGCGCCACCTTGTGCTTGGCGAACAGCTCGGGGAAAAGCCGCATCATCATCTTGCGGTCTTCAAGCATGTACGAGACGCCGGATGGCACGCGAAGGTTGTCTTCAAGCACATAAAACTCGCCCTCACCGGCGCGGACGATATCGACGCCCGCGATGTGGGCATAGACATTTCCGGGCAGATCGACACCCATCATTTCCGGGCGGAACTGGGCATTGTTGAGTACCTGCTCGGCGGGAATCTTGCCGGCCTTGAGAATTTCCTGATCGTGGTAGACGTCATGCAGGAACATGTTCAGCGCCTTGACGCGCTGGCGAAGCCCGGAACGCAGGGCCTTCCATTCAGCCGAAGGTATGACCCGAGGAATGATGTCGAACGGAATCAGGCGCTCTTTCCCCGCCTCTTCGCCATAAACCGCAAAGGTGATACCGACCCGGTGAAAAGCCAGATCAGCCTCGGCCCGTTTGCGGGCTATGCGCTCCGATGGAGTCCCCTTGAGCCAGTCTTCGTAGCCCTTGTAATGCGCACGGACACCACCTTGGGCATCATACATCTCGTTATAGAAGTTCATTTTTCCACTCGTCGCTGAGGAAGCTCTCACACGGGTTTCAGCAGATTCCATGCCACCCGCAAATCAGCTTCAAATCATGCGCCGAATAGCACTTTATGACTATTGACGCACCGCAAAGGTGCGACAGATTTTCAAGATGGTGCAAATAAAAAAGGCTATGTACCCGTAACATGTTGAACGCCACCGATCCCCAAAGCGGCGCGTAGGAAATCGGCAGAGGACATATTCCGGTCGTATCGCTCGATCAGTCGTCGCCATCCCAGATAGTTACCCAGATAGCGAGTG
>JAEUOG010000061.1 GCA_016790815.1 Dechloromonas sp.
GATCGACGTTAATGAAGCAAATCCATAATTGCCAATGATGAGCAATTCGCTATTGCCGCCTAAAAACGGTTAGCCGGGGCTGCTAGAGCCTTGTTACCAAAGATAGCCGGCGGGGACTTCGGTCCCCGTCGTCAATTCCGGGGCGCCTGATTCGCGCTTTTTCCGGATACCCCGCATTTCGCTGTGCTCCGCTCATTCCTGCGGTGAACCGGAAAAAACGGCCAAAAATGAAATCCGCGTTGTTGATCCGGCAGGTTATCGCTTAATTATCCAGCCGGAACAGCACGGGCACGATGACTGTCGCCTCTATGGCTTCGTCGCCACGCCGGGCCGGCACGAATCGCCAGTGCAGCACACTTTGCCGTGCCGCCTCGTCCAGCCGGTCGTAAGCGCTGCTTTTTTCGATGTCGACCGCCGCAGCCCGGCCATCGGCAGTCACCCGCACCTTGAGCAGCACCTTGCCCTCCTCGCCCAGCCGGCGCGAGATCGACGGGTAATTGGGCTCGGGATTGTTCAGGTAAGCAGCATTGAAACGCGGCGCGCTGACCGTGGCCGGTGCCGATGCGGCGACCGGGGCGGGGTTGGCGGCGGGCGGTGCGTTCGGTGCGACGACGGCCGGCGCTGCTGGCACGGAGAGGGCTGCCGGGGCGCTGGCCTGCTCTGGCCGCACGGCCAGGATGGGCCGTGGCGTGGGCTTTTCCCGCTGTGGCTTGGCAGCGGCGGGTTTTTCCGGCGCGGCAGGCGGGATGACCTGCGGGGCAGCGATTTTTTCAGCGAGTTGAACCGTTACCAGGAGGGGCGCAGGCTCGCGCCGGTCCACATCCAGCGTTTGCGGGTAGAGCAGAACGGCCAGGTGCAGTGCGATGGCGATCAGGAAATATCGGCTGCTGTGCCGCCACTCGGCTGTTTTGGGCTGGGGAGGGCAAGGGCCTGCGGTCATCGGCCGATTATATCCGCCGGCCCTGTGACAATTTGCCACATCGGCAATCCGGCCCTGACTGCTTAGAATCCGCGTCTCGTTAAGTTTCTGTTTTTCAACGTTTTTTAGTATGGATCAAGAGCCGCCCGTGACCGCGCTTGTTTTGCCACCGCTCGATTGCCGGGAAGTGCCCCTTTCCCGTGGCGAACGCCTCGCGAATGCCACGCTGGTCGTCCTGCTGCATCTCGCGCTGGCCTACGCCATGCTGTACGTCTCGGTCAGCAACGATCTGATCGCCCTGCCGCCAAGTATCAGCGTCCGCCTGTTGCCGATGATCGAAGAAAAAGTCGAGCCGGCCAAGCCGCTGCCGCCACCTCCCAAGCCGGTGCCGCAGGTGCGGAAGCCGCCGGTCATTCGGCCGCAACCCGTTCTTGCCGTAGCGAGCCCGGCCGCGACGAGCAGTTTTACTGTCGCACCCCAGCCGCCGGCCCCGCCGCCGCAGCCTGTCGTTGCCGCGCCGCCCGCCCCTCCGGCACCGGTTGCCGTGGTAGCCGCCCGTTTCGATGCCGATTACCTGCACAACCCGAAACCGGTCTATCCGGCGCTTTCACGGCGCATGAGCGAGGAAGGCAAGGTTTTGCTGAAAGTACGCGTCAGTGCCCAAGGCACGGCGCTGGACGTGGCGGTGTCGAAATCGAGCGGCTTTCCCCGGCTCGATGCGGCGGCCGTCGAGGCAGTCACCCGCTGGCGCTTTGTGCCGGCCAAGCGGGGTGATGAGGCAGTTGATTCGTCGGTGATCGTGCCGATCACCTTTGCGCTTGAGTAGGAAAGGAAAAGCATGCATTCCCAAATGGGCCTTGCCCACTTCTGGAGCCAGGGCGACCTGGTTACCCATACCACCGCCATCATCCTCGCCGCGTTGTCGCTGGCCTCGTGGTCGGTCATTCTCTCGAAGATGTTGTCGACCTGGCGTGCCTCGCGCTCGCAGGAGAAAGCGCTGAACGGATTCTGGGCGGCCAACTCCCTGCCCGAGGCGCTGGAAACCCTGCGCCGCGACGATCCCTCCGGCATCTTCGCCGGCCTGGCACTAACCGGCGCCCACGCCGCCCAGGCGCACCAGCAGAACGCCGCGCGCGGCATCGGTGCCGGGGTCAATGCCAGCGAATTCGTCACCCGTTCGATGCGCTCGCAGATCGTCAACACCCAGGCACGGATCGAACGCGGCCTGACTTTTCTCGCCTCCGTCGGGTCGACCGCCCCCTTCATTGGGCTGTTCGGCACGGTCTGGGGCATCTACCACGCGCTGGTCGGGCTCTCCGGCGCAACGCAGGTGGTGCTCGACAAGGTGGCCGGCCCGGTTGGCGAGGCGCTGATCATGACGGCGGCCGGCCTCTTCGTCGCCATTCCCGCCGTGCTCGCCTACAACGCCTTCACCCGCGCCAACCGGCTGGTCGCCGTGCAACTCGACGGCTTCGCCCATGACCTGCATGCCTACCTGACCACCGGCGTGCGCGTCGGCGGCAACGTCAACCTGGTCGACATCGGCGCCGCCCGCGCCAGCCGGCAGGCCTGATCATGGCTTTCGGAAGCTTCGACGAGGCTGGCGTCACCCAGCCCATGGCCGAAATCAACACCACGCCGCTGGTCGACGTGATGCTCGTGCTGCTGGTCATCTTCATCATCACCGCCCCGCTCTTTCACCAAGCCGTGCCGATCGACCTGCCGCAGGTCAACGCCACCAAGCTCGACGACAAGCCGGAAGTGATCCAGCTCGCCATCGACATCGACGGCAAGATTTTCTGGAACGGCGAGGCGCTCGACCGGGCGTCGCTCGACACCCGCTTCGCCGCCGCCAGCGCCCGCCAGCCGGAACTGCACCTGCGCGCCGATCGCAAGGTGGCCTACGAAAAGGTGGCCGACGTGATGGCCGCCGCGCAGCGGGCGAGCATTGTAAAAATTGCATTTCTGACCGAGCCGGGGCGCTAGCCGTCACGGTGTTTCGTGGGCCGCCGTCGGGAGGCTGGGGTTTTGTTGTTCAAAATATCAAAAGGGGAAAATCGCATGCAGGAGCTTCGATTCAAATTGTCGCCGGTAGCGCTTGCGGTACTGGGTGGCCTGGGGTGTCTGGGTGGCTTGCCGGCCCAGGCTGAGGAGGCCAGGGAATTGTCGACGGTCAAGGTCAGTGGCGAGCGGGATACGCGCGTCGTGCCGCTCGATTTGCCGGCCAGCACGGGCTCGCGCCTCGGCGTTACGATCAAGGAAATTCCGGCCAGCGTCGATGTCCTCAGCCAGGAAGTGATGCAGGAACGCGGTGACCGGACGATGGTGGAAGCGGTTGGCAAGGTTGCCGGCATGAACGGTGCCCGGGTCGGCGGTTCGCATACGGGCTTTTCGGTGCGCGGCTTCATCGATAACGGTGTTACCTGGCTTTACAACGGCGTACGGGTTCCCGGCGGCTCCAACATGTCTTCCCGCATTCTTGATACGGCCAACTACGACCGCATCGAAGTCCTGCGTGGCCCGGCAGCGGTGCTCAATGGGGAGGGCGGCACGGGTGGAACGATCAACCTGATTTCACGGGCGCCCAGTTTCGCGGCGCAGCCGTTCGAAGTCGACTACGCGTTGTCCAGCTACAACTCGCATCGCTTCCATGCCGGTACCGGCGGCGCCATCAAGGATGACGCCGTGGCCTATCGTGCCGATATCAGCACCAATCGCTATGGCAGCCATGTTGACGGCGAACGTACGACGCTCGACCGGTTTACCGGTTCGGTACTTTTCAAGTTCAGCGATACGCTGAAACTGACACTTGAGCTGGACAAGATGCGCGACGATGTCAAAGACTTCTACTACGGCACGCCGCTGGTCAACGGCAAGATCGATCGTTCTCTGCGCGACATCAATTACAACAACCTGACCGACAACGTGTACGAGTCCGACACCACCTGGCTGCGGGCCAATCTGGAGTGGCATGCAACGCCGGACATCGAAGTGCGCAACCAGATGTACTACTACGACTCCTTCCGGAACTGGCGCGATGTAAACGATTTCAAATACAACGCGGGCGCTGTTCCCACGGTCACGCGGACGACCTGGTCAGACCTCGATCACGATCACCAGTTGCTCGGCAATCGGCTGGATGTGTTGTTCAAGGGGAAGATCGGCGGCCTGGATAATCGTTTCCTGATTGGTGCTGACATCAACCGCACGGACTACAAGACGAATCGCAACGGCTTCCCGACTGGTGTCGAGGCGCCGGTGAATGCCTATTCCCCGCCGGCTGTGAATTTGAGTAGCGGAACCAATATTTTCAAGGCTCTGGCGCGCGACATCACCATCGAACAGACGTCGGTTTTCGTCGAGGACCAGTTGTCCGTCACGAAGAATCTCAAGCTGGTCGGCGGTTTGCGCCACGACCAGTTCAAGACCGAATGGATTTATTACGATCAGGCCGGTGCACCCCGCGAGACGAAGAGCCATAACTTCAATTCCTGGCGCGTCGGTGCTGTTTACGACCTGACGCCGGAAGCCACGGTGTACATCTCCTATGCGACGGGGGTCGAACCCGGCGGCACCTTGCTCGTGCTCAACCGGAACCAGAGCCAGCTGGACCTGACGACAGCCCAGCAGCTGGAAGTCGGCGTAAAGCAGGGATTCTGGAACGGCAAGGGCGAGTGGACTGCGGCGCTCTATGACATCCAGAAAAAGAACGTATTCGTACCGGATCCGCTCGCGCCGTCGAGGCGCCTGCCGATCGGGAAGCAGTCTTCGCAGGGCATCGAACTGAGCCTTGGTCTGCGCCCCACCGAGCAGTGGCAAATCGATGGCAACATCGCCTACGTTCATGCCCGCTACGATGAGTACTCAGCTGGCAACCCGCCGGTTTCGCTGAATGGCAACGAGCCGCGTCTGGTCCCGAAATGGATGGCCAACCTCGGCGTCCGTTACATGCCGACCGCCGCCTGGACCTTTGCTGCCTGGGCAAGGCATGTCGACAAGGCCTACATCAACGACGCCAATACGCTAGAACTGCCGGCCTACACGACGCTCGACCTGTCGGCGGACTACAAGCTCAGCAAGTCCATGGACGTGGGCTTCCGCGTGCGCAACGCTACCGACGAGCTGTATGCCGAGTCGTCGTATGGCCAGGCTGCCCAGGTGATGATTGCCAATCCGCGAACCTATGAGCTGTCGCTGCGCATGCGGTTCTGATCCAGCCGGGCCAAGTGCGCGGAACGAAGGCAAGGGCCGGCGTTCCGCGTACCCGGCCGGGGTTTCAATGACCCCATGGTCGGCAAACACTAAATCGGGATGGCTGCATCGGTGATTCGCCGCATTTTTGTCTTGCTCCACCGCTACATCGGCCTGGTCATCACGCTGTTCCTGATCACCGTCGGTCTGACCGGCTGCCTGCTGGCATTCCAGCCTGAATTGAACCGGCTGGTGACGCCGCACCTGTTCCCGGCCGAGCGGGGCGGACGTCCGCTCGATCTGGCGACCCTGGCCGAGCGTGCCCAGCGGATACTGCCCGCAGCGCAAATCAACCTGATCGACGTCGGAGCGCCGGAAACGGTGATCGTCCGCTATGAACCGGGCAAGGCAGCAGACGCGGAAAGCGCTGTCACGGCGGGCTACCACGAGCTGTTTCTCGATCCGGTCAGCGGTGTCGAGCTCGGCCGCCGTGTTGCTGGGACCGGATTGCCCACGGGGATGGACAATCTGATGCCGTTCATCTTCCGCTTGCACTACAACCTGTCGCTGGGCGATCTGGGCATGTGGTTGTTGGGCATTGCTGCCCTGCTGTGGACAATCGACTGTTTCGTCAGTTTCTTTCTCACCTTGCCGGCAAGGGGGCGAACGCGCAGTTCACCGGCTACCGGGGTTCAACGCCGCAGTTATTGGATGCGCTGGAAGCCGGCCTGGCTCGTCAAATGGCAGGCTTCCGCCTTCCGACTCAATTTCGATCTGCATCGCGCCGGCGGCCTGTGGACCTGGCTTGCCTTGCTGATCTACGCCTGGTCCAGCGTGTACATGAACCTGCACGACAGCGTTTACGCGCCCGCTACCCGGCTGTTTCTCGATTATCCGGCGCCCTACTGGGAACTGCCCCGGCGGGAAACCCGGCTGGAACAGCCTGGGCTGGATTGGCTACAGGCAGTCGGCACTGCCCAGCGCCTGATGGCTGAACAAGCCGTTGCGCAAGGCTTCACCTTGGATAAGACGGTCTCCATGCGCCTTGACCGGGCAAGGCACCTCTACATCTACCAGGTACGCAGCAGCCGCGATATTCAGGATCGGCGTGGCAGAACGCGCCTTGTCCTCGACGCCAATACGGGGGAGATGAAGCAGCTGCATCTGCCTACCGGCCAGCACAATGGCCTGACCGTGACGATGTGGCTGAACGCGCTGCACGATGCGAATGTGTTCGGTTTGCCGTATCGCATCTTCGTTTCGATGCTGGGTTTGTTGATTGTGATGCTGGCGAGTACCGGCGTGTATGTCTGGTGGAAAAAACGTCGGGCCAGAACTTCGTCCGTTTAGCGAAGAAACCCGGCCGTCAGCCCGCCATGGCCAGATCGACCCGGTAACTCCGCGTCGCATGCACGCCTTCCACCTTGATCGGCAGCAACACCTTGCTGCGTTCCAGCGCCTTGATGATGCGCGAGATGGTTTCGAAACGCAGGTCGGTGATGTCGGCAATGTCCTGCCGGGTTGGCAGCACGACTTGCCCGGCGTTGTCGGTGAATAGCCGGATCAGGCCAAGAACGCGATCCACCGCCTGACCGCCGCGCAGGGCGACGACTTCGGCGGCCCGTTTCTGGGCCTGGGCCAGCGAGGCGAGCAGCGAATCGCCGGCCATGGCGCTGGCGCCTTCCGGCCACGGCGCGAGTTCGCACTGGGTGAGCGCGGTGGCCGAGAATGTGTAGCAGCCGAAGAGCATGGTCTCGCAGCCGAGGATGTCGCCGGGGATGGCGAGGCTGGCAAACGATACCTCGCCCGAAGAACCCGCGTTGTCGAGCCGGATCACCCCGCGTTTGAGCCGCCAGGCCAGGCCGTCGGCGCCGGCTTGATAGACGCCTTGGCCGGCCGCAAGTTGCCGGGCGGTTCGTACGGGGCTATTGCTACGGTCAACCGGAAAAATCGGGCGAATTTGAAATCTCCTGGCTTGAATGACAACCGCCCCGACAGAGGGCGGGGCGGTTGGCAAGACTCTGAGGCAGAGTCGATCAGAACTTCACGTTGAGTCCGGCGTAGAACGAGCGGCCCATGCCGGGGACGGCGGTACCCCACGGTGCAGAGCTGGTGCCGCCGGTGGTCATCGTCGTGCCCTGGCCGTTATAGGCGCCGCCGAGCGGGAGGGAATAGAACTTGTCGAACAGATTCTCGACACCGAAATCGACGCGAACCTGCTTCCAGGAATAGCTGGCGCGCAGATTGAACAGGCTGTAGCCCGGCGTCTGGATCTCGTTGCGGACGTCGGATACCTTGTCCTTGGCCAGCGCCGTGACAAACTCGACGGCGTTGTTCCAGCCGCCCATTTTTTGCGTCAGAACCAGCTTGGCGTTGAGCGGCATGATGTTGTAGAGGTCGTCGCCGGTGTCGCGGTTTTCGCCATTCGTGTAGTTCAGCAAGCCTTTCAGGCCAAACTCGCCGAAGCCGGTGCTGGCCAGCGGCATGTATCCGGACAGATCGAGGCCATAGAGGCGGGCCGACTGGTTGGCCAGCTGGAGGTAGACGAACTTGTTGCCACCGCTCAGGTTGGCAGCAGAGCAAGCGCCGCCCAGACTGGTCGGGCAGCGCACGGCGTCGATGTAATCGGTTACATGGGTGTAGAACGGCGTTGCCTTGACTTCCCAGCTGCGGTCGGCGGCATGCCAGTCGAAGGTGGCAGACAGCGTGTGCGCCTTTTCCGGCTTGAGGTCGACGTTGCCAATGTAGCCGTTGCCGTCGCCAACCCAGTTGATCATCAGCATTTCCATGCCGCGGCTGAACCAGCTGTAGCGCTCGTAGAGGCTGGGCGAGCGTACCTTGCGGGCAAAGCCGAATTCGATGTCGCTGGTGCTGCTCGCGGTGTAGCGGGCCAGCGCGGTGACGTCGAGGTTGTTGTCGGCGCGTTCGCGATCCTTGTTGTTGAAGGCAGGGACCAGCGTGGTCGCCGGGGCTACGGTGTTGTCGTAGGCGCTGACCGGGCCGGTGTCGGATTCAACCCGCTCGTAGCGGGCGCCGAGCAAGGTCGTCAGCTGCGGTGTCAGGCGGGATTCCCATTCGGCAAAGACGCCAGCCCGGTTGCGCTGGCCATCGTTGACGTTCACGAAAGTGTTTGGCCACATCATGGCGCCGGAGGGTGTCCACCAGTCGTTCAGCGTGTAGCTTTGGTAGAGGGCGCCGACACGCAGCAGGTCGTTGGTGCTCAGGTCGATGTCGGCCTTCAGATTGACACCGGTGGTCTTGCTGGTCGTGTACATCGGCATGCCGGCGGCGCAGGTGCCGCCGATAGTCGGACAGGGGGTGCCATTGATGGCGGTCGGGCCACCCGAGGCGGAGCCGTACCAGAAGCGCTTGTCGGCGCCGAAGTCCATGAAGTGATCGACTTCTTCGTAGTAGGCGCGCGCTTCGAGCATGCCCCAGTCGTATTGGCCGAGATAGCGCAGGTTCACACGCTTCTGCTCGTTGCCCAGCATGTCCATGCGCTGGTTCGGGTAGAGCTGTTTGGGAACGTCCTGGTAGCCGAACTTGGCTTCGAACAAGTGGTTGCCGCCGCGCAGGGCGAAGCCGAGGGTGTGCGTTTGCGATTCGTAGGCGGTCGAGCCGACTTCGTCGAGGGCCAGCGTGTGGCCGATACGGCCGGTTGCGGTGCTCGTCTTGAAATTGCCGCCGGCCTTGTAGTTGTCGGCCTGGGAATAGGCGCCGGTGTAGCTGACGCTGAAGTTTTCGGTGGCGACCGTGGCGCCGATATTGCCGCCCAGCGCGTTGTTGTTGCTGCGGAAGAAGGTGCCAATCTCGCCCTTGGTCAGCAGGCCCTGGCCGGGGGCGGCGAATTCCGGCGCCCTGGTTTCGGCCACGATGCTGCCGCCGATGCTGTCGCCACCGACGCTGACCGGGGTGATGCCGGCGTAAACCTTGATCTTGCTGACCGCGTTCGGGTCGAGATAGGCAAGCGGCGGGTTCATGTGGTTGGGGCAGGTAGCGATGAAATCCATGCCGTCGACGGTGATGCGCAGGCGGTCATCGGCCAGGCCGTGGATGGACGGCAGGCTGGAGACCCCGCCGGCACCGTACAGGCTGACGCCGGGAACATCCTGCAGCAGGGCTGCGGTATCGCGGGTCACGGCGTGCTTGGCGGCGATCTCGGCTTGCCCTACCTGGCGCGGCTTGCTGGCTTCGGGAATCCGGCCGGCGTTGACCACAACTTCGTTCAACGTGCTCTGCGCGAAGGCTGCAGGTGATGAAAAGACGACAGCCAGCGCGGCGGCCAGCGGGTGGATGCGGTACCCCATGAAACTCTCCCTGAATTATTAGCTTATTAACGCGCGCTTATTGTCCGGGAGTCGAAGCTCGGCGGGAATGCGACATATTGCCGCACTCTAAATATGCCTAATTCCAAACGATGTGGTTTAAGCACATGATTCGACGGTTGTTTTTGGCTTGAGGCCTGTTCATGCCAGCATTGTCGATTCGGTTTCTGTTTGCTGTGTGGCTGGTACTGGCCGGTTTTCTCGCCATGGCCGGCATAGGGAACGAATACTTGCGTGTTGCGGCCAGGGCACACCGTGGTGGCGAAACCGGAGAGCCGGTGGCGATCTGGAAAGCCTGGGCGGTCAAGGGCAATATCGATGCTGCCTACAACCTGGCGGTCATTCAACAATACGGCGACGGCGTGCCGCTCGATTACACGGCAGCCATGTACTGGTATCGCCAGCCTGCCGAGCACGGCGACAAGGTGTCGCAGTATCAGACCGGTCTGATGTATCACGGCCAGGGTGTGGTCGCCGACGACGCCCTGGCCCAGCGTTGGTTCGCGATGCATCGCTAGCACCTCCTGCTCCATGCGCACGAGCCGAAACAGGTCGCCTGGCGCAGCAGGCGCTGGCCCTGATCGAAGAGCGCGACTGCCGCGGACGGCTGGTGGCTTTCTGCGCCAGTTCAACGCAGGTGTTGGCGGGACTCAAGCGTCGGGCCGGGATGGCCGGTGAACGCCCGAGGGAAACCGCTGCGCTGGCGTCGGCGATGATGATCCGCTGAGCCGGGTTCGCCCGGCATTTCAATTTTGACCGTTTTTTCCGGTTGACCGTGGGATTGGCTCCTGGGCCACTCCCCGACGGCGCGCTTTAGCTGGCTGTGGAGACGCCGTTCAGCTTGTCGAGTGCTTCGCGCAGCTTGCCGGGTTCATCGAGGCGAAGCATCTTGCGGACGTTGGGGGCGATTTCATTCACGTCGGACTTCAGCACGCGATTCTTGACCTTCAGAATCTGCGACGGGTGCATCGAGAAAATGCGCAGGCCCATGCCAAGCAGCAGACGGGTCAGTTCTGGGTCGCCAGCCATTTCACCGCAGACTGAAACGGGAATGTCAGCTTTTTCTGCCATCGATAATGTGTGGGCAAGCAGCATCAGCACGGCCGGGTGCAGCGGGTCATAGAGGGCTGCGACCTGTTCGTCGGAGCGGTCGATGGCCAGCGTGTATTGAATGAGGTCATTGGTGCCGATCGACAGAAAATCGAGGCGGCGCAGGAAAATACCGATGGCCAGCGCGGCGGCCGGTATCTCGATCATGCCGCCGACCTGGATGTTTTCGTCGAATGCCACTTTCTCGCCGCGCAGGCTGGACTTTGCCTGCTCGAGTGCGGCGAGCGTCTGGTCAATTTCGTGGGCGTGGGCCAGCATCGGGATGAGGAGCTTGATCGGGCCATGCCTGGAAGCACGCAGGATGGCCCGCAATTGCGTCTGGAACATGCGCGGCTCGGACAGCGAGAGGCGGATGGCGCGGCGGCCAAGTGCCGGGTTGGTCTGCACGCGGTCGTTGGCGCTGTTGTTGGGACGAATGTCCTTGTCGTTTCCGAGGTCGAAGGTGCGAATGGTCACGGGTCGGCCCCCCATGCCTTTGACCACTTTCTTGTAGGCTTCGTATTGCTCGCGCTCGTCCGGCATGTCGCCGCGGTCGAGAAACAGAAACTCGGTGCGGAACAGGCCTATGCCCTCCGCGCCGGCGTCGAGCGCGACCGAAACGTCGTTGGGCAACTCGATGTTGGCGAACAATTGCACGGGAACGCCGTCGATGGTTTCCGATTTGGCCGTCTTGAGGCGTTTGAGCTTGGTTTTCTCGAGCTCGATCTGTTCCTTGCGGATCAGGTATTCATCAAGAACGCGTTGGTCTGGATTGACGATCACGACGCCGCGAAGGCCATCGACGATCAGCTGTTCGCCATCGCGGATCAGTCCGCGCGCATTGGCCAGGCCGAGCACGGCGGGAATCGCCATGCTTCGGGCGAGGATGGCCGTGTGCGACGTGGCGCCGCCAACATCGGTGATGAAGGCAGAGAAACGCTGATCCTTGAAGGCAATCGTATCGGCCGGCGAGAGGTCGTGGGCAACCACGATCAGCGCCTCCTCCTTGGAGCTCTTGGATGCCTTCAGCCCGGCGCGGCGCGGGTGGCCAAGCAACTCCTTGACGACGCGCTCGACCACCTGGACGACATCGAACTTGCGTTCGCGCAGGTATGGGTCGTCGAATTGCTCGAACTGTTCGACCAGATGTTCCATCTGCTGAACCAGCGCCCATTCGGCATTGCAGCGGCGCTCGCGAATGATTTCTCGTGGTTTTTCCGCCAGCTCCGGGTCTTCGAGGAACATGGTGTGGATGTCAATGAAGGCATTGAGCTCGGCAGGGGCGTGCTCGGTGTTCTCCTTCATCTGGATCAGCTCTTCCTTGACCGCCTTGATGGCGGTGTCGAAGCGCTCGATCTCCTTGTCCAGCAAGCGCGGTGCCAGCGTCAGGTGGGACACCTCGAGCGTGGCATGCGACATGAGCATGGCACGCCCGATGGCGATTCCACCGGAGACGCCTAGACCGTGCAGTGTAAAGCTCATGGGCCGACCTTTCGCCGGCTCTGGCCAGACAGAGGCGACGCGCCCTCGCGGGGCTGCGCACGCGGCGAGCGTGGCAGTCGAATCATTTATTCTCCCTCGCCAAAGTAGTCGCCGATCAGTGCGAGCAGCGCTTCCATGGCTTCTGCTTCATCACTGCCGTCGGTTTCGATCGTTACCTTCGACCCCTTGCCGGCGGCCAGCATCATGACGCCCATGATGCTCTTGGCGTTGATGCGGCGGGTTCCCTTGCTCATCCATACCTCGCATTTGTGCTTGCCGGCCAGCTGCGTCAGCTTGGCGGAGGCGCGAGCATGGAGGCCAAGCTTGTTGATGATTTCGGTTTCGGTAGTGAGCATAGTTGTTCAATGATCCAGCATGTTGAGAATGCCGTCACGGCCGCCATCGCGAGCACGAACGAGCAAGGTTGCCATGTCCCTGTCGCGATAGGTCAGCGCGCGCAACAACATGGGCATATTGACGCCGGCCAGGCCTTCGACGCGGCCACGTTCAAGCAACTTTAGCGCAAGGTTGGCCGGAGATGCGCCAAAAACATCGGTCAGGATCAGCGCACCGTCACCCTTGTCGACCAACGCAAGCATTTCGCGCGCAATCGGCAGCATGTCAAGAGGATCATCCTGCGAGGTCAGGCCGAGTTGCATCACTTGCAGCGGACGCTTGTTCAGCATATGGCTGACGTTCTGAATGAGCGCCTCGCCGTAGCTGCCGTGGGTGATGAGAAGAATGCCGATCATGCACGGGATTCTAACCCGAAGCCTTTTACCTGCGGCTGACGATCAATATGCCGAATACCACCAGCGCCGCGCCGGCCATCTGCGCCAGCGAAATCGCTTCGTCAAGCAGCCACCAGCCGAAGGCGATGGTCAGGATCGGCCCGATCATGCCGAACAGGGCAGCCTGCCCGGCCCCAATTCGGCGAATCGCAGCCGACTGGGCGAAGACTGGCACGATGGTGGCGAAGAGAGCCATGGCAAGCCCCCAGCCGTAGACCGGCAGTGGCTGGATGAAAGCAGTGATCGGGTGCGACACCGCGAAGTGGAGCAGTGTTACACCGCTTGATACGAGCATGGCCAACGCCGAAAAACGCATGGGGCCAAGGCGGGCGATCATTGGCCCGCTGCCCGACAGATAGAGTGCATACGACACGCTGGAGCCGAAGACCAAAGCGCCGCCAATCCACACATTGTGCGCGTCGCCGAGGCCAAGGTCGTGCACGAAAGCGAAGCCGATGCCCAGGTAGCACAGCACCACGGCGACCAACTCGCGCCGGGTGAAGGCTTTGCCCTGAAAGAGAACGCCGATCAGGATCGTCAGTGTCGGGTAGGTGAACAGGATCAGGCGTTCCAGCCCGGCCGTAATGTACTCGAGGCCCCAGAAGTCGAGAATGCTCGCGCCGTAATAGCCAAGGCACCCCAGCGCGACCAGCTTGAGCCAGTCGTCGCGGGTCAGGCCGGCGCCGGCACGCTGTCCGACAAGCCCGACCCACAGGAAAACCGGCAGCGCGAAACCCATGCGCAACGCAAGCAGCGTAATGGCATCGACGCCATACGGGTAAGCCAGCTTGACGAAGATCGCCTTCAGCGAAAACCCGAGCGCCGCGACAAGGGCAAGAGTAGCGCCATAAGCGTTCGATTTATCCAAAACCATTTCCTGGTTGGTGTGGGCCAAGTGCCATTAAAAACGCCATTGGCCGGGTGGGCAATTGGTATTATTCAAACAAAGCATTCGTTATGGACGAATCCATGCGCTACGATTTACCCGATCTGCGGCTGGTTGCCGCGATAGCCGATACCGGCAGCCTGACTCGTGCGGCCGAACAGGTGCATCTGGCGCCCTCGTCGGCCAGTCACCGCCTGACCCAGCTTGAGGCTGCGCTCGGAACCCCCCTGTTCGTCCGTCATGCGCGTGGCCTGACGCCAACGCCGGCCGGCGAATCCCTGTTCCGCCACGCTCGGCAGGTTTTTGCCCAGCTCGAACAGATGCACGCCGACCTGGCCCCCTACGCCAGCAGCCTGAATAGCCAGGTCACCGTATTCGCTAACACCAACGCCATTAATTGTTTCTTGCCTGAGGATTTGGGCGATTTCCTGCGTGAACATCCGCAAATTCGCGTCAGCCTCGAAGAGCAGCCCAGCCCGGCGATCATTCAGGCGGTTGCCGCCGGGCAAGTCGACATCGGCGTGGTTGCCGCCGATGCAGGGCTGAGCGGCGTCGAAACCCGCCCTTACCGGCAAGACAGGCTGGTGCTGATCCTGCCGCCTGGCCATCCGCTCGCCGAAAAAAGCGAACTCGCCTTCGCCGACGTGCTGGCCGAACCCTTCGTCTGCCTGCATGCCGGTAGCGCTATCCACACCTTCATGATGAATCACGCCGCTCGCCTCGGCGGCCGGCTTGATGTCCGCATCCAAGTCCGCAGCTTCAGCGCCGTCTGCCGCATGGTTGCGGGAGGGGTTGGCATCGGTATGGTTCCGCGTTCAGCTGCGGTCGACTCGGTGAAAACAATAGAAATCAGCGACGCCTGGGCGCCGCGCGATTTGCAGCTATGCGTCCGTTCGCGGTCAACGCTGGGCTCTGCGGCGGCAGCACTCTTCGACCATCTGGCCCGCAAGGGAGGTGCGGTCTCCGTAGGGGTGACACCTGAAGGGCCAACGGGGCGATAAGGGGTTGGTGCAGTTCTTGGCTGTCTTGCGGGCATCGCGCTATTCGAGATGCCGCGATTTGGCCTTGTGTGTTATTTGGCTGGCACAAATAAGTCAACTTTAATATTGTACGGTTTTGTAAATAGCCAAGTGTTATTTATTTACATTTACTGTTGGTTAATTTTGGCAATATAGATTTGTGATATTTATTTTATAGTTTTATGTCGAATAATTTTACATCCAGTAAATTTTTATAATCGAGTTTGGTTTATAACAAACTGATTTTTAGTCATAAAAATAACATGGCATCATATTTGCATAATGGTTGGTATGGCGATATTTTCTGATTGCCATATCCACAATCTGTACGCAGTGTTTCGTAAAAGGAAATTAAATGAAAAAGACCGTATTCGCAGTAGCTGCTGCCGCCCTGTCGCTGAGCGCCCAAGCTGGTTTCTACGCCATCGATAGCTTTGACAATGGTGATCAATCGATCTCCCTGACCACCGCTGCTTCGAGCGGTTCCGATGCCAACGCGTTCCGCTCGCTGAGCGCAACCCTGCTGGCTTCGACCAATCCGGTTTCCAGCTCCGTCGAAGTCAGCTTCGGCGCCCTGACCGTTACCAACGGCTCTGGCGAAGACTCCAAGATTAACGTCTCCTGGGCGCTGCCGACGCTGTCGTCGATCGTCCCGACCGGTGCCAGCGGCCTGCAATTCCTGTTCAAGGTCATCGAGTCCGATGGCAACCCGACGTCCCTGGACTTCACCCTGGGCGGCGTCTCCCTGGCTAGCTTCGCCATTCCGGGCAACACCATTAGTCAAGACGTGGTCTTTAACGTCAGCGCCGCTGCTCTGGCCGCTGGTGGCACGCTGGGTCTGGAAGTGAACGGCGCGCCTGGTTGGGACCTGCAGCTCGACGCGCTTGGCCTGAACTGGACCGATCCGGTTACCACCCAAGTTCCGGAACCGGCTTCCCTGGCTCTGGTTGGTCTGGGCCTGGCTGCCCTGGGCGCCCGTCGTCGTCGCAAGGCTGCCTAATAGTTCGCAGCTTGATTCAGGAAATGGCCACCTTCGGGTGGCCATTTTTCATTTTGGGCGAGCGGTATCCAATAATCTCTAACCTGTTTCCCGGTTGGCGCGTTGGAATTCGCGATCTTCATCCGGCTGGGATTGGTTTTTGCTGAGCGCTGCTGACCTGCCTGCCTACCACCAGAGCCTTGGTTGTGGGGGTCGATTCTAGCCAATTGATTGCCTTGCGCTCGATACGCGCAATGCCTGACACCACCGGGTCGCGAACCTCAGGCAAGATGATTGCAGTTGTTTGTTTTACCTGTGCATACCACTCGACCAGACCGTTTGGTGAGGCCGGTTGTTAAATCGAAGCGTGCAGAAATCGGCCTGGCATCGGCCAAAAGAAACGCCACCTGGAGGTGGCGTTTTTCATTTTTGGTCTTTGTTTCCGGTTGACCGCAGCTCGCCGCTTTTCGACTCAGCGTCGCCCGCCCATGATTGAGCCCAGCACCCCGCGCAGAATCTGCTTCCCGATTTCCCGGCCAACTGTTCCGGCAACGCCGCGCGCCGCGCTCTTGGCAGCGCTTTCGAGAACGCCTTCACGGCGTCCGCCGCGTGGGCCGGTGGTGCCGCCGAGCATGTCACCGATGGTGCCGAAAATGCCGCCGGACTCTTGCGGCGCGGGTTCGGGCTGGCGGGCTTGCGGAGCAGGTTGGCGACGCACGGGTTCCTGGTTGGCGCTGTTGCCCCAGTCAGCATCGTTGAGGCTGCTACCAGCCGGTGGGGGTGGGATAGCGCCGGGGGCTGCCTGGGTGGCGGCAGGTTTGCCGCGCAGGATTTCGTAGGCGGATTCGCGGTCGACCGTGGTGCCGTAGGTGGCAAGCATGGGCGAGGCGTTGATCATGGACTGACGCTCGGCGGCGGTCAGCGGGCCGAGGCGCGAGGCGGGCGGGAAGACGAAGCCGCGTTCGACCACATTGGGCCGGCCTTTTTCGTCGAGGAAGGAAACCAGCGCTTCGCCGACGCCGAGTTCGGTGATCGCCGTGGCCGCATCGAATTTCGGGTTGGCGCGCATGGTTTCGGCGGCTGCCTGGACGGCCTTCTGATCACGCGGCGTGAAGGCGCGCAGGGCGTGCTGGACGCGATTGCCGAGCTGGCCGAGGATTTTTTCCGGCACGTCGAGCGGGTTCTGGGTTACGAAATAGACGCCGACGCCCTTCGAGCGAATGAGGCGGACGACCTGTTCGACCTTGTCGGTCAGCGCCTGGGGTGCGTCGCTGAACAGGAGGTGGGCTTCGTCGAAAAAGAAGGCGAGCTTGGGCTTGTCGAGATCGCCGGCTTCGGGCAGTTGCTCAAAGAGTTCGGATAGCAGCCAGAGGAGAAAGGTGGAGTAGAGGGCCGGAGCCTGCACGAGTTTTTCGGCGGCCAGCACATTGATGACGCCACGGCCGTTTTCGTCGACTTTCATGAGGTCGTTGATGTCGAGCATCGGTTCGCCGAAGAACTGGTCACCGCCTTGTTGTTCGAGCGTCAGCAGGCCGCGCTGGATGGCGCCGATGGAGGCCGAGGCGACATTGCCGTATTCGGTGGTGAATTCCTTGGCGTTGTCGCCAACGTGCTGGACCATGGCGCGCAGGTCCTTGAGGTCGAGCAGGAGCAGACCCTGATCGTCGGCTATCTTGAAGACCAGTTGCAGGACGCCGCCTTGCGTGTCGTTGAGGTTGAGAAGGCGCGAGAGGAGCAGCGGCCCCATGTCGGACACGGTGGCGCGGATTGGAATGCCGTTTTCGCCGAAGACATCCCAGAAGGCGACCGGGTTGGCGTAGGGCGTAAAGCCGTCGAGACCGAGTTCGGCGATGCGTTTGAGCAGCTTTTCGGAGGGGGTGCCAGCGACACCCATGCCCGAGAGGTCGCCTTTCACGTCGGCCATGAAGACCGGTACGCCGGCGAACGAGAGGCGTTCGGCCATCGATTGCAGGGTCACCGTCTTGCCGGTGCCGGTGGCGCCGGTGATCAGGCCGTGGCGGTTGGCCATCTGCGGCAGCAGGGCCGGGTAACCGTCTTCGGATTTGGCGAGGTACATGGGTTCGGACATGGCGGCAGGCTCCAGCAGGAAAGGTATTCCAGCATTCTAGCAACGCTGCGCTAGCGCTTTGTTAAATAGCGTAAGTTTGGGGGCTACTTCGCCCTGACGAGAAGTCGCCGGACGAGTAAAATCTCGCCTTCTTCGTTATTTGCATTCAGGGAAACAGCATGGCTGGTCATTCCAAGTGGGCCAATATCCAGCACCGTAAAGGTCGCCAGGACGAGAAGCGCGGTGCCGCCTTCTCCAAGATTGCCAAGGAAATTACGGTTGCCGCCAAGATGGGCGGCGGCGACATCAACTTCAACCCGCGCCTGCGTGTTGCGGTCGACAAGGCCAAAGGCGTCAATATGCCCAAGGACAAGATCGACACCGCGATCAAGAAAGGCACGGGCGAACTCGAAGGCGTCGAGTACATCGAGATCCGCTACGAGGGCTACGGCATCGGCGGCGCGGCGATCATGGTCGATTGCCTGACCGACAACAAGGTGCGCACAGTGGCCGAAGTTCGCCACGCATTTTCCAAGTTCGGCGGCAACATGGGCTCCGACGGTTGTGTGGCTTTCCAGTTCAAACACTGCGGCCAGATGATATTCGCGCCGGGTACCGACGAAGCGGCGCTGATGGATGCAGCCATCGAAGCTGGCGCCGACGACGTGACGAGCAATGATGACGGTTCGATCGAGGTTTTGACCCCGCCGAACGACTACATGGCCGTCAAGGATGCGCTCGAGGCTGCCGGTTTCAAGCCGGAATTCGGCGAAGTGACGATGAAGCCGGAAGGTGAAAACGTCTTCACTGGCGAGGAGGGCGTGAAGATGCAGAAGCTGCTCGACGCGCTGGAAAACCTCGACGACGTGCAGGAAATCTACACGACCGCCCTGATCGAAGACTGAGGTGCCGCGAGGCGCTGGTTTATTAGCATGGGTCATTCCCGCGCAAGCGGGAAACCAGAATAATCAATATGTCGCGCCCGCGTTCTCGCTGGGGCGACGAAAATATCAGCCGCTACCCAACCTTGCCGTTGCAGTCAAAGGAATCCCATGAATCGTCGTTCGCTCGCACTTGCCCTGTTTGCAGCCTCATTTAGTTTTTCGGCCGTTGCGGCCAACTTTTCCTGCCCCGATCTGGCCAGCACGGTTCAGGTCAATGCCTGCCCGACGGAAGAAGAGCTGAGGTTCACCTACAACGGATATTGCAGCGACAACGCCAAGGCTTACGCAAACCAGACCGATTCGTGCATCCGCTACGAGGACTATCGCCAGATGAAGAACACGGCGCGCTGGGAATCGAAGGATGGCGAGTTTGACGGCTATGTCTCCTGCGACCTGCCGGCAAGCGAGTTCAAGGCACTCAAGGCGACAAGCCTGAAGGTGGTTCAGCAAGGCAAACTGACCAAGCTGGTGTGCACCTATCCGAAGGGAATCAACTTTACCTACCGGACGAAGAGCGCCTGCAAGCTACTCGACGAAAAAGCCTGCGCTGCCAATGCAGCCAACTGCAAGGCGTCCTGCGACTGAAAGCCGAGGCGCCAGACGCCCGGCGGCTCGTGAGCCTGCACGTCATTATCGACATCGAAGCCTCAGGCTATGGCCGGGGCAACTATCCAATCGAGATAGGCTACTGCATGCCGGGCAGCAGCGTGCACGGCACCCGGATTCGCCCGGAACCGGTGCGGATAGATTGGGAGACCTTGGCTGAAGCTGCTCATGGCATCGCAAGCGATCAACTGGCCAGTCACGGACAATCCGCATTCGATGCCTGCAGGGCGCTCAACCAGAACCTGGCTGGCCAACATGTGTACTGCGACGGCAGATCCCATGACCATGTCTGACGCAGCGTGATGTACGACGCAGTCGATCTGGTGCCCTCATTCACGTTGGGGGGCATCCGCGAACTGTTCTCCGAGTGCGATAAATCGCGGTGGCACGGCATCCGCTTGCTGTTTGAACTGCGGCTGGCAGCGCAGTGTCACCGGGCCAGCTGCGATGCACGAAGGTTGTTTGGAGCCCTGTTCGAAGCACGTCAGCTCTGTGCTGGCGGCTTGATCGTCTGACCGCCCATGCAAAGTTTCTACCCTCTGCTTTTTGTCTTTCTGTGGAGCACCGGTTTCATCGGTGCCAAACTCGGCCTGCCCCATGCCGAGCCACTTTCTTTCCTGCTCACCCGCTACGGGCTGGTCATTTCGCTGATGCTCTCGATAGCGCTGCTGACCCGGGCGCCCTGGCCGGAGAGGCCGCGTGACTGGCTGCACATCGGGGTTTCCGGCGTACTCGTCCATGCCGTCTATCTCGGTGGTGTTTTCGTCGCCATCAAGCATGGCCTGCCGGCCGGGGTCACGGCGCTGGTCGTCGGCATGCAGCCGCTGCTGACGGCCTTTGGCGCAGGGTGGTTGCTTGGTGAGAAAGTGAGCGCTCGCCAATGGGCCGGGCTCGGGCTGGGTTTCGTCGGCGTCGGACTGGTCGTTTCGGGCAAGCTCGGCGACGGCGCACTGGGGCCGATGCTGATTCCGGCCGTCGTCGCCCTGCTCGGTATTACGGCCGGCACGCTGTACCAGAAGCGCTTCTGCCCAAAATTCGACCTGCGTACCGGCTCGGTCATCCAGTTCGTGCCGACCGCCATCGTCACGGCGATTGCAGTGGCCGTTTTCGAGGATTATCGGATCGAATGGACCGGTCAGTTCGTCTTCGCCCTCGGCTGGCTGGTACTCGTTCTTTCGCTCGGCGCGATCAGTCTGCTCAATCTGCTGATTCGCAGCGGTAGCGCGGTTAACGTTGCGGCCCTGTTCTACCTGACACCGCCCACGACGGCCCTCATCGCCTATTTCATTTTTGGCGAAAATTTGACGTTGACCGCAGCATTCGGCATGTTGGTCGCCGTGAGTGGCGTTTATCTGGTGGCGCGAAACAAATGAGCCTGGCAAGTCCCCGAATTCTTGGCATCGACCCTGGTCTGCGGGTGACCGGTTTTAGCTTCGGCCGCGTGCTTCGCCCGCTTAACCGGCCAAGCCGGTTAGCCTGCGCTGAAGCCGAGCACCCGCCGAGTTCGCGGAGTATCAGATGACTGCGCTACGAATTTTGGGGATTGATCCGGGCCTGCGGGTGACCGGCTTTGGCGTCATCGAAATGCATGGCAAACAGCTCGTGTACGTCGCCAGCGGCTGCATCAAGTCGAACGACAAGGAACTGCTGCCGGATCGCATCAGGACGCTGTTTGCCGGCATCAGCGAAGTCATCGCCACCTACGCGCCGAATCAGGCGGCGGTGGAGAAGGTGTTCGTCAACGTCAATCCGCAATCGACCCTGCTGCTCGGTCAGGCCCGTGGCGCGGCAATCAGCGCGCTGGTCCACGCCGGTTTGCCGGTGGCTGAATACACGGCGCTGCAGACCAAGCAAGCCGTGGTCGGCCATGGCAAGGCGAGTAAGGATCAGGTGCAGGACATGGTTGTCCGCTTGCTGAATCTGTCCGGATCGCCGACCGCCGATGCCGCCGATGCGCTGGCCTGCGCGATTTGCCACGCGCATGGCGGGCAGGGTCTGGGGGCGCTGGCGACAGCCGGCTATCGCGTTCGCGGCGGGCGACTGGTAGGATGAGAACCTGTGTGAAATTACAGTACTTTCTCCAGAAAGAGATGACCCGGAAATGATCGGAAGACTGACCGGCCTGATCGCCGAAAAGAACCCGCCGCAGATCGTGCTCGACCTCAACGGCGTCGGCTACGAGCTTGATGTGCCGATGAGCACTTTCTACAACCTGCCGGCGAGCGGCGAGAAGGTCACGCTGCTCACGCACTTCGCGGTGCGCGAGGACGGTCATTTTCTTTACGGCTTTCTGACCGAAGCCGAGCGCTTCGCCTTCCGTCAGTTGCTCAAGGTGTCCGGCATCGGCGCACGTACTGCGCTGTCGGTGCTCTCCGGCCTGTCGGTGGGCGACCTGGCTGCCGCCGTGGCGCAGCAGGAGCTCGGCCGGCTGATCAAGGTGCCCGGTATCGGCAAGAAGACGGCCGAACGCCTGCTCCTTGAGCTCAAAGGCAAGCTGGCCGACGCGATTGGTGGTGTTTCCCTGCATGCTGCGGTCGACGATGCAAAACAGGACATTTCCAACGCCCTACTCGCGCTCGGTTACAACGAGAAGGAAGCGGCCGCGGCGATGAAACAATTGCCGGCCGACATCGGCACCTCGGACGGTATCCGGGCCGCCCTCAAGTTGCTCTCGAAGGTCTGATGATTCAGGACAGCGACCCCAAACGGCTGGCGCAAATTGCGCTGGTGGTGCTGCTTATCATCGGCTGCATCGCGCTCCTGCTGCCCTTCATCGGCGCCATCCTGTTTGCGTTTGTCGTGTGGATCTGCACCTGGCCCCTTTATGCCGAGAAGCTGCTGCCGCGACTCGGTGGGCGAAATATCCTGGGTGCTTCGCTGATGACGCTGGCGTTGATCCTTGTCCTGCTTCTGCCGACGCTGGTTATGGCCGGATCGCTGGCCAACGGTGCCGACAACCTGATCGATTTTCTCAAGCCTTACATTGAAAAAGGCCTGCCCAATGACCCGCCGGGCTGGCTGGTCGGCTTGCCCTTCTTCGGCAGCGAGATCGATGCGGCATGGCACCGTCTGGCCGGCAACCGCGAAGAGCTCAACGCCCTCGTCAAGCAACTGATCGCACCGGCCCGCCAGTTTGCGCTGGCGCTCGGCGGCATCGCCGCCAATGGTTTGCTCCAGCTGGCGCTGGTGCTCTTCGTGACCTTCTTTTTGTACCGCGACGGTGCTGCGATCAGCAACGCGCTCTATCTCGGCGCCCGCAAGCTGGGCGGCGAACTCGGCGAAAACATGATGGACAAGGCGCGCGGCACGGTGGTCGGCGTCATGCTCGGCATTGTCGGCACGGCGGCGGCGCAGGGTACGGTGGCGATGATCGGCTTCCTGATCGCTGGCGTTCCGGCCGCCATGCTGCTCGGTTTCGCCACCTTTTTCCTTTCGATGATCCCGGTCGGCCCACCGCTGATCTGGGGCGGCGCGGCAGCCTGGCTGTACAGCGAAGGTCAGACCGGCTGGGCGATTTTTCTGGTCCTTTACGGCCTGTTGGTGATCAGCAGCATCGACAATTTCGTCAAGCCGATCCTGATCGCCCGCGGCGCCGGAATGTCGATTTTGCTCATCGCCCTGGGCGTACTCGGTGGCGTACTGGTCTTCGGCTTCATCGGCATCTTTCTCGGCCCGGTATTGCTCGCGCTCGGCGACATGTTGCTGCAGCGCTGGCTTCGTGAGGAACTCCACGCATGATTGAAACCGACAAACTGGGCCCGGGCACGACTCCTGCGGTCGACCGGATAATTGCCCCGAATTCGAAATCGGCGCAAGAAGAAGCACTCGAACGCGCCCTGCGTCCGAAGCGGCTGGCCGACTACACCGGTCAGGTCAAGATCCGCGAACAACTCGAAATCTTCATCCAGGCCGCCCGCAACCGCAGCGAATCGCTCGACCATGTCCTGCTCTTCGGCCCGCCGGGCCTGGGCAAGACGACGCTGGCCCACATCGTCGCCGCCGAAATGGGCGTCAATCTGCGCCAGACCTCTGGGCCGGTGCTCGAACGCGCCGGCGACCTGGCCGCCATCCTGACCAACCTCGAACCGCACGACGTCCTGTTCATCGACGAAATCCACCGCTTGAGCCCGGTGGTCGAGGAAATTCTCTACCCGGCGCTGGAAGACTTCCAGATCGACATCATGATCGGCGAAGGCCCGGCCGCCCGTTCGGTCAAGCTCGATTTGCCGCCATTCACGCTGGTCGGCGCCACCACGCGCGCCGGCATGCTGACCAACCCGCTGCGTGACCGCTTCGGCATCGTCGCCCGCCTCGAGTTCTACACGGCGGAAGAATTGAAGAGCATCGTCAGCCGGTCGGCCACGCTGCTCAACGCACCCATCGATCCCGAGGGCGCCTTCGAAATAGCCAAGCGTTCGCGCGGCACGCCGCGCATCGCCAATCGTCTGTTGCGCCGGGTGCGCGATTATGCCGAGGTCAAGGCCGACGGCAACATCACGCGCGGCGTCGCCGACCAGGCGCTACACATGCTCGACGTCGACCCGGCTGGGCTCGACATCATGGACCGCAAGCTGCTCTCCGCCATCATCGACAAATTCGGCGGCGGCCCGGTGGGGGTGGACAACATCGCCGCAGCCATAGGCGAAGCGCGCGACACCATCGAGGACGTCCTCGAACCCTATCTGATTCAGCAAGGCTACCTGCAACGCACCCTACGCGGCCGCATCGCAACACCGGCCGTCTATCGCCACCTCGGGCTGGCCGAGCCAGCCAGCGCGGTTGTCCGCGACCTGCTGGCTGACCAATAACAGCTTATTTCGCAGGCTCTGGCGGCGGCATGACGCGCGGCTTGCCTTTGTCCACGACGACGAATGTAAGCATGCGAACGGGCACTTCGCCGGAGTTGCGGAACTGATGGACCGTGCCACGTGGGTTGCTGAATGCCTCTCCGGGGCCGACTCGCCGCGTTTCCTTGCCATCCGCGACCAGATCGACAGTGCCTTCGATCACTGTGCCCAAACAATCACCGGGATGCACATGGGCCGGCGAGTAGCCGCCCGGTGCAATCGACACCGCAATGGCGTGCATTTCCTTGCTATCGTCGCCGCTGACCGGTGCCGACTGGATCGGCTTAGATTGGAAACCGGGTGTTTGTGGCATGCCCGGCGCCTGCGCGCCGACGCCCAGCGAAGTCGCGACCAGAAAACTCGCCAGCAGGCAGCGGGGGGTGTTTGTCGTCCGAGTGCGATTCATGGTTTTTCTCCCTTTTGTTTGTGTCGTCTTCCTGCTTTCAATTTAGCCCATGCCATCCAATCGACAAGTGCGGTGCTTGCCGGGTCAAAGACAAAATAAGTGAAGTGGAAACAGATTGTTACAGAACATTGTTGCAGCGCAAGGTAAAATTCCCGGATGAAATACGAGCCGAAACCAAACGCCTTTACCATTCCCGTCCGCGTCTATTACGAAGACACCGATGCGGGCGGCGTCGTTTATTACGCCAATTACCTCAAATTCTTCGAACGCTGCCGCACCGAGTGGATGCGCTTTGCCGGCCACGACCAGTCGGCGCTGGCGTCCGAGGCCGGCATTGGCTTCGTGGCGCGCAAGGCGAGCTGCGAGTACCTCAAGCCGGCGCGCCTCGACGACGAGCTGATCGTCGGCCTCGAAGTCGAAAAGCTGACCCGTGTCCGCGTCATCTTCCGCCAGCACGTCCGCCGCGGCGACGTCGAGCTGGTCACCGGCACCGTCGAGATCGCCTGCGTCAACATGGCGACCATGACGCCGGCCGCCATCCCCGATTTCCTGCATCAAAAACTGGAAGCGCTTAAATGAACGTCACCCAGGATCTTTCCATCCTCCACCTCATTCTTCAGGCCAGTGCGGTCGTCCAGGCCGTCATGCTGCTGCTGGCCGGTGTTTCGTTCATGTCCTGGTACTACATTTTCATGAAGTGGTTTGCCGTCAAGCAGGCCCGCGCCAAGACCGAAACCTTCGAGCGCGATTTCTGGTCGGGCGGTGACCTCAACAACCTGTTCAACAGTGCAGTGAATGACCGCCACCACGCCGGTTCCATGGAGCGCATCTTCGAAGCCGGCTTCCGCGAATTCACCAAGCTGCGCGGCCAGAAGAACCTCGATCCCAAGGACATCGTCGACGGTTCGCGCCGCGCCATGCGCGCCACCTACCAGCGCGAGATGGACGGCCTCGAATCGCACCTCGCCTTCCTCGCCTCGGTCGGTTCGGTTTCCCCCTACATCGGCCTGTTCGGCACGGTCTGGGGCATCATGCATGCCTTCCGCGCCCTGTCCAACGTCGGCTCGGCGACGCTCGCCTCGGTCGCCCCGGGCATCGCCGAAGCGCTGGTCGCCACGGCCATCGGCCTGTTCGCAGCGATTCCCGCCGTGCTCGCCTACAACCGCTTTTCGCATGACATCGACCGTTTGGCGACACGCTACGAAAGCTTTATGGAAGAGTTTTCCAACATCCTCCAGCGGCAGATGCGCTGAACATGGCCACGCTTGCGATGACTTCGTTGGCTCTCTCGCCGTGCTGGGTGCACTGTCTCGCTCGCCGCCTCGTCCTCGCGGTGCGTGATCCGTTCTCAGGGAGGCTTAAATGCGCCAGCGCCGCCTGAAAAACGAAATCAACGTTGTGCCGTACATCGACGTGATGCTCGTCCTGCTCGTTATTTTCATGGTGGCAACGCCGATGATGACGACCGGCTCGGTCGATCTGCCGGCCTCCGGCACGGCGCCGCAGAAGCCGGACAAGTACGTCAAGGTGCAGATCAAGGATGACGGCAGCCTGTCGCTGTTCAGCATCAAGGGCGACGAGACGAAGCTCAAGGGCATCAAGGAGCTCAAGATTGAACTGGCCAAGGCTGCTGACCAGAACACCCCGATCCTCATCGCCGGGGCCAAGGACACGCAGTACAAGAACGTCATCGAAGTGCTCGATGAAGCCAAGCGCGCCGGTTTCCAGCGAGTTGGCCTGGAAACTGCCAGCGCCAGCAAATAAGTGGACATGATCCTCGACAAACCCGAAGAGCCCGGCAAGAACTACGCGCTGGCGTTCACCATCCTGGTGCACGTTGCCTTGGTCGCCTTCCTGTTTTTCGGGGTGCAATGGAAGCGCAGCAAGCCGGAGGTCATGGAAGTCGAGCTGTGGTCGCCAACGCCGATGCCGGCCCAGTACGTGCCACCGCCACCTCCCCCGCCGCCAAAGCCGGAAGTGAAGCCGGAGCCGCTGCCCAGGGTCGAACCGAAGCCTGAGCCCGTGCTCAAAAAGCCGGACATCGTGGTCAAGGAAGAGAAAAAGAAGCCGGAACCCAAAAAGCCTGAGCCCAAGCCCGAGCCGAAGCCCGAGGTCAAACCACCGCCCAAGTTCGATTTCAGCAAGGAGCTGTCGCGCGAAACGGCTGAGCTCAAGCCGCGCCCGAATACGCAGCAGATGGCCAATGCAGCGGCGGCCGAGGCCGAGCAGCGGGCGTCGTCGAACAAGCGCGGCGTGGCCGATTACGCGAACAAGATTCGTGTCCGGATTCGCAGCAACATTACCTTGCCTCCCTCGATTCAAGGCAATCCGGAAGCGATCTTCGAGGTCAATCAATTGCCGACGCGTGAAGTCCTGTCGGTCAAACTCAAACGCTCCAGTGGCAACCCGGCGCTGGACGAGGCCATTGAAAGAGCGATCCGGAAATCGTCACCCTTGCCGGCGCCGGATGATCCTTCGCTTTTTCAACGTGACCTGACCATCAAATACAAGCCGTTAGAAGAGTAAAATCGCGCGATCTTTATGAAAATGACTGCAATGTCCCTATTTTTCCGTCTCATTTTTCTGCCATTTTTCCTGTTGACCGCAGGATTCGCCCACGCCCAGCTGTCGATCGAGATTACCGGAGCCGGCGCCAACCGGATTCCCGTGACCATCGTCGATTTCCCCGGTGATCCGGCTGCCTCGCGCGTCATCACCTCGACCGTGCGTGCCGATCTGGAGCGTAGTGGCCTGTTCAAGCTGGTCGACCACAGCGGTCTGGCGCTTGACGAAAACGCACCGATCAACCACGCCGACTGGAAGGGCCGCGGTGCCGATGCGCTGGCAGCCGGCAGCATCGCGCGCAGCGCCGATGGCCGCATGGAAGCCCGCTTCCGCCTTTACGACACGCAAAAGGGTGTATCGCTGGGCGGGGCCGCCTACGTGACCAATGCGACCCAATTGCGGGCTGCCGGCCATCGCATCGCCGATTTCATCTACGAAAAGCTGACGGGCGAAAAGGGTGTCTTCTCGACGCGCATTGCCTACGTCGTCAAGGCGCGTGGCCAGTTCCTGCTGCAGATCGCCGATTCCGACGGCCAGAATGCCGCCACGGCGCTGACCTCAACCGAGCCGATCATTTCGCCGGTCTGGTCCCCGGATGGCGGTCGCCTGGCTTACGTTTCCTTCGAGAAAAAGAAGCCAGTCATCTACGTGCATTCGCTGGCTTCGGGTCAGCGCCACATCGTCGCCAACTTCAAGGGTTCCAATTCGGCACCGGGCTGGTCGCCGGACGGCCGCAAGCTTGCCGTGGTGCTGTCGAAGGACGGTTTCTCGCAGCTCTATTCGGTCAATGCTGACGGCAGCGGTCTGCAGCGCATCACCTCGTCCTCCGGTATCGACACCGAGCCGCGCTATTCGGCGGATGGCGGCACGATCTACTTCACCTCCGACCGCGGCGGTAGCCCGCAGGTTTACCAGATTGGTGCCAACGGCGGCGACGCCCGCCGAGTCACCTACGAGGGTAGCTACAACGTGTCGCCGCGCCCGTCGCCGGATGGCAAGAGCCTCGCCTTCATCAGCCGCCGCGAAGGCCGCTTCCAGCTTGCCGTCATGGATCTGGCCAGCCGCCAGGTGCAGGTGGTGAGCGATTCGAACAAGGACGAATCCCCCAGTTTCGCCCCCAACAGCCGCATGATCCTGATCGCCACAGAAGTGGGCGGTCGCGGCGTACTATCGGCTGTCTCCAGCGATGGCAGGATCAAACAACGCCTCTCGGTCGCCGCAGGTGATGTGCGCGAACCGGCTTGGGGTCCTTACTTCCAATAATCCACACGTCCATCCGGAGAACTTCGTGAAAAAATTGCTTATCCCCGCCCTGCTCGCCGCCCTACTCGTCGGCTGTTCCACCACCCCGCTGCCCGAAGACAGCAACGGTGCGCCGGTTGAATCGCGCAGCGGCTCGTCTTCCACCGGCGTTGCCCCGGTCACAGCCGGCGGCCTTGATTCCAGCGGCCTGCCGCGCGAACTGACCGATCCGAAGAGCAAGCTGTCGCAGCGCAGCATCTACTTCGACCTCGACAGTTACGAAGTGAAGGGCGACTACAAGGATCTGGTCGCCGCACACGCCAAATACCTGGTTGCCAACAAGGGCTTCAAGGTTCTGCTCCAGGGCAATACCGACGAGCGCGGCAGCCGTGAATACAACCTCGCACTCGGCCAGAAGCGTGCTGAAGCCGTCAAGCGTTCGCTGACCCTGCTCGGCGTTTCCGAAGGCCAGATCGAATCCGTCAGCCTGGGCGAAGAAAAGCCGAAGAACCCGGGCCATGACGAAGCGGCATGGTCTGAAAACCGTCGTGCCGACATCCTGTACAAGGCTGCCGACGGTCGCGGCGAGTTCTGAGCATGCGCCCGGTTCGAATCGCCCTTCTGATTGCCGCGCTGGGTGCTGCTCAGGCCCACGCCGGCGTTTTTGACGACGACGAAGCACGTCGCCAGGTGACTGATCTGCGGGTCAGGAGCGAGGCGCGGTTCGACCAGCAGGCAAAGGGGCAGTTGGATCTGGCCAACCAGATCCAACGTCAGGCCGATGAGATTTCCCGCCTGCGCGGCCAGATTGAAACGCTCAATTACGAGCTGGAGACGGCCAAGAAGCGTCAGCAGGACTTCTACCTCGACCTTGATACCCGCCTGCGCAAGTTTGAAACGGCGGACAGTGCAAGTGCCACGGTCAACCCGGAAAACGGGGCAAATTCCAAACCGGCCAACGACCCGGCCAAGGAAGGTCAGGAGTACGAAGCTGCCCTGAATCAGTTCAAGGCCGGGAAGTACAAGGAAGCGGCCGCCGGTTTCGGCGCCTTCGTGCAGAAATATCCGGCCAGCTCTCTGGCCCCCAATGCCCAATACTGGCTTGGCAACGCCTGGTACGCCCAGCGCGACTGCAAGCGCGCCATCGAGGCGCAGAGCGTGGTGACCACCAAGTACGCCGACAGCGCCAAGGCGCCGGACGCCTGGCTGGCCATCGCCACCTGCCAGCAGGAGTTGGGTAACCCGACGGGCACCAAGCGCTCGCTGGAAACGGTGATCGCCAAGTACCCGACTGCTCCGGCTGCTGAAACGGCCCGTGAGCGCCTGAAGAAAAAGTAATTGGCACTCCGCCTTACCGAGATTTTTTACTCCCTGCAGGGCGAGGCGTCGCGCGTCGGCCTGCCGACTGTTTTCGTCCGCCTGACAGGCTGCCCGCTGCGTTGCACCTGGTGTGACACGACCTACAGCTTTACGGGCGGCGAGCCGGCGACGATCGCGTCGGTGCTGGCCGAAGTCGGCAAGTACCCGGCCCGTCAGGTCTGCGTCACCGGCGGTGAGCCGCTGTCGCAGAAGGAGTGCCTGCCGCTGCTCACGGCACTCTGTGACGCCGGCTACGACGTGTCGCTGGAAACGTCGGGAGCGATTGATGTCTCGGAAGTCGACCCACGTGTCTCTCGCATCATGGACCTCAAGGCGCCGGATTCGGGCGAGTCGGCAAAGAACCTCTGGGCCAACCTTGACGCCCTAACCCAGCGCGACGAACTCAAGATCATCATCGCATCGCGCGGTGATTATGAATGGGCGCGCAACATCTTGCGCGAGCGGCAACTTGATCGCATTTGTCCGGTGCTGTTTTCGCCTGCCGGTGGACTCATCGAACCGCAATCCCTGGCTGGGTGGATACTCGAGGATGGCCTCCCTGTCAGGTTCCAGCTCCAACTTCACAAGCTGCTTTGGGGTAACATGAAGGGAAAATAAAGGAGGAGACGGTCATGGAGCGCAATCGCCGCAAGTTTTCCCGCATTTCCTTTCAGACCGAAGCCAGCCTTTTTCTCCCCGATGGCGAATACGGCGTCGAGGTCCTTGATCTCTCGCTGAAGGGCGCCCTGATCCACCCGAATGCCGACATGTTCGTCACGGTCGGTACCAATTGCACCTTGAAAATTCGGCTGGATGATGTCGGCACCGTAATTCGCATGGATGCCACCGTGGTTCACCACATGGCCAACTACTACGGCCTGGCTTGCCGAGATATCGACATAGACAGTGTTACGCACCTGCGACGACTGGTCGAACTCAATCTCGGTGACGAAGCGCTGGCGGAGCGAGAGCTCTCCCTCCTCTCGGCAGCACGGAGTGCCGGATAGCCGACCTGATTCGATGGTTGGCGTCGCCTTCTATTGGCGCACTCCGGCACAACGCCTCGACACGTCGTGGCGCCTGTCAGGGCCTGCTGTTCTGAAAATTATGGCGCAAGAACAAGCAGATACCGCTGCGGTCGACGCCGAAAACCAGCCAATTTCGGGTATATTCGCGCTCCATGATGAAGCCAGCCATCGTTCTCCTTTCCGGTGGACTCGATTCCGCCACTTGCCTCGCCATCGCCCGCAGCCAGGGTTTTGACTGTTATTGCCTGTCGTTCAATTACGGCCAGCGCCATTGTGCCGAACTGCAGGCTGCCGAAAGGGTCGTCAAGGCTCATGGTGCCGTTGAGCATCGGGTGCTCAACCTGGGATTGGCCCAGTTTGGCGGCTCCGCGCTGACCGATACCAAGATTGCCGTGCCCACCGATGGCGTGCATCCGGGCATCCCCGTTACCTACGTGCCAGCACGCAATACCATCATGCTGTCGCTGGCTCTGGCCTGGGCTGAAGTACTGGGCAGCGATGACATATTCGTCGGAATCAACGCGGTCGACTACTCGGGTTACCCGGATTGCCGGCCGGAATACCTCGCCGCCTTCGAGAGGATGGCCAACCTGGCGACAAAGTCCGGCGTCGAAGGCCACAAGCTGCGCATTCATGCGCCGCTCATCAGCCTTTCCAAGGCCGACATCATTCGCACCGGCGCGAAGCTGGGTGTCGATTACGGCCTGACCGTTTCCTGCTACCAGGCTGATGAACTTGGCCGCGCCTGTGGTGTCTGCGATTCATGTCGCCTGCGCGCCGAGGGCTTTGCTGCCGCCGGCGTTGCCGACCCCACTCTGTATTGCGCATGATCATGGAAAATATCGCCTCCCCCAGCACCGTCCTCTGGCTTGGCTTCGCTGCTGCCTTCGTATTTGGCGCCATCGGCCAGAAAACCCATTTCTGCACCATGGGTGCCGTTTCGGACATCGTCAACATGGATGACTGGAGCCGCATGCGCATGTGGCTGCTGGCCATCGGCGTCGCCATCCTCGGCGCCGGCCTGCTCCATGCGAGCGGCCAGATCGACCTCGGCAAGACCATATACCGCACACCGACCTTCACCTGGCTGTCCTACCTGCTTGGCGGCGGCTGTTTCGGCATCGGCATGGTGCTGGCCTCCGGTTGCGGTGGCAAGACGCTGATTCGCATCGGCAGCGGCAACCTCAAGTCGTTGGTCGTCTTCATCGTACTGGGCATCGTTGCTTACATGACCATGCGCGGCGTATTTGGCGTGTTCCGCGTCAACGTGCTGGAAAAAGCGGCTATAGTCTTTCCGGGCGGGCAGGATGTGCCAGCGCTACTGACTGCTGCCGGTCTGGAGGCAAAGATTGCCTTCTGGCTGGCCGTGCTCGGCATCGGCGGCGGCTTGATGGCCTTTTGCCTGCTCAAGCGCGATTTCTGGACGCTCGACAACCTGCTGGGCGGCCTTGGTATCGGGCTGACCGTGGTGGCGGCCTGGTACGTGAGCGGCCACATCGGCTATGTCGCCGAACACCCCGAAACACTGGAAGAGGCTTTCATCGCTACCAATAGCGGACGCATGGAGTCGCTGACCTTCGTCGCACCACAGGCCTACACGCTGGAACTGCTGATGCTGTGGTCCGATACCAGCCGGACGATGACATTCGCCATTGCCACCGCCCTTGGCGTTATTGCCGGCTCCTTTGCCTGGAGCATCGCGACGCGCAGCTTCCGCTGGGAAGGTTTCGCCAGTGTCGAGGATACCGCCAGTCACCTGATCGGCGCCGCGCTCATGGGTTTCGGCGGCGTGACTGCAATGGGCTGTACTGTCGGTCAGGGGATTACGGGGTTTTCGACTCTGGCCCTTGGCTCCATCGTGACCTTCGCTGCCATCGTCGCCGCCTCCGTGGCTACCTTGAAGTTCCAGTACTGGCGATTGATGCGCGAGGCCTGAGACGGTATATCTTTGAATCAGCAACTTATGGACTGACAGCTAACTGTTTGTCATGGATAATTGGCGTGTTTTTCATTCGGAGTTGCGGGGCCACGATGCGTCAATATCTTCTGGGTTGTTTGTTCGCCATGTTTGCGGCGGGTGTTTTCGCCGAAGCTGGTGTAACCGACAGGACGATAGTCATCGGCCAGAACATTTCGCTCGACCAAGGCAAGAATGCCTACGGGGTCGCCGCCTTGCAAGGCATCAAGCTTTACTTCGACAAGGCTAATGCGGAAGGCGGCATAAATGGCCGCAAGCTGGTGCTGCAAACCCTGGATGACGAAAACAAGGCGGCCAATGCGGCGGCCAATGCCCGCAAGCTGATCGCCGATGGCGCATTCATTCTCTTCGGTTCAATCGAGGGTGGGCCATCGACGGCAGTAGCCGAGGTGGCGAACGAGGCCAAGGTCCCCTTCTTTGGGCCGATGGCTGGCTCTCCCAACTTGCGTCGTCCCTACCAACCCTATGTATTTCCGGTACGCGCCGAGCACCGCGATGAATTCCGCGCCCTGATGAACTGGGGCAAAACGACTGGAATGAAAACGGTAGGATTTGTTCGGGCAGATTCTCCGGTCGGTGCGACTCACCTTGAAAACGTACGCCTGGTCGCCAGCGAACTGGGCATGAAGGTCGTTCTCGACCTGCCGTTCAAGGGGGATGTATCCGACGCCCAGATCGCTGCCTGGGCCAAATCGATTGGCGACAGCAGGCCAGATATGGTGCTTAACCATGGTTCCGGCGCTGTTTACCAACGCCTTGTCGGGCAGGCGCGCTCAGATAACGTGATGACCACTTTCATGGGCGTCAATTCGGGATCAACCCAGATCGCCGCCAAGCTGGGGCCGCTCGCCCACGGCATGGTCTTCGCGCAGGTCGTGCCGAATCCGCGTGACCAGCGTCAACCCATCGTCCGCGAATTCCTCGATTCGGCGCGAAAGGCCAGGTCGAGCGGAGACTTCAGCTATGGAGAACTGGAAGGTTATCTGACGGCAAAAGCCCTGGTGCTCGCCCTGCGCGCCAGTGGCAAAGCGCTTACGCGGGAAGGTTTTGTCCGAACACTGGAAACGTCGCGCTTTGACCTCGGTGGGTACCCGGTGCGCTGGAAGAGCGGCGATCACGAAGGGTCCCGCTTCGTGGATCTCAGCATTGTTGGCAAGAGCGGTCGGTTCATCGACTGAGTTCTGCGAGAACCGCTGTTCCACCTTGCCTGTCGTCATGACAGTGGCGGCGAGGTGGCCGGGTGCAGTGTCAGGCGCCCTCGCTTTCCTTCAATTTTTCAATAATCAGCGGAAAGGCGCCGGAACCTATCAGGGCGACAGCCGAGACCAGAAAGGCAAGCCCGGCCATCGGGTCTTCGAGGACCGGGTGTAGCTCAGCGCCGAAGCCGGCGAGGCTGATAGCGCCCGGAATGGCGCAGAGGACACCGAGTGTGGTCAGAGACACAAACGAGAAAGGGTAGCGGCGCATGGCGTGAGTGTAGACGAGCGATGGATTCGGCGCGATGATAAGCCGAAATTTTAACGTTTCAGGAGATGCTGATGAATCGTCGCCAATTTCTTCGCACGACTACCGCGTTTTCTGCGCTGGGTGCGGTCGAGTTTGCACCGTGGCAGTCGATGGGGGCGTTTGCCAAGGAACTCGATGATTTCGTGCGTGGCCCGGCGATCAAGGATCATCCGCTACGCCAGATCTCGAAGCACGTCTGGATGATCTACTCTCCCGATGGATTTCCGACGCCGGAAAATCAGGGAATGATGTGCAACATTACGTTCGTCGATACGGCAAAGGGTCTCGTAGTCGTCGATTCCGGTGCCTCGGTGCAGATCGGTGAAATGGCGATCCGCCAGATCCGGAAGCAATTCAAGAAGCCGGTCATTGCCATCATCAACAGCCACTTCCATGGTGATCACTGGCTAGGCAACGACGCTTTCGCGACAGCCTACAAAGGCATCCCGATCTACGCCCATCCCGGCACCATCGCCGAAATTCAGGGCATGCAGGGGAATCTGTGGCGCACGTTGATGGAGCAATGGACCAACCAGGCCACGCTGGGTACCCGTGTCGTGCCGCCAAATACTGCGGTCGACCATGGAAAAGAGCTCAAATTCGGCGACGTTACCCTGCGTATGCATCATTACGGCAAGGTCCATACCCCCTACGATATCTGCGTCGAAGTCGTTGAAGACAAGCTGACCTGTATCGGTGACATCGCCATGGACCGGCGGATCGCCAATATGGATGACGGCTCGTATGTGGGCAGTCTGAAGGCCTACGATGCACTCGAAATGAATGCGGCCTCAAAAATATGGCTGCCCGGCCACGGCCAGCCCAGCGCTGCTGTGCTGCAGTGGAACCGTGAGCTGTTTGAGGGCATTTACCGGCCTTGCGAGCAGGCCGTCAAGGATGGCTTGCCGATGGAAGCGGCCAAGGCGATGGTCCTCAAGGACGAGCGCGTCGCCAGCAGAGCCAAGGACACCAAGGGTTTCGACGCCAATATCGGCAAGTACGTCAGCCTCGCCTATCTGGAGGCTGAGGCGGCCGGATTCTGATTTTCAAACCATCTCCCTTATCGCGTGCGGAAGGAAGGCTTGGCCGGTACTCATCTTGCAGCTCAGTTGTTCTAGTTGATACCGACCGGCTCGCGTTGCTGCAGCCACTTCAACATCACGATAAACAATGTGTCAGGATTTACCGGCTTGGCAATGAAGTCGTTCATGCCGGCATCAAGGCAACGTGTACGGTCTTCCGCAAACGCGTTGGCGGTCATGGCGATGATAGGCGTCTCGGCGCAACCCGGAATCTCGCGGATGGCACGCGTGGCACCCAGGCCATCGAGTTCGGGCATTTGCATGTCCATGAGGATGATGTCGTAGCGCTGCTTGAGCGCCATGTCGAGAGCGACAGCACCGTTTTCCGCGATGTCGACGGTGAAATTGAGCGTTTCACGAAGCAGCTCGAGCGCAACCTCCTGGTTTACCCAGTCATCCTCAGCAACCAGAATACGACAGGTGGCGAATTCTGAACGCAGGGCACGCTCGGCGGCAATGCCAGATTCAGCCGTCAGTACCGTAGGTGCTGCGATTGAATCAGCCAACGGAAGACGAATGGCAAAGGTGAAGACACTGCCGTTGCCAGGGGTGCTCACCACCTGGATGTCCCCGCCCATCAGGCGAACGAGGCGCTGGCATATTGGTAGCCCGAGCCCGGTGCCGCCATATTTCCGCGTCGTAGAACCGTCCGCCTGTTCGAACGGGTTGAAGATGCGTTCCAGCGCTTCCGGCGTAATGCCGATGCCGGTATCCCAGACGGAAAGCTCGACCAGCATGGAGTCTGCAGCCTCTTCGACAATACGGGCTACCACGCGGACTTCACCGTGCTCGGTAAATTTGATTGCGTTCCCGGCCAGATTGAGCAATATCTGCTGCAAGCGCAGCGGGTCTCCCACGAGTTCCAGCGTCTTGAGGCGCGATTCAATGTCCTGAACGAAGCGAAGGTGAACGGCTTCGGCGCGAGGAGCCAGGAGGCTGGCCAACTCATCGGCCAAGGCACCGATCTTGAAGGGAGTCTGCTCAAGAGTCATTTTGTCGGCATCGATCTTTGATAGATCGAGAATGTCGTTGAGGAGTTGCAGAAGATGGTTGGCGGCATTGTCGATCTTGCTCAGTTTGTCGACGTGCCCGGGGTCTTGAGTGTTTCGCCGGAGCATGAAGGTCATTCCGATAATCGCGTTCATCGGCGTCCGTAGTTCGTGGCTCATGTTCGAAAGGAACGTGCTTTTTGCCCGGCTGGCTGCCTCGGCCGCCTCCTTGGCCAGCGACAGGGCGTGGGTTCGTTCCTGCACCGTATCCTCGAGGTGATCGCGCTGATCGGCGAGTTGGCTGTCACGCTCCGCAATTTCGGTGAGCATGGCATTGAACGCGCTGCCCAGATCACCGATTTCATCATCTGAATAAAGCTTGGCATGGCGCGAATAGTCTTTCGACTTGGCAACATACTGCGCGGTGTCGGTCAGTGAGCCCAGGGCGGCCAGAATTGATGCCAGCATGTGCCGGGCTATGGCAAAGGCGATGATGAAGGAAATGGCCAATGCCAGCAAAGACAGGGTCAGGTTCCAAACAATGGCTCGCCAGACTTCAGCAAGGCTTGCAGAAATGGATACGGAGCCAACCACCTCGTCGTCAGAGCGAATGGGAACGGCGACGGTGACGGATGACCAGTCGGCATAAGCGGCACGCTCTTTATGTGGTTTATCACCAAGTGCGACTTGCGGCGGCAACGGAGCTGCAGCGGCATCGTAGCGATAATGAAAATCCGAGGTTATTCCGACAAGGCGTACAGCCAGCACATCCTTGTGCTCTGCAAAGGAACTGAGAAGGCGCTTGGCGCCGGTCACATCGCGGAATTCAATGACGGCTGAAGCATTGAATGCGACGACGTCAGCCATTGCGAACAACTCGGTAGTTTTTGCTTCACGGCGCTGATCGATTTCGCGGACTGCGAAGGTCAGGAAAGAAAGCAGCAGGCCAACGCCCAGTGAAGCTGCGATGGCCAATGCTATCTTTTTTCGGATTGTCTGGCGTCTGTTCATCGTTCGCTTCCAACTATCCGGTTCGCCAGACGCATCATCTGTGAGCTCGGGGTCAGTCCATGCCGCGAAAGTGTCTCAGCATTGACGATGAATTGCACGCGTCCACCATTTCGCAGAAGCTCTATGCCGCCACCTGATCGCGCAAATCCATCGGAGTTGCTGGCAGAAAGGATGGGCGAACCGAGTGTCCAGCGCAAGACTGCCCCGATACGTGCTTCTTCGACATCAGGAATGTAGAGCACCTGACAGTTTGCAACGTCATCTGGACTGTTGATGCGGCGAACTCGCAACTCCCTGCCGCCTATGGTACGCCCTTCATGGCTGCCAAGGTATGGCCCGAGCGTGTCACGCCCGAACAGGCATATGGTGTTTGTGTTCCGGTTGCTGGGGGGCCAGTCGACGTACTTCAGAAAATTGACAAGGTATGCGGCTTCAAGCTGTGGTTCGGTATTCGGCTGTGCGAAGGAAAGCGGCGCGCCGACAAGCAACACGACGGTGAGCCAGAGCAGTGCGCGACTTCTGGAAAGAGAGAGGAGTAAGGCCGGCCCGATTACTGCCATCCTGTCCCCCTTGTTCGACTGCCAGGCTGGTACACAAGGTCGAAAACATTGTGCCGAATGGCGAACGCAGGTTGGCAGACGACCGCTGCGAAAGGGGCGGCCGCCGCATGCAGCTTTTTTGATGGGCGCGGAAGATTACCGTTTTGAAACAATGTGTTCTACGCGGTGCGTGATTAAGCTAGGACTATGCCATTGCTTTCGTTATATATCAACGAGCAGAAACTATCGTAGCGGGAGAAAACACACGATTGTCGGGAATAAAAAAGGCTATGTACCCGTAACATGTTGAACGCCACCGATCCCCAAAGCGGCGCGTAGGAAATCGGCAGAGGACATATTCCGGTCGTATCGCTCGATCAGTCGTCGCCATCCCAGATAGTTACCCAGATAGCGAGTG
>JAEUOG010000058.1 GCA_016790815.1 Dechloromonas sp.
ACCGTGTTTACACCGAAGGCAAGGGCGAGAAGCAGCCGGTTACCGGCGACAAGTGCAAGGGCGACAAAAAGACCGCCGCGCTGATCTCCTGCCTGCAGCCGGATCGTCGCGTCGATATCGAAGTCATCGGCACCAAGTAATTCGCCGAAGCTTCAGTGAAAGCCCCGCCCAGCGGGGCTTTTTCTTTTCCGCCCATATTTCCTCAACATAATGAACATGCTCAACGCCGACCCCGCCGAACTCGAAAAATTTGGCGATCTCGCCCACCACTGGTGGGACCCGAACAGCGAATTCAAGCCGCTGCACGATATCAACCCACTAAGACTGAACTGGATCGACCAAGCCATTGGACTGGCCGGCAAGCGTATCCTTGATGTCGGTTGCGGTGGTGGCTTGCTCTCGGAGGGCATGGCGGTGCGTGGCGCCAACGTGACCGGCATCGACCTCTCGGAAAAACCGCTTGGTGTCGCCAAGCTGCATTTGCTGGAGAGCGGCCAGAAGGTGGATTACCGCAAGATTTCCGTCGAGCAACTGGCGGAGGAAATGCCGGGCGCTTTCGATGCGGTTACCTGCCTCGAAATGCTCGAACACGTACCGAATCCGTCCAGCGTCATTGCTGCCTGTGCGGGTCTGGTCAAACCGGGTGGCCAGGTTTTCTTGTCCACACTGAACCGCAATCCGAAGTCCTACCTCTTTGCGGTTATCGGTGCCGAATACGTGATGAATATGCTGCCCAAGGGCACGCATGACTACGCAAAGTTCATCAAACCGTCCGAACTGGCGCGTTGGGCCAAGTTGTCCGGCCTGGAGCCGGACGAGGTTGTCGGCATGAGCTACAACCCGCTGAGCAAGGTCTATTCACTTGGATATGACACCAGCATCAATTACCTGATGCGGGCGACACGGCATGTTTGATGCTGTTCTCTTCGACCTGGACGGGACGCTGGCCGATACGGCGCCCGACCTGGGAGAATCGGTCAACATTTTGCTGCTGGAGGAAGGTCGACCGCAGCAAGCGCTGACGACGCTCAGGCCTCATACCTCGCAAGGTGTGCGCGGGCTGCTCAAAACGGGCTTCGGTATCGATAGTTCGCATCCGAGCTACGAGCGCCTTTCACAGCGCTTTCTTGAGATTTACGCCGGGCGTCTGTGTGATGCCACCCGACTGTTTGACGGCATTCCGGAACTGCTTGATGCGCTGGAAGCCCAGAATCTGGGCTGGGGCATCGTAACCAACAAGCGGATGCGTTTCACCGATCCGCTCGTCGCCCTGTTGGAGCTTACCCCGCGCACAAAATGCGTTGTCAGCGGTGACACGACGGCCGAAGCCAAGCCCTCACCTTTGCCTATCCTGCACGCCTGCCAGCTTTTGCGCTGCGTTCCGCACCGCACGTTGTACGTCGGTGACGACCGGCGCGATATCGTCGCCGGCAAATCTGCCGGCTGCAAGACGGTCGCGGTTTCCTACGGTTATCTTGGCGACAGCGGGCCGGTACATGGCTGGGGTGCAGACCTGATCATCGACCACCCGCTGGAACTCGCCGACTACTTGGCTAGGCAAGTCGCGCCGAAATAAGCAGGTTGCGCGGCGTCAGATGGCGCTCGCAAAAACTGCCCAGGGCAACCCCGTAGCCTCGTTCTTCAAGATAGCAGGCGAGATCAAGGACCAGCCAGACTTCGATGGCCCGCCGGAAGGCGTGACGCACGATGGAAAAGCGCATGACTTCGTCGCGACGTTGCCAGCCTCGCATTTCGAACTCGCTTGCAACGCGAGACGTGGGCAGCGGCAAGCCTTCCCGCTCGGCCATGCGTCCGAGAAAATCGGCAAACCCGGCGCGCAACCATGCCTCCGGCACCGGTTTGAATGTCCGATACCCGTCACCTTCCACCGTTCGGCGATAGGCGTCGAAACCGAGCTTCCAGGCGATACCCCGGTCCCGCTGGCGTGTCTCCCGTGCTGACGAGGTCACGGTCTCTGTCACTGCCAGGCGGGTGTCATCGCGCGTCAGCTGCAATGTGAGATTGTCGGAAAGGGGCCGGTAGTTGTCGTCCAGTCCCAGGTAATAGCAGCAGGGCGCGACGTCGATGGCGCCCACACCTTTGCCGACACCCTCACGCACCAGGCGTCGATGCAGCTCGCCACAGGCGTGCAGCGCAACGGCGTGCTGCCCCGCTTGCGGCCAGTCTGCTACGGTCAACGCATCGGAAACGACAAATTCCTGCCGCGCATTGGCGCGTCGCGCCAGGCTGTTACCTGCCTCGCACAAACCGGCATCGATATCGAGGGTATGAACCGGCTGCTGCCAGGCCAGTGCCAGCAGCCGACCGAGGTGCCCCTTGCCACCACACCAGTCGAGAACCGGTTGTCTGCCCGGCCCTGTAGCAGCAGCAAAGGCTTCGATCTGCTCGCGCTTGCGGCCCGGAATCTCCCATGCCCAATGCATGTTTCGATCTGGTAGCGGCATTCCCTGCAAAACAGGAAGCTCAACCAGCGGCGAAATCGCGGAGACAGCCGGAACATGCCTGGCAAGCAGAGCCAGCGCGGCGTCACCGTCGTCGCTTAGGTGTGCAATATCGGCCTCGGGCAAACGCATCAATTCGTCGAGCAGCGAAGGCCAACGCTCGCACCACTGCGGCCGTGATTCACGAAAAGGCTGCGGATGCCAGAGGTCGTGAAAAGCCAGCAGTGCGGCATCCAGCGCCTGCTGGCGCTCGCCCAGCTTCACTTGAGCGCAGCCCGACGTTCGCGGCGACGATATCCGATGATGGCCGGGACGATGGCAAAAACGAGCACCAGCAGGCCTAGCCCCAGCGGCCAGAGCACCGGGCTATTCCATTCACGCCGAGCGGCAACGCGGTCCGCAGTATCGATACGCTGATATTTCAGGATGTTGTTGCCGACATCGCTCGGCTTGCGGTTCTTGAGCCAGCGATGGCCAAGGGTGTAGCTTTTCGGGTGCAGGCCGAAGACCCACGGTGCATCGTGATGCAGGATGCGGTTCATCTGCCGGACGATGGCGAGGCGCTCGGGCGTGTTGTCCATGTTCTTCATGCGCAGGAACAGGCGGTCAAATTCCGGATTGGCATAGTTCGATGCGTTCTCGCCACCCTTGGCGACCTTGCCTTCGTTGCCGTCGAGCAGGAAGAAAAAGTTCTCCGGATCGGGGTAATCGGCGTTCCAGCCAAAGTAGAACAACTGGACATTGCCCTTGCGAATCTTGTCCTGAAAGCGGTTGAAATCTGTAGAACGAACAACCAGTTGCACGTCTATCTTGGCAAACTGGCGGGTCAGCCAGTCGAGCCGGGATTTCTCGCCCATGCCCCCGCCCGTGGCGTCGAGATTGACGACCAGCGGCTCGCCGGTTTTTTCGTCGCGACCGTTTGGATAACCGGCCTCGGCAATGAACTTTCTGGCGACCTCAACCGGCTTGCGCTTCGGTTTGCCATCGACCCAATCGTAAACCGTGCTGTCGATACCCTGCTCGCCCACCTCATAGCCGAAGATACCCGGCGGCAAGGGACTCTGCGCGGCGATGCCACGACCGTTCTGGAAGATGGAGATGTATTCTTCCTGATCGATGGCAATCGAAATGGCCTGCCGCAACTTGGTCGACCGTGGTGACAGCCCGCCAATGACCGGGTCGAGCATGTTGAAGCCCATGTAGAAAGTCGACGACTTGACCGACGTGAGCAGGCGGATGCCTTTCTGCTGCATTTCGTCGGTCAGCGCCACATCGCCACCGACATTGACGCGAACAGCCTGGTCGAAGCTATCGGAGGAAATTCCCGAGGCGTCGAAATAGCCCTGCAGGAATTTGTTCCAGTAGGGAATCGCCTCTTTCTCGCGCGTGAAGATGGCCTGATCGAGGAAGGGTAGCGGCTTGCCGCAATCGTCGAGCAGCCCTGCCGCGCGGTCGCCCGACTCACCTTCGCAGGGGTAGGTCTGGCCGTGGAAGTTCGGGTTGCGTGTAAGGACCATGCGGCGGTTCGGGTCGTTCTCGCTGAGCATGAACGGGCCGGTGCCGACCGGCCACCAGTCGAGCGTCAGGTTTTTTTCGGCCATGCCGGGCTGGCTGAAGAAGCGATCCACTTCGCGCGGTACGGGCGCGAAGAAGGGCATCGCCAGCCAGTAGAGAAATTGCGGGTACTTGCCCTTGATGCGGATGCGCCAGGTCAGCGCATCGACTTTTTCGACACCGCTCAACGGGTAGGTATCGAGATCCAGCCATTCATTCGCCTGCTTGTCCTTGGCGGCTTTCTGCAGGCTGTCGCCAAGTTCCTTCAAGCCGACAATCTTGTCGGCCATCATGCCGAAGATGGGCGAATGCAGGCGTGGGTGGGCCAGGCGCTTGATCTGGTAAATATAGTCGTCGGCAGTCAATTCGCGCGTGCCGACATTGGAAAAATCGGCCATGGTCTGGCGTTTGGCGATTTCATTTTTGGCCAATATTTCCGGTTGACCGTGGGAGTCAAGGGCGAAGGCCGGATGCGGCTGAAAACGGATGCCCGGCTTGAGTTTGAGCTCGTAAACACTCTCGGCGATGCGCTCAACCGGCGCATCGTGCGGCAATTCGCGCCCGGAGGCGTCGTAGAAGCGGGGCACCGGCACCTGCTCGACGGTAGCCGGAATCAATTCGTACGGCCGCTTTAGATAGTGGTATTGCAGCGGCGGCTCATAAATCTGCCCGGTAAAGGTAATTTCGTCCTCAGCGTAGGACTGAGCCGGGTCGAGATGCTTCGGCCGGTCGGTGAAAGCTGTGTAAAGGATGTTGCGCCCGGCATCGGCTGCCGGATATGGATCGTTCCAGGCCTGCCCACAAGCGGACAGGGCAACGACGACAACGAGATTCATACAAATTTTTCGCATGGGCTGAAGTTTAGCAAATGCCCACTGCACCGCTTGACCTGCCCGGCGAGAATTGCCCACAATGACTCAAACACGAGAACATAGAGGCAAAGCCGTGCTCGACACCCCAATACCCGATTTTTCCCTGCCAGCAACCAGCGGCACGACCTTCAACCTTGCGGCCCAAGCCGGCAATATAGTCGTGATCTATTTCTATCCGAAGGACAGCACGCCCGGCTGCACGACCCAGGGCCAGAATTTTCGCGACCTGCACGACCAGTTCGTCGCCGCCAATGCCGTTGTTCTCGGCATTTCGCGGGACAGCGTGAAGTCGCATGAGAACTTCAAGGCCAAACAAGCTTTCCCCTTCGCGCTGGGTTCCGATACCGATGAAGCCATCTGCACCCTGTTCGCTGTCATGAAAATGAAAAACATGTATGGGAAACAGGTGCGTGGCATTGAACGCAGCACCTTCGTCATCGACCGCAATCGTGTCCTGCGGCGCGAATGGCGTGGCGTCAAAGTTCCCGGCCACGTTCAGGAAGTGCTCGATTTCGTGAAAACCCTCTAACCCGTTTCCCCACCCCAACCAAAGGCCCAATCCATGCCGCGCAAGCCCGCTGCCACCAAGAAGCCCGCCGTTACCAAGATTTTCGTCCTCGACACCAACGTGCTCATGCACGACCCCAGCAGTCTTTTCAGATTCGAAGAACACGATGTCTTCCTGCCCATCATGACGCTGGAAGAACTCGACAACCACAAGAAGGGCATGTCCGAAATTGCCCGCAATGCCCGCCAAACCTCACGGACGCTGGACGAGTTGCTGGCCGCCAACGGCGAGGACGACATCGACGAAGGCATCGATCTCTACGGCCCGTCGAAAAAGCTGGCCAGCGGTCGCCTCTTCCTGCAGACCGAAGCCATCAGTTCCGATCTGCCGCAAGGCCTGCCGACCTCCAAAGTCGACAACCAGATTCTGTCGGTCGTCATCCACCTCCAGAAGAAATTCCCCAAGCGCCCGGTCATTCTGGTGTCGAAAGACATCAACATGCGCATCAAGTCGCGCGCCCTGAACCTGCTCGCCGAAGACTATTTCAACGACAAGGTGCTCGAGGATACCGACATCCTCTACTCCGGCACCCGTGCCCTCCCCGACAACTTCTGGGACAAGCACGGCAAGGGCATGGAGTCCTGGAAAAAGGACAGCCGGACCTACTACAAGGTCACCGGCCCGCTCTGTCCTCAGATGCTGGTCAATGAGTGCGTCTGGCTGGAAAAGGACGGTTTTACGGCCATCGTCAAGGAAACTGCGGGCAAGACCGCCGTCCTTGAAACGCTGATTGACTACAGCCACCCGAAAAACGCGGTGTGGGGCATCATGGCGCGTAATCGCGAACAGAATTTCGCGATGAACCTGCTCATGAATCCGGACATCGACTTTGTCACACTGCTCGGCCAGGCCGGCACCGGCAAAACGCTGCTAACTCTGGCCGCGGCGCTGACTCAGGTTCTGGAGACCAAGCTGTTCGGCGAAATCATCATGACCCGCGCCACCGTTCCGGTTGGCGAGGACATTGGCTTCCTGCCCGGCACCGAAGAAGAAAAGATGGCACCGTGGATGGGCGCACTCGAAGACAATCTCGACGTGCTGACACATACCGATGACAACAACAGCCCCTACGGCGGCGACTGGGGCAAGGCAGCAACCAATGACATCGTCCGCTCGCGGATCAAGATCAAGTCAATGAACTTCATGCGCGGTCGGACCTTTCTCAAAAAATTCCTGATCATCGACGAAGCCCAGAACCTGACGCCGAAGCAGATGAAGACATTGGTCACCCGCGCTGGTCCGGGCACAAAGGTCGTCTGCCTGGGCAATATCGCCCAGATCGACACGCCCTACCTGACCGAAGGCAGCTCCGGTCTGACCTATGTCGTCGACCGCTTCAAAGGTTGGCCGCACTCCGGTCACATAACGTTACAACGTGGCGAGCGTTCCCGCTTGGCTGACCACGCAGGCGAAGTGTTATAATTGCTTCATAGGTTAAGGGGCCGTGTCAGTGACACGGCCTTTTCGTTTCAACCACGGATTGTTTCCGCCGGAGGAGCTTCTTGAAACGTCGCGATTTTCTAGCATCAGCCGCAGCACTTTCGCTATTCGTCACCGACGCTTGGGCCGCAAAAAAGCAGGCCAAGGCCACCTCGCCAAAGCCAGCCACGGGCAGCGCCAAAAAAAAGCCAACCACCGGCAAAGCGGTGAAAAAGCCAGTAGCGGCGAGTAATGCGCGCGCAAAAGGCAAAGTCACCTATAAGCCTCAGCAACCGGTTGCCCACACCGCAGAAGACCCGGTTATAGAGCGTCCGCCCCAGGGCACCTCGGCCTCCCGCCTGCCTCCCGTCAAGGCACCGGAGCCGCCGAACGAGTGGCGCACGTTTGAAATCACGACGACGGTCAACCTGAAGGGCAAGAGCGGCCCGAGCAAGATCTGGCTACCCTTGCCACTCAATCAGGACACGCTCTACCAGCGAACCCTCGGGCACACCTGGTCCGGCAATCAGGCCAATGCCAGCATGCGCCGCCTGCCTGACGGCGATCTGGAAGTCTTCTATTGCGAATGGCCGGACAGTGGCGATGCACGCCTCCAGCTCACGACGCTGGTCACCACCGCCGACCGCCATTTCGATGTCACAAAGCGCACGGTCGCCCCGGAGCGGGAGGATATCTTGCGCCGCAACCTGCAGGCCTCGCAACTGATTCCCAACGACGGCCTGGCTTTTCAGCTTGGCGAACGAATCCTGGGCCGCATCAAGGATCCGGTTGCCCAGGCGAAGGCCATCTATGAGTGGGTCGTCGACAACACGATCTATGATTCATCGCTGCCCGGCAGTGGTACCGGCGATGTGCGCCGTCAACTGATTCAGGGAAAATATGGTGGGCGTTCAGCCGACATAAACGGCCTCTTCGTCTCGATCTGCCGTGCAGTCGGGATTCCGGCGCGCTGCGTTTATGGCATGCGAACCGGATCGTCTCGACTCTTCAAGAGTCTAGGCCTCAATAGCGACGACGCAACTAGAGGACATCATGTCCGCGCCGAATTCTACGTACCAGGCTATGGATGGATTCCCGTTGACCCCAGTGATGTGCGCCGCGCCATCGCCATGGAAATTCTGTCGGAGCGCGACAGCAAGCTGATTTCTTTGAAGAAGATTCTGTTTGGTGTCTGGGAGATGAACTGGATCGCCCTAAACTTGGGAACCGATGTATCCCTGCCAGGAAAGAATTCGCCTATCCCCTTCCTTCTCCAGCCGCAACTGGAGTCATCGGGTAGCCGAACCGACGCAACCCCCCATTACAGCATCCGTACCCGGCAGATCGTTCTCTAACGGTCAGTTCTGCGAATCGACGAATCCGCCACTGGCCAGATTTTCGAATCTGGTGTATTCACCGATAAAGGCCATGCGCACCGTTCCGGTCGGGCCGTTCCGCTGCTTGCCGATAATCACCTCGGCAAGTCCCTTGTTTTCCTGACTTTCCTTGTTGTAGTACTCGTCGCGGTACATCATCAGGATCACGTCAGCATCCTGCTCAATGGCGCCTGATTCACGCAAATCGGACATCATGGGGCGCTTGTCGGTCCGCTCCTCAACCTTCCGCGAAAGCTGGGAGAGAGCGACGATAGGGACCTGCAATTCCTTGGCCAGCGACTTGATCGACCGAGAGATTTCTGAAACTTCGGTTGCCCGGTTTTCACCCTGCCGATTGCCGCTCATGAGCTGGATGTAGTCGATGACCAGCAGACCCAGCTTGCCACCGTACTGGCGGGCCAGACGACGGGCGCGAGCGCGCAGGTTGGCCGGACTCAGACCGCCCGTTTCATCTATATAGATCGGCGCCTCGTGCAACTTGCCAAGGGCAAAGGAGAGACGCGACCATTCGTCATCGGACATTCGCCCCGTACGCAAACTCTGTGAGTTGAGGCGTCCGATCGACGCCAGCATCCGCATGGCCAATTGGGCGCCGCCCATTTCCATGGAGAACACACCCACAGGCAGGCCACTTTCGACGGCAACGTTTTCCGCAATGTTCAACGCAAATGCGGTCTTGCCCATGGATGGACGCCCCGCAACAATGATCAGGTCGCCCGGCTGGAAACCTGACGTTTTCTGGTCAAGATCGATAAAGCCGGTAGGCACCCCTGTGATGTCGGAGGGGTTGTCGCGGTCATGCAACTCCTGGATACGCTCGACAACTTGCGTGAGCAAGGGATTGATGTGAACAAAGCCCTCGCTATGCCCGGCACCGGCTTCGGCAATCTTGAATATCTTCGATTCCGCCTCATCCAGCAGCGTCTCGGCATCCCGGCCTAGCGGATTCAATGCATCAGCAGCGATTTCGTCGGCAGTTGCAACAAGCTGACGCAATACTGAGCGCTCGCGCACGATTTCAGCATAGCGTTTGATATTGGCTGCTGACGGGGTATTGGCGGCCAACTCGCCAAGATAGGCCAAGCCGCCGGTCTGATCTCCCTCACCGGCCGCATCAAGCGCCTCGGCAACGGTGACCACGTCGGCCGGCTTTGCGCTGTCCAGCAATTTTCGAATCTGACGGAAAATCCGCCGGTGCTCATCCCGGTAGAAATCGGTCTCTGCAACCTGATCACCAATTCGGTCCCATGCCTGATTATCGAGCAACAGGCCACCCAATACCGATTGCTCGGCCTCGATGGAGTGCGGCGGCACACGCAGATGATCCAGAGTGGCGTCGGAGATTCTTGGCTTGGGCGGACGTTGATTCATGGCGGCAAGTTTAAATTAAAAAGGCCTCGCAATCGCGAGGCCTTTTTGGTGGGGGATGTCCGAAATTACTCGGCGACCACGACCACAGAGATGTTGGCCAGCACGTCGGTGTGCAGAGCCACGTCGAGCGGGAACTCACCGATTGCCTTGAGCGGACCGTCCGGCATGCGGATGGACGACTTGTCGACATCGAAACCTGCAGCCTTGAGTGCTTCGGCGATATCAACGTTACCAACAGAGCCGAACAGACGGCCATCCATGCCAGCCTTGCGGGCGACGGAGACAGCGGTACCGTTCATCTTGTCGGCAACAGCCTGAGCAGCAGCGAGCTTTTCAGCAGCGAGCTTTTCCAGTTCGGCACGGCGAACTTCGAATTCGGCCATAGCAGCCGGCGTAGCACGCTTAGCCATACGTTGCGGAATCAGGAAATTGCGGGCGTAGCCGTCCTTGACCTTGACCACATCACCGAGGTTACCGAGGTTAACAACCTTTTCGAGCAGAATGATTTGCATGTTTCGTCTCCTCGAAAATTATTGATGGTTGTCGGTGTACGGCAGCAGGGCCATGAAGCGGGCGCGCTTGATAGCGGTACCCAGCTGGCGCTGATAGCCTGCCTTGGTGCCGGTCAGACGAGCCGGCATGATCTTGGCGTTTTCCTGGATGAATTCCTTGAGGACATCCACATCCTTGTAGTCGATCTGTTCGACCTTTTCAGCCGTGAAGCGGCAGAACTTGCGACGCTTGAACAGGCCGCCACCGCGCTTCTTTTTCTTGTCGTCATCCTTCTTCTTGAAGAATCGAGCCATTTTCGTTTCCTTCCAA
>JAEUOG010000072.1 GCA_016790815.1 Dechloromonas sp.
CGCCGAATCCTTCCCAGATCCTTCATGGTGATCATCTCCTAAAATCCTGCTCAAAAAATGAGCGGACGAGTTAATCACCCTGGTCAATTTTCAGCGCGCACAACCTCGCTTTTCTGGTCAGTTTTCAACGAGCGTCAACACTATGACCACCTGGCCGGCGAACATACGGTCGGGGTGTATCCCCTGCTGGAGGACGACACCTGTTACTTCCTGGCAGTCGATTTCGACGAGGCCGAGTGGCGTGACGATGCGCTTGCATTCATTCAGTCCTGCGAAGAATTGGGCGTGCCGGCGGCCCTGGAGATTTCCCGATCAGGGAAGGGCGCACACGCCTGGGTATTTTTTGCCGGCAAGATTTCGGCCCGTGATGCCCGTCGCCTCGGCACTGCCATCATCAGCCATACCTGCGCTCGCACCCGGCAACTGAAACTCGAATCCTATGACCGGCTGTTCCCCAACCAGGATTCTTTGCCCAAAGGTGGGTTCGGCAATTTGATTGCGCTGCCTTTGCAGAAATATCCGCGTGAGAACGGGTGCAGCGTATTCGTCGATGCCGATCTGCGTCCTTACTCGGATCAGTGGGGATTCCTGTCCGGCATCCGACCGATGGCAGCACAGGATGTTGAACCTACCATCTTCAGGGCGACGGGCCATGCCCATCCACTCGATGTGACATTCATCGACGACGAGGACTTGAAGGAGCCCTGGAAGCGATCAGCCGAGAAGAAGCTGGCCGGTCCGATGCCGAAATCGTTGACAGTCACACTCGCCAACCTCGTCTATTTCGAGAAAGCGCAACTGCCGCAGGCACTGGCCAATCGGTTGATTCGCCTGGCCGCGTTCCAGAACCCGGAGTTCTACAAGAAACAGGCGATGCGCTTTTCGGTATGGGACGAGCCGCGCGTAATCGGCTGCGCCGAGAACTACCCCAATCACATCGCACTTCCGCGTGGCTGTCTCGATGCTGCGCGGGATCTGCTGCGGGACAACGGGATTGCCTGCGATTTGATTGATGAACAGTACGCCGGTGTTGCTTTGGATGTCGGTTTCGCCGGCACTCTACGGCCGGATCAAGAAGCAGCCGTGACCGCCATGCTCAAGCATGATGCCGGCGTGCTCTGCGCTCCGACTGCCTTTGGCAAGACAGTGACGGCAGCGGCGATGATCGCCCGGCGGGGAGTCAATACGCTGGTGCTAGTGCATCGCACCGAATTACTCAAGCAATGGCAGGAACGCCTGCAATCCTTCTTAGGTGTTGGCAAGGGCGTAGTCGGCACCATCGGCGGTGGTAAGGCCAAGCCGACCGGCAAGATCGATATCGCTGTGATGCAGTCGTTGTCGCGACAGGGTGAGATCAATCCCGTTGTCGAGAACTACGGCCACGTCATCATCGACGAGTGCCACCACATCGGTGCAGCCTCCTTCGACGCGATTCTGAAAGTGGTCAAGGCCAAGTATGTGCTCGGCCTGACGGCAACGCCGATTCGACGTGATGGACAGCAGCCGATCATCTTCATGCAGTGTGGGCCGATCCGTTACACGGCAGCCAAACCGGCCAGCGCGCCACACGATCTGGTCGTGGAGCCGCGATCACTGTTCACGCGGATCGATTTGCCGCAGGAGGCTGGCATCCAGGAGGTGTTCCGGCATCTTGCAAACGATCAGGTACGGACCGACGCCATTGCTACCGAAGTCCGGGAAGCGTACCAGCAAGGCCGCAAGGTTCTCATTCTGACTGAACGCACGGAGCACCTCGACTCAATCTTGAACACCCTGAATGGGCAGGTGCCTACCCCGATTGTGCTGCACGGCCGGATGTCAAAGAAGCAACGGGCCGCAATGATCGCTGAACTTGATCGACTGCCGCCCGAGGCGCCGCGTATTCTGCTTGCGACCGGTAAGCTGGTCGGCGAGGGGTTTGACCATCCCGCCCTCGATACGTTGATACTGGCCATGCCGATTTCGTGGAAGGGAACCCTGCAGCAATATGCTGGCCGCCTTCACCGTGAACACGCCACCAAGACCGATGTGCGCATCATTGATTTCGTGGACACTGGACACCCGGTGTTGCTTCGAATGTGGGAAAAACGGCAACGCGGGTATCGTGCGATGGGGTACAGAATTGCGGAGTATCCACAAGATGCCAACGACTTGATTGATGCGCTAGCCGACTGAGTTACCGATGTAGTCACCCAGTCAGAGGGAGTAGTCCTTGTTCTTGCGACCTGAAAAATTCACTGCGGCGACGGAGAAATTCCCTGTTCGTGCAATTAGGGAATTTTCCGCCAAAGGCCATGAGTTTTCAGGATTTTTTAGGCAACGGTATCCGGGAATGGCCTCAAAAGCGAAAGTTTCCCTGTATTTTCCCGTTGAACAGGGAATTGACGCTGAGAGCGGTTCGCAGCAGACTACGTCCACCGCCAGAACACACCAATTAAAGCGCCTTTCGAGGCGCTTTTTTGTTGGACCCAATGATTAACAGGCCGTTGAAAAACCTCGGCCCATTTGATGTCAATGGTATAATTTAGCCTTTGAATTCAACGAGATAGTCTTTGATGCGTAGCGCCGACGTGACCCAAACCGCCATGTTCAGTTTTCGGACGCTGGAGCAACGGATACCGGCCGCGCACCCGTTATGCCAATTGCGGGTGCTGGTTGATGGCATTCTGGCCTCGCTGGATTGGGAGCTTGGGAAGCTGTATGCCAAGACGGGACGGCCATCGATTCCGCCGGAACGGCTGTTGCGAGCCAGCTTGATCCAGACGCTGTACTCGATTCGATCCGAACGGCAACTGATGCAGCACATTGACTTCAACCTGCTGTATCGGTGGTTCGTCGGGCTGGACATGGATGATGTGGTCTGGGACCACAGCAGTTTCACCAAGAACCGGGAGCGCTTGCTCAGCGAGGTAGTGGCGCGAGCCTTCTTCGAGAAGGTGCTCGAACTGGCGGAATGGCAGGGGCTGGTCTCGTCGGATCATTTCTCGGTAGATGGCACCCTGATTGAAGCCTGGGCCTCGATGAAGAGTTTCAAGGCCAAGGATGGATCGGGCAAACCGCCAGAAGACGGTGGGCGGAATCCGACGGTTGACTTCAAGGGCGAGGAACGCAAGAACGACACCCATGCCTCGACCACGGACCCGCAGGCACGCTTGTTCAAGAAAGCGAAAGGCGAGAAGGCCCGTTTGTGCTACCTGGGACACACGCTGATGGAGAACCGCCACGGCCTGATCGTCGATGTCGAAACCACGCTGGCGACCGGCACGGCAGAACGCGAGGCCGCCGAGATCATGGTCAAGTGCAGTCTCAAGCCGGGAAGCACACTGGGCGCGGACAAGAACAACGACACGAAAGCCTTTGTTCAGGTCTTGCGCGATCTGCGTATCACGCCGCATGTGGCCCAGAAAAAGGAGAGTGCGATTGATGCCCGAACGACGCGGCACGCCGGTTACGGCATCAGTCTGCGGCTACGCAAAAGGATTGAAGAGGGATTCGGCTGGGCGAAGGACGTCGGCGGACTGCGCAAGGTCAAACTGATTGGATTGGCCAAGGTGGCGGGGAAGAGGACCTGGACCATGGCGACTTACAACTTGGTGCGAATGGGCGCGATCTTTGGCTGGCGATTGAACACGGCATAGGGAGAAATCCGCCGGTGGGTCCGCCTGATGGCGGCCACACCTCCTGCGGAGAGACATAAACCCGGCTGAAATCCGGATGCTGACGCCGCAAGGGATTCGAAATGATCGTTTCCCCTTTGTCAGACTTCAACTGCCGAAGGCATCAGGGGAAATTTCAACGGCCTGTTAAAATCTTCTTTGCGGAGATGCCCAAGAAAAAAGCACCCTCGGGTGCTTTTAGGCTTTGTGCTCTGCTGATCTATCAGCCACGGAAGGTATCCGGAAGCTTTTCTTGCACAAGGTTTAGTAGCGGTGCAAAAACCTTGGGAGTTCCGGCTATCAGATTGCCGGTTTCCAGATGGTTCGCGTCGCCACGCATATCGCTGACAAGGCCACCGGCCTCAGAGATCAGCAGTGCCCCTGCCGCCATATCCCAAGGCGACAGGCCAAACTCCCAGAAGCCGTCATAGCGGCCGCAGGCAACGTAGGCGAGGTCCAGTGAGGCTGCTCCGGGGCGGCGCTGACCGGCGGTCTTCTGGGCCAGTTCCTTGAAGATCGCGAGGTAGGTGTCGATATGATCAAACATTCGATACGGGAACCCCGTACCAATTAGCGAGTCTTGAAGTTTGGAGCGTTTGGAAACACGAATGCGGCGCTCGTTCAGGAATGCCCCCGCACCCTTGCTGGCGGTGAACAACTCGTTGCGATTGGGATCGAAAACAACTGCTTGTTCAACCATGCCACCCTTGGCCAAAGCGATGGAGACGGCATACTGCGGCATGCCGTGGATGAAGTTGGTAGTGCCATCGAGCGGATCGATGATCCACTGGTAGTCGGCGTCATTGCCTCCCTTGCCGGCGGTCTGGCCGGACTCCTCTGCTAGAATGCCATAGCTTGGATAGGCTTCCATCAGGACTTCGATGATCGCTGCTTCAGCGGCCTTGTCTACTTCTGTAACGAAGTCATTGGGCTGCTTGGTGGATACTTTTAGCAGGTCAAGATCGTTGGAGGCGCGATTGATGATCTGGCCGGCACGACGCGCCGCCTTGATGGCGATATTCAGAGTTGGATGCATGAGCTTAAAGAGCTGACGGGTCGCCAAGGCGGCCCAATCTATATTTGAAAGACCGAATTTTACACCATGAACCCTGAAGTCCTCCTTTCACGTATCAGAGTAGTGCTGTGTCGAACCAGCCACCCTGGCAATATTGGCGCGGCAGCGCGAGCGATGAAGACGATGGGCCTGTCCAATCTCTATCTGGTGGAGCCCAAGCAGTTTCCGGATCCTGAGGCAGATGCGCGGGCAACTTCTGCGGTCGACGTGCTGAAAAAGGCGAAAATCACTTCGTCGCTCAACGAGGCGTTGGCTGGCACATCATTTGTCGTAGCCCTATCGGCGCGCCAGCGCGATATCGGACCCGTCATCGCGGCACCACGCGAAACGGTAGTTCGACTGATTGCCGAAGCAGAGCACGGTGAAGTTGCTTTAGTCTTCGGGAATGAGACTGTTGGCCTGAGCAACGATGAAATTCTCCATTGCCAAGCTGCGGTGACGATTCCAACCAATCCCGAGTTCAGTTCGCTGAATCTGGGATCTGCTGTCCAGGTCCTAAGTTACGAGTGCAGGATGGCGGCCTTCGGTGAGCGGCCGCCGATAGTCGAGCAGGGCGTAACACCGTTTGCTTCGCCGGCGGCGACACATGATGAGGTGGAGGGCTTGTATGCCCACCTCGAAACAGTGATGACGGACACCGGGTTTTTCAATCCGGAGCAACCTGGGCGCTTGCTGCCGAAGCTGCGCCGCCTGTTTGGGAGGGTCCGTCTGGAGAAGGATGAGATCAACATCCTGCGCGGCGTTCTGGCTTCTACCCAGGTCAAGACCGGGCATGGTCGAAGGAAGTGATCGGAGTCAGGCGAAGCTGCTACGCATCTCCGTGGCCATCGCTTCGATTTCTCGACGCAGGTGACCGTATTTTTCTTCCAAAAGACGCATCTCGGCAGGCAGGTCAGGCTGATCCTGCATCAGCCATTCGAAATGCCCGCCGCTAAGCATGTTGGCGACATAGACGACATCCGAAAGGTTGCGGAGACTTGTGGGGGTTGGTCGCATGTGATCATGGTCGTTGGTGGCCTCGACGATTTCCTCGGGCAATCCAAGGGCATTGAGCAATGAAACGCCGATGCTTTCGTGCCACTGGATGATCAGGTATTTGACGGTGTCCGGCCGATGGCGCAGTTCATCATACTGCGTGGCGCGATAAAGCATGTAGAACGCCCCGAGATCGTGAATCAGGCCGGCCAACATGGCTTCGTCGGCATTCTGCCGGGAACACCGGCGGGCAACAACACTTGCCGCAGCCGCTGCGTTGATCGAATGCTCCCACAGCGAGTGGGTAAGCTCCGAAAACTCGGCCATCCCCTTGGCGCGCATTAACTGGGTCATCACGATGGAGAGTGCGGTCGTTCGGACCGAATTCAATCCCAGGCGAGTGATGGCCGACTTGAGGTCCACCAACTGCTTGCCGCCGGTATTGAAAGCGGCAGAATTGGCCAACTGCAGAAGCTTTGCGGAAATGAGGGGTTCCACCGCCACGGCATGGGCGATATCTGCCATGCTCCGATCAGGATCATTCAGTATCTTACGCAAGCTGAGTACGGCGTCGAAATAGGTCGGAAAAACAACCTCGCCAGACAACTCCTTGGCAATGTCCGCCAGCATCTGAAAACGTTGCGATTTCAGCGCATCGCCTGTCTTGTCGTGGTCTTCGGGGGGGCTGGCAATCTTCATTTGCACATTATCAAACAAAAACCCCGCTCTGGGGCGGGGTTCCGGTTTCACGCTACGGTGTCTGGTGGGTGCTGAGGGGCTCGAACCCCCGACATTCGCCTTGTAAGGGCGACGCTCTACCAACTGAGCTAAGCACCCAGATTCTCTGCGCAACTGAATTAGAAGTTTGCCGATTGGCTCGCCCCTAGTCAGCCATCCAAATTTCGGCTGAACGATGCGCAGATAGGGAGCGTTAGTTGCAGGCGTCCTTCAGACCCTTGCCAGCGCGGAATTTCGGCGACTTGGCGGCCTTGATTTCCAGAGTCTTGCCGGTGCGCGGGTTGCGGCCGGTGCGGGCAGCGCGTTCGCCGACATAGAAAGTCCCGAAGCCGATCAGGTTTACGGTGTCGCCAACCTTGAGTGCGCCTTTGATGGTTTCAACGGCTGCATCCAGCGCGCGACCAGCAGCGGCTTTGGAGATATCGGCTTGGGTGGCGATGGCGTCGATCAGTTCAGTCTTGTTCATTTGGGTCCCCTAACGGATGGATTTTGGAGTGGTGAAAACTTTGCGAGGACGAATTTATATATCCGTGGAAATCCTTGTGTCAAGCGGATTCTCGGCGAATTCCCCGAGCGAGGGAAAAGGGAAAGGATGCTATCGATAGGACGGTGGCATCCTTTCCTTGCAAATCAATGAGTAAGCAACGTCGCTGTCGTTACGGCATCGGCTGCGGACTTAACTGCGGAATCGCCTGCTGGAGTGTCCGGAAGGCATTCTGGCATGCGTTCCAGAGCGCGTTCAAGAACTTGGTCAATCCATTTTACCGGGACGATTTCGATCTTGTTCTTGATGTTGTCCGGAATCTCCGTAAGGTCCTTGACGTTTTCTTCGGGGATCAGAGCGGTCTTCAAACCACCGCGAACGGCGGCCAGCAATTTCTCTTTCAGCCCCCCAATTGCCAGCACCTCACCACGCAGCGTGATTTCACCCGTCATGCAAACATCGCAACGCACCGGAATGCCGGTGTAGGAAGAAACCAGGGCAGTGGTCATCGCGCTGCCGGCAGAGGGGCCATCCTTGGGGGTGGCACCTTCTGGAACGTGGATGTGGATGTCGGTTTTTTCGAATGCTTCGTCCTTGATTCCAAGGCGACGCGCACGGGCACGTACCACGGAGCGGGCGGCCTCGACAGATTCCTTCATGACATCGCCCAGCGAACCGGTGCGCAGGATATTGCCCTTGCCCGGCATGTTGGCACACTCGATGGTCAGCAACTCACCGCCAACCTCCGTCCAGGCCAGACCCGTGACCTGGCCGACCTGGTTTTCCTTCTCAGCCATGCCGAAGCTGTAGCGACGGACACCAAGGAATTTGTCCAGATTTCTCGCGTTGACCGCAATTTTGGTATCGCGTTTCTTCAAAACCAGCGTTTTGACGACCTTGCGGCAGATTTTTGAGATCTCGCGTTCAAGCGCTCGTACCCCGGCTTCGCGGGTGTAGTAGCGGACGATGTCGCGAATGGCGCTGTCGGCCACGGCAATTTCGGTCTTCTTCAAGCCATTGTTCTTGATCTGCTTGGGCAGCAGATAACGCATGGCGATGTTGACCTTCTCATCTTCCGTGTAGCCGGCCAGACGGATAACTTCCATGCGGTCGAGCAGGGCGGCCGGGATGTTCAGCGTGTTGGCGGTGGCTACGAACATGACGTCGGAGAGATCAAAATCGACCTCGACGTAATGGTCCTGGAAAGTGTGGTTCTGTTCCGGATCGAGCACTTCGAGCAGGGCCGATGAGGGATCGCCACGGAAGTCCTGGCCGAGCTTGTCAACTTCGTCAAGCAGGAAGAGCGGATTACGTACGCCGACCTTGGTCAGGCTGCTCAGGATCTTGCCTGGCATCGAGCCGATGTAGGTGCGCCGATGGCCACGGATTTCGGCTTCGTCACGGACGCCGCCAAGCGCCATGCGAACGAACTTGCGGTTCGTCGCCTTGGCAATCGACTGGCCAAGCGAGGTCTTGCCCACACCGGGAGGGCCAACCAGGCAGAGAATCGGTGCCTTGACCTTGTCGACACGCTGTTGCACAGCAAGATACTCGACGATGCGCTCCTTGACCTTCTCCAGACCGTAGTGGTCGCTGTCCAGAATCTTTTCAGCTTCGCGCAAATCCTTGCTGATCCGCGTTTTCTTGCGCCACGGCAGGCCGATCAGGGTTTCGATGAAGTTGCGCACGACGGTGGCTTCGGCTGACATCGGCGACATCAGACGGAGCTTCTTGAGTTCGCTCTGCGCCTTGGCCAGACCTTCCTTACTCATGCCGGCGGCGTTGATCTTCTTGTCTAGTTCCTCAAGGTCGGCACCTTCTTCGCCTTCGCCGAGTTCTTTCTGGATGGCCTTGACCTGCTCGTTGAGGTAATACTCGCGCTGGCTCTTCTCCATCTGGCGCTTGACGCGGCCACGGATGCGCTTTTCGACCTGGAGGATGTCGATTTCGGCTTCGAGCTGGGATAGCAAACGATCGATGCGGTCGCGGATGCTTTCCATCTCCAGCACTTCCTGCTTCTGCTCAAGCTTGAGTGGCAGGTGGGCAGCGATGGTGTCGGCCAGACGACCAGCATCTTCGATCCCGGCGATGGAGGAAAGTACCTCCGGCGGAATTTTCTTGTTCAGTTTGACGAACTGGTCGAACTGGGCAACCACGGCACGGCGCATGGCCTCAATTTCGTGATCTTCGACACCAGGTTGAGCCAAGGGCAGGGCGGTAGCGATGAAGACAGAGGACTGGACCTCTATGGCTTCAACGCGCGCACGCTGCGTACCTTCGACCAGCACCTTGACGGTGCCGTCGGGTAACTTGAGCATCTGAAGAATGTTGGCCATGCAGCCGATGCGATAGAGATCTTCTGGCTCCGGCTCGTCCTTGGCTGCTGATTTCTGGGCGACCAGCAGGATGTTCTTGCCGGCTTCCATGGCCATTTCGAGCGCCTTGATGGATTTCGGGCGGCCAACAAAAAGCGGTATGACCATGTGCGGGAATACGACGACATCGCGCAGCGGCAGCAGCGGCAGTTCGACGGTTTCCGGGAGCGTGTTGGGGTTCGACATTACGATGCCTTTGAAATAGGTATGTGCCCCCTACGTGGGGGCGGGGAACCGCAATTCAAGACCCGGCTCAGTTGGAGCCGGAAACCTTTGGCTGATCGGCGTAAATGAGCAGTGGCGGGGTGTCTCCGGTGATCATGTTTTCATCGATCACCACCTTTTCGACATTCTCCATGCCCGGGAGTTCGTACATCGTATCAAGGAGAGCATGCTCCATGATCGAACGCAGGCCACGCGCCCCTGTTTTGCGTTCCAGCGCCTTCTTGGCGATGGCTGAGAGGGCGCCCGGACGAATTTCCAATTCAACATCTTCCATGTTGAACAGCTTCTGGTATTGCTTGACCAGCGCGTTCTTTGGCTCGGTCAGAATCTGGACCAGCGCATCCTCTTCGAGCTCCTGAAGCGTGGCGACCACCGGCAGGCGGCCGATCAGTTCCGGGATAAGGCCGAACTTGATGAGGTCTTCGGGTTCTGTCTCGAGCAGGATCTTGCCGACGGCCTTGCCGTCATCCTTGCTCTTGACTTCAGCGCCGAAGCCTATGCCGCCTTTTTCGGAGCGTTTCTGGATGACCTTTTCCAGGCCAGCGAAGGCGCCACCGCAGATAAACAGAATATTGGTTGTATCGACCTGCACGAAGTCCTGGTTCGGGTGCTTGCGGCCACCTTGCGGCGGGATCGAGGCAGTGGTGCCTTCGATCAGCTTGAGAAGGGCTTGTTGGACGCCTTCACCGGACACGTCGCGAGTGATCGACGGGTTATCGGACTTGCGCGAAATCTTGTCGATTTCGTCAATGTAGACGATGCCCTGCTGGGCTTTCTCGACGTCGTAATCACATTTTTGCAACAGCTTTTGAATGATGTTCTCAACGTCTTCGCCAACATAGCCGGCTTCGGTCAGCGTCGTGGCATCCGCCATGACAAAGGGGACATTGAGCATCCGGGCCAACGTTTGGGCGAGCAGTGTTTTGCCCGACCCGGTGGGGCCGATGAGCAGGATGTTGCTCTTGGAGAGCTCTACCTCGCCGGCATTTTTGGCTGTGTGGCGCAGGCGCTTGTAATGGTTGTAGACCGCAACAGCGAGAATGCGTTTGGCTACTTCCTGACCGATGACGTACTGGTCGAGGATAGAGCTTATTTCGCGCGGCGTCGGCAGGTCGGAGCGACCAGCCTTGGCAGCCTCCTCGGGCAACTCGTCACGAATAATGTCGTTGCAGAGTGCAATGCACTCGTCGCAGATGAACACCGACGGGCCGGCGATCAGCTTTTTGACTTCATGCTGGCTCTTGCCGCAGAAGGAGCAATAGAGCAGTTTTTCCGGGGTGCCTTTGGTCATCAGTCGCTCTCCGTTCAGGCCACTTCGCGGCGGGACAAGACCTTGTCGATCAAGCCGTATTCAGCTGCTTCCGTAGCCGAGAGGAAATTGTCCCGGTCAGTGTCCTTCTCGATGCGCTCCAGTGGCTGGCCGCTGTGTTCTGCCATGATGCGGTTGAGGCGATCGCGAATGGACAGGATTTCCTTGGCGTGGATGGCGATATCCGATGCTTGGCCCTGGAAACCACCGAGCGGCTGGTGAATCATGACGCGGGAATTGGGCAGCGCGAAGCGCTTGCCCTTGGTCCCGGCGTTGAGCAGGAAGGCGCCCATCGAGGCTGCCTGACCAATGCACAGCGTTGACACGTCCGGCTTGATGAACTGCATGGTGTCGTAGATCGACATGCCAGCGGTTACCGAGCCACCCGGCGAATTGATGTAGAAGTAGATGTCCTTGTCCGGATTTTCGGCTTCAAGGAAGAGCAGCTGGGCGACAACCAGATTGGCTGTCACGTCGTTCACAGGGCCGACAAGAAAGATCACGCGCTCTTTGAGGAGGCGCGAATAGATGTCGTACGCGCGTTCACCGCGGCCGCTCTGCTCTACCACCATCGGGACCATGCCGAGCGCCTGTGGATCCCAGTTGTTTGCGTTGTCGAAATTCATGTCAGCCCTTGTGTGTTGCCGTTTCGTTACATTCAAGACGATTGTCGCTTTCGCGACAAGGTCCGGATTACTGCTTCTGACCCATCAGTTCATCAAAAACTGCAGCCTTGTCGGAGACCTTGGCTTTGCCCAGGACCCACGCAACCACGTTGTTCTCGATGGCGACGCCTTCAACTTCCTGCAGGCGCTGCGGCTGAGCGTAATACCAGCGGATGACTTCTTCCGGATGCTCGTAGCTCTGGGCATTTTCCTCAACCATCGCACGAACCTGTTCCGGTGTTGCCTGAAGCTTCTCCGTTTTCACCACCTCAGCAAGGATCAGGCCAAGTGTGACGCGACGCTTTGCCTGGTCGGCAAACCACTCTGGCTGGATCGGCATGTCCTTGACCTTCATGCCACGCTGTTCCATGTCCTGGCGGGCAGCCTGCATCAGGCGCTGGATTTCCATATCGACGAGCGAAGTCGGGATGGAGATCGGATTGGCCTTGATCAGGGCTTCCATGACCTGGTCCTTGAGCTTGCCTTCGATGCGGCGCTTCACTTCGCGCTTGAGATTGGCTTCAATTTCGGCACGCATCTTGGTCACATCGCCATCGGCGATGCCCATGTTGGTCGCGAATTCGGCGTTGAGTTCAGGCAGAACCGGGGCTTGCACCTGCTTGACGGTGACATCGAACTGGACTGTCTGGCCAGCCAGGTCCTTGGCGTGGTAATCAGCCGGGAAGGCCAGGTCGAACGTCTTGGAGTCGCCAGCCTTGGCACCTTCGACGGCGTTTTCGAAATCGGGCAGCATCATGCCCTGGCCGAGGACGAACGGGTAATCCTTGGCTTCGCCACCGGCGAACGGCACGCCGTCCTTCTTGCCGAGGAAGTCGATAACGACGCGGTCTTCCTTGGCGGCGGCGCGGTCGGCATCTTCATAGGAAACGCGTTGCTTGCGCAGGATGTCGAGGGTCTTGTCGACTTCAGCGGCGCTGACTTCGAGGACCGGGCGTTCGACTTCTGCGGTCGACAGGTCGCCCGGGGTGAATTCCGGATAAACCTCAAAAATGGCCGAGAATTCGATATGCGTCGTGCTTTCGGTGGCCTTCGGCTCAATGCGCGGGTAACCGGCGACACGCATCTTCTTTTCGGTGACGGTTTCGCCGAAAACGCGGTCAAGTTCCTCGGACAGCACTTCGTGGCGAGCCTGGTCGCCATGCTGCTGCTTGACGATGCTGAACGGAACCTTGCCCGGGCGGAAGCCAGGTACCTTCATGTTCTTGCCCATGCGCTTCAGGCGCTGTTCCATGACTCTCTCGACATCAGCGATGGCGATGGAGAGGTCGATGCGGCGTTCAAGTTCGTTAGCTTGTGCAGTAGTTGCTTCCATGAGAGTTCCTTGTGACTTCGGAGCCGAAAAATAAAGCGGACAATAATATCACGGCAGGTCGAATGCCGGATGCTTCTGCCGAACTGTCAGGATGCGCGTTGATGCCTGTAGACAGACGCTTTGGAGTTTCGTACAATGCGCGCCTTCTTCAGCGGCGGCTGTAGCTCAGTTGGTAGAGTCCCGGATTGTGATTCCGGTTGTCGTGGGTTCGAGCCCCATCAGTCGCCCCAAAAAACTTGAAGAAAAACAAGGTGTTACGTTTTGCACCCAGCTCCGAGAGAGCTAAGATTCCACCGTCTGCTCAACGTCCAGTTGGGCACAGGTTGGGCAAGGAGGGCAGCCACTGCGGTTGCCCTTTTGCTTTTCCAGATTCCCAGATTCCGGTACACCCTGTCAAGTCCCGATGCCCACCACGACTGGTTCCACGCGGGATTGAGCGACCATCCATCATGCAGTGTGTCATCCCTTCGAGACACCCCCACGGGGGAACTCTGCCGGGCCGCTCTATCGGGATGGCTCTCACAGTTTTTCGGTGGATTTTTTCGGGTGTTTTACCCCGTGCCTATGTCAGCCAGGAACAGGGTTTCCAATGCCCAGGCGATGCGTTTCAACTGTTCGCCCAAGTGGCGTAGCACACGACCTCTGCTGTGGGGGTATCGGTGCATGGCCTCAATGAAGGTCTTGCCATCCCTCCGCTGATGTTCCCAATGCTTGTGGCTGCCGCTAGCTAATCGGTGGAGCAACTTTGCCGCCTGAACCCGCTGGAACTCCTTCTTGAAGTCAGGCTGCTGATCGTCCTGAATGGCCTTGGCAATGGTGAGCCAAGCGACCAGGGGGCGTATGGGGTCGATTCCTGCCTCCCGGAGTCGCGCCCAGGCTACCCATGCACGTTCTGCTGGGGTGAGACCACGAAGACGGAAGGCTTCGATCTTGGGGCCAGCTTGCCGATAGTGTCGTTGGACGGATGCCTTGGCATGGATCACCAGGGGGTGGTTGGCATTGTCCTTGATCCATCGGGTTCCCTTGGGCCTTGGCCTTGTCGAAGAACCACAGGGTGCAGGGTAGGGTGACCGTGTAGAAGAAGTTGGGGCCAACGGAGACGATGGCATCAACACCCCCTGTCTGGATCAGCTTCTTGCGGATTTCGAGTTCGGCTCCTCGGGCATCCCCGGCAGAGTTCGCCATGACGAAGCCAGCGCGACCGGTTGCATTGAGTGCCGAGTAGAACAGTTGAATCCATAGGTAGTTGGCGTTGTCGGTGGTCGGGATACCGAAGGGGAAGCGCGGGTCATCCTTGATGCGCTCCTTGTCTACGCCGGAGACGTTGAAGGGGGGATTGGCCATCACGAAATCGAACCTGCCGACAGCCTTGTGGGGGTCTTCGTAGTAGGTATTCGATTCGCGGACATCGCCGGAGAGGCCATGCACGGCAAGGTTCATCTTTGCTAGTTTGACCGTGTCGTTGGATTTCTCGGTGCCGAAAACAGTCAGTTCCTCGGCTGGGCAGACGTTGGGCAGAGCGTGTAAAATCGTGGCTCTTGAGGGGCTGGGTGTTCCGTAAGTCCTTGTTTTTTCTTCAGCGGCGGCTGTAGCTCAGTTGGTAGAGTCCCGGATTGTGATTCCGGTTGTCGTGGGTTCGAGCCCCATCAGTCGCCCCAGAATTTAACCCCCGCACACCGCAAGGTCTGCGGGGGTTTTCACTTTGGAGCCTGCGAACGTGACGAATTCCGAAATTGCCTGCCTGCAGCCTGCGATGGTCTGGAAGCATTTTGCCACCTTGTGCGCTACGCCGCGTGCTTCGAAGGCTGAGGCGACGCTGCGTGATTCCTTGCTGCGGTGGGCCTTGGCGCATGGTCTGGAAGCGCTGGTCGACGCGGCGGGCAACCTGATCATTCGCAAGGCGGCGAGCGCGGGTTGCGAGAATCGTCCGGGCGTCGTACTGCAGGCACATCTCGACATGGTGTGTCAGAAGAACGCCGATAGCAGTCACGATTTTTCCCGCGATTCGATTGTTCCAGAGTTGCGCGATGGCTGGTTGGTGGCTGAAAAAACGACGCTGGGGGCTGACAACGGGATAGGCGTGGCTTTGATTCTGGCGGCGCTTGAGGATGAAAGTCTGGCTCATGGGCCGCTTGAAGCCTTGCTGACTGTCGATGAAGAGGCCGGCATGGGCGGGGCGCGGGGTCTGGAGTCGGGTGTCCTGCAGGGCCGGCTGATGCTCAATCTCGATACCGAAGAGTGGGGCGAGTTTTATCTGGGCTGTGCCGGCGGGCTGGATGTGAATGTCGAGCGCGCTGGTGTGGCAGAGCCTGTTCCGGCCGGATTCGAGGTGTGCCGGATTGCGTTGCGCGGCCTTCGCGGCGGGCATTCCGGTGTCGATATCCACGAAGAGCGGGGCAACGCGATCAAGCTGCTGGTTCGCGTGTTGCGCGAGCTGGAGGAGGTGACGCCGGTTCGGCTGGTGGATATGGTCGGCGGCTCGGCGCGCAATGCCTTGCCGCGCGAGGCGGTGGCGACGGTGGCTGTGCCTGGCGGTCGGGGCGGGCGTCTGGCGGGTTGGCTGGCCGGGGTGGAGGCTAATTTGCGTGCCGAGTTGCGGGGAATTGACGAGGGCTTGAGCCTTGCTGTTTCGCTGGCCGAGGCGACGCAGGTCATGTCGGTTGCCGAGCAGGATGTCTGGCTCGCTTCTTTGCATGCGGCGCCGCACGGGGTGCGTCGGATGAGTCGGCAGGTGCCGGGCGTGGTCGAGACGTCGAACAATCTGGGCATGGTCGATGTGCACCCGAATGGTGGATCGTGCAATTTCATGGTGCGTTCGCTGATTGGCAGCGGCAGTCTGGCGCTGGCCGATGAAATTGTCAGTTTGTGGGCCTTGAGCGGAACGAGCGCCGAGAAATCGGGTTTTTATCCCGGTTGGGCGCCGAATCCTGATTCGGATTTGCTCAAATTGTGCCAGTCGGTCTATCGGCGGGATTTTGGAGCGGCATCGAAGGTGCAGGTCATTCATGCCGGGTTGGAGTGCGGCATCATCGGCGACAAGTATCCGGGGATGGATATCGTTTCGTTTGGCCCGACCATCCGTGGCGCGCATGCGCCGGGCGAGCGGGTTGAGATTGCATCGGTCGAGCGGTGCTGGCGGTTGTTGCGGGCGATATTGACGGACATTCGATAGTTCCCGCCTCGGGAGGCGCGGCCAGACTATTTCAATTTTGGCTGTTTTTTCCGGTTGTCCGTGGAAGTTGCAAAAAGCTGGCTACCGGCCCCAATGCCGTTCAGTTAGCGCTGAACGGCATTTTCATTTATTGCGTAAAGCATTGTAAACATTAGCTAAAGCTGTTAACTTCCGGCTCGATGCTTGCGAGCCAACTTTACGCGACCACTGATGTTCTACCGGTAGCCGGTC
>JAEUOG010000035.1 GCA_016790815.1 Dechloromonas sp.
CTTCAACGGCGTCGCCACCCACTATCTCCCCAACTACTTGGGATGGCGCCGCTTGATCGAGCGCTGTGCCGGAAAATTCACGCCAGAAATATTTCTCAGGCATGCAGTGGGTTAAAACCTACGGGGTTCGCGAACAGAGCCTTGTTTTTTGGGCTGTTCTCTATTCTTCTTAGGCGAGACAAGTGTGCTTGGGGTAAATCTCGTTGCGCCTTGCATCGGCCCAGTTTTGTTGTCGCGCTGTCGTCATTTCTACGTACACCGTTATGCGATACTAGGCGTAAAAATTGTGTTGTGTTTGGATGAAGCTGAATCCCTATGACGGTTCCTGCGGTTACATTGAGGTTGAAGCGTTTTAAACGTCGCTTTGGAATTACTGCACCCAAAGTGGTTGTGCGAAGTCAGTTGCCTTGGCAATGGGTTGTCTTACCGGTTGTGCTCATAGGTCTTTTGCTTGGAGTTGTTGGCTGGTTATTGGCGCAGCGCAATGAGGCGGGAGAGCTGGGGCAGGAGCTCGAGGTGTTGCGGCGGCAGTTGCTTGTGCAGCGGGAGGAGCTAAATCTGCTACGTTCTACGGTTGGTGCAGGTCAAAGCATTGCTAGTATTGAACGCGCTACTCAACAGCAGCTGTTGGGCAGAATAAAGGGTTTGGAGGTGCAAAACGCTACTCTTAAGGAGGATGTTTTGCTTTTCGAGCGCCTGATCCCGGTGGCGGGGGATGGCGCTTCTGTGCAGATCGAAAATTTTCGGGTTGTTCAGGAGCGGCCAGGGATCTATCGTTATCGCCTGCTTTTTGCATTTCAGTCTGACAAGCTGAATCCCGATTTTCGAGGGCGGCTTGAGTTGATTGTCGACTACCTGCTCGCGGGGAAAAAACTACGTTTATCGCTTCCAGAAAAGCATGATGCCTCGGCGGAGTATCGCTTGGAGTTGAAGCGCTTTCTTCGTCGCGAAAATACCTTTCAGTTGCCAGAAGGCGCAGCTCTCGTGGGGGTTGAGGCTCGCGTACTACAGGGTGATACACTTAAGTCACAACAACTGGCGCAACTTTAAGGGTGTCGAACATGTTCGGGAGAAAGTCTGAAAATAGGCCTTTGGGGAGCATTGATAGTCTCATTGGTGCGGGAACTCGTATTGAGGGCAGTGTCTGTTTTACGGGTGGCTTGCGGGTTGATGGAGAGGTCAAGGGTAGTATTTTGGCAGCAGATGGTGCGTCATCCTCTGTGCTGGTTTTGAGCGAGCATGCGCGTGTCGAGGGTGCTGTGAGCGTTGCTCATTTGGTGACAAATGGTTCGATTGTTGGCCCGGTTGCGGTATCGCAGACCTTGGAAATGCAATCAAAGGCGCGCATTGTTGGCGATGTAGAGTACGCGGCCATTGAAATGCAACAAGGTGCGGTTATTGAGGGGCGTTTGTTGTATTTGGCAGGCAAGCCGACGGAACTAAAGCTGGCGTCCTCGGCCTAATTATTGACCAATATATCCTTGGCTTTCATAATCAAGGACAAATTTTCTCAGGAGTTTGCTTAATGACCGTAGTTGCTGAAATGACCATTCCTTTTGTTTTTACCGACAGTGCTGCTGGTAAAGTAAAAGAGTTGATTGAAGAGGAGGGCAACCCAGGCCTTAAATTGCGCGTATTTGTTACGGGTGGTGGTTGCTCAGGGTTTCAGTATGGATTTACGTTTGACGAAGAGGTCAATGAGGACGATACGACCATGGAGAAAAACGGCGTTACCCTGCTAATTGATCCGATGAGCTATCAGTATCTGGTTGGTGCTGAAATTGACTACAGCGAAGGTCTTGAGGGTTCGCAGTTTGTAATTCGGAATCCGAACGCAACCTCTACCTGTGGTTGTGGCTCGTCGTTCTCGGCCTGATTTCATCTTGCTCATAAAGCGGCGGCGATAGCCCTATTGCCGTTCAGTTAAGACTGAACGGCATTTTTATTTGGCTATGTAATCTTTGCATGTTGGTCTATAACAAAGTTATCTGAATCAATTGGATAGGTGTTGAGATGAAGGCCAATGATTTTCGGAAACTGTCGAGCAGTTTGAAGGAGAGCCGGCCCCGGAAATTCGTACAGAAGGATAAGTGATAGCCTTGCTCAACCGTAGGCCGCGTAGCGGCCGAGAAATGGAGCAAGAGCATGACAAGAAGGAAGCGGCGGAATCACTCGCCGGAGTTCAAGGCCAAGGTGGCGGTCGCTGCCGTGAAGGGCGAGAAGACGCTGGCCGAACTGGCGCAGCAATTCGATGTTCATCCGAACCAGATTACGGACTGGAAGACGCAACTGCTGGAACGTTCGTCGGTCGTGTTTGGCGAGAAAGCGACAAAGGAATCCGGGCCGGATATCCAGACCATGCAGGCCAAGATTGGTCAGCTGACGCTGGAGAACGATTTTTTAGAAAAGGCGCTCACCAAGGCGGGCATGCTGAGCGCAAAAAGATGATTGACCGCAATCACGACCTGCCGGTAGTCCGGCAATGCCAGATTCTGGCGTTGGCACGGTCGACGGCCTACTACACGCCGAAACCGACTTCGCCCGAGGACTTGGCGCTGATGCGCCGGATGGACGAACTACATCTGGAGTTCCCGTTCGCCGGGAGCCGGATGCTACGCGACCTGCTCAGAAACGAGGGGCAGCCCGTCGGCCGCAAGCGCATTCGCCGTCTGATGGGCCAGATGGGCATCGAAGCCTTGTATCGCAAGCCAAACACCAGCCGCCGGCATCCAACCCATAAACCGCCGCATGGATCTTGGTACTCAAGCCCCCACGAGAACGGCCAAGACTTTGTTGCCCGTTTTTTTGGTGCGCTGGCGGCGTGTTGGTGCGCCCGCACAATCGTGCTGTCGAGAAACACTTCCTCGAAGTCTGCGTCCTCGCAGAGCGTGGCGAAAAGCGCCTGCCAGACACCTTTGTCCGCCCAACGCGAAAAGCGTCTGAACACCGAATTCCATGCTCCAAAGCCTGGCGGGAGATCACGCCAGGGGGCTCCGGTTCTTGCCATCCAGAGTACGGCTTCGACAAACAAGCGATTGTCTGCCCCGCTACGGCCACGATCCCCGGCTTTGCCATGCAGCATTGGTTCGATTCGCAACCATTGGTCGTCGCGTAATAACAATCTCGGCATCCCGTCCTCAGCCCAAAAAACAGGATGTAAACACAATTATCCATTTGTGAACAGACCCTTAATTACAAATGTCCACACACTCTAATACCTGAGCAGCATTTTTGCGCATGCCGAATTTTGATGTGCATGCAAGGGCGCACCTTCAGAGGGAACTCAAGACATCAAGGTTGTAGTGAAAGGCTACGCCAGAACTCTCGGAATAGAGTGGCGCAAGTTAGATCATTCCGAAAGTAAAAGCGATCCCGAAACACTGCTCCCATAGCGACTAATTCGTTTCTGATTTCTTGGCCATCAGCATTCGAAATTCCGTGACCGGTTGCATAGGTTGGCCGATTTAATACTTGTTGCCCATCGGGTAGCCCAGGGAAAAGTAGCTTGAGATTCAGCCGATGAAATGCAAAGCCGAGAAACGCGACTCTATGTGCGCATCCGAGAGTTCTGCGGATTTCCACGATGCTGCTGTGGGCTGGGTCAATACCCTCAGTAAACGTCCTGATGCCCTTCGAAATATCAATAAGTTTTTGCCCACCAGGATCGCAGCCATAGTCAACGCCATTCTGTTGGTTCTGCCAAGGGAGCTCTCCCACGGAGCCGTATGGGTGAAATATCTGTAGGTGGCCCATTGCCTGAGTTGCTCTCTCAGAAGAGATGCCGTAATAGTTCTGGAGGGCACCATGAAGATAGTGCGCTATACATCGGTCGTAGTTGAAGCTAACAATCGCAACTTGACCCAAGCGTTGATCAATTTCCGTCTCTTGACAGTTTTCGGTGATCAACTGGAAAAAGGTGTTAAACCACGTACCCTCAACGCTCGCAAAATTTATCCGCGGGTTTCGGTCGCGCTGATTAACAAACAAAGCGCTCTCAGCTTCCGACGCCAGTATGCAGCGCGCTATTGCCAACTTTCCACAAACGGCAATGCCGTCGTCATTTCGATGTGAATCGATAAAATTATCGATTGAAATCGCCTGCGGCATGGCATCACGAATTCGCCATGAAGAACGAATATACTTGCTAGTGTCGCCCCTGTTCGGATCGGCTACTCTTGCCAGAATTCGATAGGCATCTTCAATGGTGCTGTCGCCACTACTTCTTTGATAGCCATCCTTGTAGCGTATATCCAACGCTCGCGCGATTTTGGTACGGAGTTCGGCTCCTACTGGAAGGTTTACCTCCTTGCTTGCACCGGCACCGACTATGAGAACAAGAGTTTTGGGGTCAATTGCATCGTTCATGTGCGGCAATGGTGTATTTTTTCAGGTTGTCTGTCAGTGCATTTTACATTAAATGGAAAAATGACAACGGTGTTGAGGGGTTGTGATTTGACGAGAAAACGGCTGTCATCTTGCATTGCAAACAGGCCGAACAGTCAAGGATGCTGACGGCCCAGTGACTTGACAGCTTTGCAGTCAGGGCTTTGGATTGGGCTGGAAGTTGAAACGGGGGGCGACTTCGTTTTGACAAATGGTTTGTAGCGGAAACCGGCCCCATTCGATGTTGGCCACTGCTTCGCCGGACATCGTTTTTAGCCAGTTTTCCTCGTTGACCGTAGCATTCCCGCTTTGGCGGCATTGGTCGAGAAAAGCAGGCAAGTCACGGTCGTCGAGCAGGCCGATACCGAGCGTGGTTTCGAGCAATATGCTGCCTTCTTCATCGAGGTAGACCGCCTTGATGTCACCGGCTGGTTCGCCGGTATGGCTGACTAAGGACTCGCCTTCGCGCCGGAAAATCCACGGGGTGTAGGCCAGCGCAACGAAGACCCGTTGCGGGCCGTTCTGCACGAACCAGCAACCGCGGTCATCGACCCCGTATTGCCGGTTGAGCAGGGCAATGAAGCCGTGATGGGTGACGCGTTCTCCCTGCAATCGCCAGTCGCCACGCCGGTCAAGCGACAACCAGTCGTAACAGGCGGGGACGTTGGGCCACTTGGCGATGGCAGAGAGATCGACGGCCATCAGTCGGCGTACGCTTCCATCGGCGGGCAGGCGCAGTTCAGGTTGCGGTCGCCGTACACATCGTCGATGCGATTGACGCTCGGCCAGAACTTGTTGGCAGCCACCCACGGCAGCGGGAAGACGGCTTGCTGGCGGCTGTAAGGATGCTGCCAGTCGGCGTCCATGACGTCCGCCTGCGAATGCGGGGCATTCTTCAGCGGGTTGTTGTCAGCCGACCAGACGCCGTTTTCGATCTGACGGATTTCGTTGCGAATGCTGACCATCGCCTCAATGAAGCGATCCAGTTCGGCCTTCGATTCGGATTCCGTCGGCTCGACCATGATCGTTCCGGCGACCGGGAAGGAGACCGTTGGCGCGTGGAAACCGTAGTCCATCAGGCGCTTGGCGATGTCGATTTCGGCGATGCCGGTGGCGGCCTTGATCGGGCGGATGTCGAGGATGCACTCGTGGGCCACGCGGCCGTTCTTGCCGACGTAGAGCACGGGGTAGTGGTCGTTCAGCTGGCGGGCGACGTAGTTGGCGTTGAGGATGGCCACTTGCGTTGCCTTCTTGACGCCGGCGCCGCCGAGCATGGCGAGGTACATCCAGGAAATGGTCAGGATTGATGCCGAGCCGAAGGGGGCGGCGGAAACCGCGCCCTGGCCGGCATTGACGCGGCTGGCGTCGCCGGTCGGCTGGACGACGTGGTCGGCCATGAACGGTGCCAGATGGGCCTTGAGGCCAATCGGGCCCATGCCCGGGCCGCCGCCGCCGTGCGGGATGGCGAAGGTCTTGTGCAGGTTCATGTGGCTGACGTCGGCACCGATGAAGCCGGGCGAGGTCAGGCCGACCTGGGCGTTGAGGTTGGCGCCGTCCATGTAAACCTGGCCGCCGTTGGCATGGACGATGGCGCAGATCTCGCGAACCGCTTCCTCGAACACGCCGTGCGTGGAGGGGTAGGTCAGCATCAGGCAGGCGAGGTCGTCCTTGTGCGCTTCGGCCTTGGCCTTGAGGTCGGCGACATCGACGTTGCCGTTGTTGTCGCAGTCGACGACGACGACCTTCATGTTGCACATCTGGGCGGTGGCCGGGTTGGTGCCATGGGCCGATTTCGGGATCAGGCACACGTCGCGATGGGCTTCGCCCCGGCTGGCGTGATAGCTGGCAATTGCCACCAGACCGGCGTATTCGCCCTGCGCGCCGGAATTTGGTTGCATGCAGATGGCGTCGAAGCCGGTGACTGTCTTCAGCCACTCGGTCAGGCCGGCGATCATTTCGAGATAGCCGACGGACTGATCGCGCGGGGCGAAGGGGTGCATGCCGCCGAATTCAGGCCAGGTAACCGGGATCATCTCGCTGGTCGCGTTCAGCTTCATGGTGCAGGAACCGAGCGAAATCATCGAGTGGTCGAGCGCCAGGTCCTTGTTTTGCAGCGACTTGAGGTAGCGCAGCATCTCGTGTTCGGTGTGGTGCGTGTTGAACACTGGGTGCTGGAGGACGGCGTCGCTGCGGATCAGTTCGGGCGGCAAGGCGGAATCAGTGGCGGCAACCTGGGTGTCGATGGCCTCAATGTCGAGCGTGACCTGGGCGATCAGCTTGAACAAGGTAGTCACGTCGTCGCGCGTCGTGGTTTCATCGAAGGAAATGCCGAGCACGCCCGCCGAGACGCGGCGCAGGTTGTAACCGGCGGCCAGGGCGTCGTGATAGACGGTTTCGGCACGGGCGCCGAGGTCGAGATGCACTGTGTCGTAGAACTGATGGGTCAGCAGCGTGACGCCAGCGCGCTTGAGGCCTTCTGCCAGAATCGCTGCCAGCCGGTGAGTGCGGCCGGCGATGGTGCGAAGGCCTTCGGCGCCGTGATAGACGGCGTACATGCCGGCCATGTTGGCGAGCAGAACCTGCGAGGTGCAGATGTTGGAGTTGGCTTTCTCGCGGCGGATGTGCTGCTCGCGGGTTTGCAGCGCCATGCGGTAAGCCGTCTTGCCGCGGGCATCCTTGGACAGGCCGATGATTCGGCCCGGCATCGAGCGGACGAAGGCTTCGCGGGTGGCGAAGAAGGCGGCGTGCGGGCCACCGAAGCCCATCGGGATGCCGAAGCGCTGGCTGGAACCGAGGGCGATGTCGGCACCCATGGCGCCCGGTGACTTGAGCAGGACGAGGGCCATCAGGTCGGAGGCGACGGCGACCGTCGTGCCCTTGGCTTTCAGGGCGGCGATGGTGGCGGTCAGATCGCGGACTTCACCGTTGTCGCCCGGGTACTGGAGCAGGGCGCCGAAGAAATCTTCACTTTCGATTTTTGCGGCATTTTCCGGGTTGACCGTGGCAATCACCAATTCAAAGCCAAAATAGCCAGCGCGGGTCTTGACCACGTCGATGGACTGCGGGAAGCAGTTGGCATCGACCAGGAAACGGTTGGATTTTGACTTGGAAACGCGGCGCGCCATGGTCATCGCTTCGGCCGCGGAGGTGGCTTCGTCGAGCAGCGAGGCGTTGGCGATTTCGAGGCCGGTCAAATCAACGACCATCTGCTGGAAATTCATTAGCGCTTCCAGGCGGCCCTGGGCGATTTCGGCCTGGTAGGGCGTGTAGGCGGTGTACCAGCCCGGGTTTTCCATGACGTTGCGCAGGATGACCTTGGGCGTCAGCGTGTCGTAATAGCCCATGCCGATGCAGGACTTGTTGACGACATTCTTGCTGGCGATGGCCTTGAGGTCGGCCAGCGCTTCGTGTTCGCGGCGCGGGGGCGGCAGTGGCAGGTCGGCCGGCAGGCGGATGGCGGCGGGGACGGTCTGGTCGATCAGCTGTTCCAGGCTGTCGGCACCGATGGCGGCGAGCATTGCAGCGATTTCCGTCGAGCACGGGCCGATGTGACGGCCTATGAACTCGTCGTGCTGCTCCAGAGCGGAGAGCGGTTGATTGAGCGGCATGGGCTGTCCTTGCTTAGGCGGCGTCAGCGACGGCCTGGTAGGCGGCGGCGTCAAGCATCTTGTTGAGGTCGGCGACGTTGTCCGGGGTCATCTTGAACAGCCAGGCGCTGTAGGCGTCCTGATTGACGGATTCCGGCGCGTCGGCGGCAGCTTGATTCACTTCGGTGACGGTGCCGGCGATCGGGGCGTAAACGTCGGCAGCGGCTTTGACGGATTCAACGACGGCGATTTCCTTCTCGGCATCGTAATGGGTGCCGACTTCCGGCAGTTCGACGAAAACGAGGTCGCCGAGGGCTTCCTGGGCGTGGTCGGTAATGCCGACGGTGACGGAGCCGTCAGCGTTGAGCAGCATCCATTCGTGGGAGGCGGCGTACTTGAGGTTGGCGAGGACGTTGGACATGGTTTTCTCCTGAATGGGTTGAATTTACTGAACTGCTTTGCCGTTGCGGGCGAATACGGGTTTGGTGACCTTGGCCTTGAGCGCCTTGCCACGGATATCGACTTCGACTTCGTCGCCGACCTGCACGCCGAGCGGCAGGCGGGCGAGGGCGATGGACTGCTGGAGCGTCGGCGAGAAGCTGCCGGAGGTGATTTCACCATTACCGTGCGCGGTCATCACCTTCTGGTGGCCACGCAGCACGCCCTTGTCGAGCAGGATCAGGCCGAGGAACTGTTTCTGCTGGCCTGCTGCGGTCAACGCGGATTTTCCAACAAAATCGCGGTCGGTATTCAGCGAAACGGTCCATGCCAGACCGGCGTCGAGCGGCGAAACCGTCTCGTCCATGTCCTGGCCGTAGAGATTCATGCCGGCTTCGAGGCGCAGCGTGTCGCGGGCGCCGAGGCCGCAAGGGGCGACGCCGGCGGCATTGAGCTTGTTCCACATGGCTTCGGCTTCGCCGGCTGGCAGCATGATTTCGTAGCCGTCTTCGCCGGTGTAGCCGGTGCTGGCGATGAAATACTGGTCGACTTCAGCAGCAAAGAAAGCCTTCAGACCTTCGGTCGCAGCCTTGGCCTGGGGCAGCACTTCCCAAACCTTGGCGCGGGCGTTCGGGCCCTGCACGGCAATGATGCCGAGATTGTTGGCGCCATCGCGGCGCTGAGTGATGGTTACATCCAGTTTCCATTCAGCCGCCTTGGCCTGCATCCAGGCCAGATCCTTCTCGGCGGTGCCGGCATTAATGACAATGCGGAAGCGCGTGTCGCTCAGGAAATAGATGATCAGGTCGTCGATGACACAGCCAGCATCGTTGAGCATGGCCGCGTAAAGTGCCTTGCCGGAATCCTTGAGTTTGGCCACATCGTTGGCGACGAGGCGGGACAGGAAAGTGCGGCAATCGGCGCCGACAACATCGACCGGGCACATGTGCGAAACGTCGAACATGCCGCAGTTATTGCGGACCGCGTGGTGCTCTTCGATCTGCGATCCGTAATTGACCGGCATGTCCCAGCCGCCGAAATCGACCATCCGGGCATTCATTGCGCGGTGGGCGGAATTCAAAACTGTTTTCTTCAGCATATCAATCCTTTACGATCGTTTGTTAACGTCGGTTCTAGAAACGGAAAAAGGGTGAAACGAAAGAACGGCCTTTCGTTTCACCCCTCTGTCCTCGATACCTGAGAGATTTGCCCCATCGGTGGATGCCGGCAACAGCCGCCATCGCTCTCCAGAGTTTTTTGGCTTGCGCCGTGTTCCGCGGTCCTTTTGCCTGAGCGTTTTCGGGTGGTATTGCGCCTTCGGCGGCAGACGGATCTGCACTCTCCCACGGAACGGAGGGCACTATAACGGGATGCTGCGCTCCGATCAACCTGCTGCGCTGCACAAGGGACTCGGGTGCCAGCCTCCTTCGTGCTAAACTCTTCGTTTGCCTTCAGACGTTTACCCGTGACACCAGCCAATTTCGATTTTCACAGCCATTCCATCGTTTCCGACGGCTTTCTGCCACCCAAAGTGGTGGCACAGCGCGCTGCAGGGAATGGCGTCGATCTCTGGGCGCTGACCGACCACGACGATCTCGGTGGCCTGGCTGACGCCAGGGCGGCGGCTGAAGAGGCTGGCATGGCTTTCGTCAATGGTGTGGAAATCTCCATCGAATGGCGTGGCATACCGATTCACGTTGTTGGTCTCGGATTCGATCCGGCCAATCCGGGATTGAGCGGCGGTCTTGACGAGCTGCGTATCGGCCGCATTGAGCGGGCCAAACGAATGGGAGCTGCGCTGGAGGCCATTGGCATCCCGGGTGTCTACGAAGGCGCGCGGTGTTTTGTTACCAATCCCAGCCTTATTTCGCGTGCACATTTTGCTCGCTATCTTGTATCGATCGGTATTTCCCGCGACGTATCGGGTGTTTTCCAGCATTACCTGACGCCGGGAAAGCCTGGATATGTTGATCATCGTTGGGCGACGCTCGAAGAAGCAGTTGGCTGGATTGCCGGCGCCGGTGGTGTTGCGGTTGTAGCGCACCCGGCACGCTACAAGATGTCCGGCGCCGACATGCGTCGTTTCCTCGATGACTTCAAGGATGTCGGCGGCAAGGGAATCGAGGTGACCTGTGGCAGCCATTCACCTGACCACGTCATGCATTTTGCCCGTCTGGCGCGCCATTACGACTTCCATGCATCGCGCGGCTCCGATTTTCATGGCCCCGAAGAAAGCTATGTTGATCTCGGCAAGCTCCCTCAGTTGCCTGAAGATCTCAAGCCGGTCTGGCGTCTGGTGGCCTGAACGTGGCGCGCGTCGTCAATATCCACCCGGATTCGCCGCAGCAACGTCTGCTTGCCCAAGCCGCTGAATTCATTCGCAAGGGAGCGCTGGTCGCACTGCCGACCGATTCCTGCTACGCCCTCGGCTGTCACCTTGGTGACAAAGAGGCGCTGGATCGCGTCCGCCTGATTCGCCAAATGGACGATCGCCATCATCTGACCCTGATGGTGCGTGACCTTTCCGAAATCGCGCATTTCGCCAGGGTGGACAACGCCCAGTATCGGTTACTCAAGGCAGCCACCCCGGGCAGCTATACGTTTATTCTCGAAGGCTCCAAGGAGTTGCCTCGCAGGGTCATGCATCCGAAGCGCAAGACCATCGGCCTGCGCGTACCGGACCATCCCGTGGCGCTCGCGCTGCTTGAAGAGCTGAACGAGCCCTTGCTGACGACCACCCTGCAGTTGCCGGGGGACGAGTTTCCGCTGACCGAAGGTTGGGAAATACAGGATCGGCTCGAAGATCAACTGGAGCTGATTCTTGACGCAGGCCATTGCGGCACCGAGCCGACGACGATCATCGACCTGACAGGGCCGGCGCCAGAACTGGTTCGTGCCGGGCGCGGTGCGCTCGATCTCTTTGGGTTGGCGTGATGCTGGATATCAATGCCATCATCCAGACCATTGCGATTCTTGCATTGCCGCTGGTTTTTGCAATCACGCTCCACGAAGCGGCGCATGGCTATGCTGCCAGGCATTTCGGCGATCCCACCGCTTGGCAGCAGGGGCGGATCAGCCTGAATCCGCTGCGTCATATCGATCCAGTCGGCACCATTCTGATTCCGCTCAGCATCCTGCTCTTTTCCGGTGGCAATTTCCTGTTTGGTTACGCCAAGCCGGTTCCGGTCGATTTCAGCCGCTTGCGTGAGCCCAAGAAAGACATGTTCTGGGTCGCAGCGGCCGGGCCGGGCGCCAATCTGTCAATGGCTTGCCTGTGGGCGCTGGCCTTCCAGCTTTCGTGGCTGCTGCCGCAGTTTTTCAGCACACCGCTGGCGCGCATGGCCGAAATGGGCATTCAGATTAACTGCGTGCTCATGGTGCTCAATCTGTTTCCCTTGCCGCCGCTGGATGGTGGGCGGATTGCCGTCAGCCTGCTGCCGCATTCGTTGGCATGGAAATTCGCCAGGCTTGAGCCCTGGGGCTTCCCCATTTTGCTGGTGCTGTTGTTCACCGGTATCCTCGGCGACATCATGACTCCGCTGGTCAATACCTCAGTCGGGCTTATCGCATTCATTTTTGGTCTCTACTAAATAAATATGTACGCTGAACGTGTTCTCTCCGGCATGCGCCCGACCGGGTCGCTGCATCTCGGTCACTATCACGGTGTTCTCAAAAACTGGATCGAGCTCCAGCACGAGTATCCCTGTCTGTTCTTCGTGGCTGACTGGCATGCATTGACCACGCAGTACGACAATCCGCAGGGTATCGAGAAGGCCTCGATGGACATGGTCATTGATTGGCTGGCTGCCGGCGTTGATCCTAACCAAGCCACGCTTTTTGTTCAGTCGCGGGTCCCCGAGCACGCCGAGCTACATTTGCTGATGTCGATGATGACGCCGCTCAGCTGGCTGGAGCGCGTGCCGACCTACAAGGACCAGCAGGAAAAGCTGGCTGGTAAGGATCTGACGACCTACGGTTTCCTCGGCTACCCGCTCCTGATGAGTGCCGACATCCTGATCTATCGCGCCGACAAGGTGCCAGTCGGCGAAGACCAGATTCCGCACGTAGAATTCACCCGAGAGCTGGCTCGCCGTTTCAACCACATGTATGGCCGGGAACCAGGCTTCGAGGACAAGGCGCGCGAAGCCGTCAAGAAACTGGGTAGCAAGAAGGCGCGACTCTATGAAGAGATGCGGGTCAGATTTCAGCAAAATGGCGATCGCGAAGCCATCGAGCAGGCCAAGGCCGTGTTGGACGAGGTGCAGCATCTGTCCATGGCTGACCGTGAGCGCCTGTTTGGCTATCTCGAAGGTACCGGCAAGATGATCCTCGTCGAGCCCGGCTATCTGCTGACCGAGGCCTCCAAGATGCCGGGTCTGGATGGCCAGAAGATGTCCAAGTCGTACAACAACACCATCACGATGCGGGAGTCCGAGGAATCCGTGACCAAGAAGGTGCGCAGCATGCCGACCGACCCGGCGCGCGTGCGTCGTACCGACCCGGGTGAGCCGGCCAAGTGTCCGGTCTGGCAGTTGCATCAGGTTTATTCCAACGATGGCTGCAAGGAGTGGGTACAGCAGGGCTGCCGAACTGCCGGAATTGGTTGCATCGAATGCAAGCAGCCGGTCATTGACGCCATCCTTCGTGAGCAGGCACCGATGCGTGAGCGCGCACAGGTCTATCTGGACGATCCGACACTGGTCAAGAACATCATCGCCGATGGTTGCGAGAAGGCCCGTGAGTACGCCCGCGAAACCATGCGCGACGTGCGCGAAGCGATGGGACTGGAATATCACTGATGTTTGGCTACGACTGGGAGTCACTGATCTGGATCGCCATCGGATTTGGCGGCCAGGGCCTCTTCATGATGCGTTTTGTCGTTCAGTGGTGGTCGAGCGAGAAAGCGAAGCAGGTCGTCGTGCCTGTCGCTTTCTGGTATTTCAGCATCCTGGGCGGCATTGTGCTGACGGTCTACGCCGTGCACCGCAACGACCCGGTTTTCATCTTCGGGCAGGGGCTAGGCCTGATCATCTATTTCCGCAACCTGCACCTGCATTACAAGGGCAAGGGCCGTACGGCGGCCTCCTGAGCGAATGACCGACGTTCTCGAGGAGGTTGCTGCAGGTGAAATAGAGCCGATGGCGCGCGTTTACGGGCAGCCACTGGAGCAGATGCCGCTGGATCTGTACATCCCGCCGGATGCGCTGGCCATCATGCTTGATGCCTTCGAGGGGCCGCTTGACCTCCTGCTGTACATGATTCGCCGAGCCAATATCGATATCCTCGATATCCCCATGGCGCCGCTGACCCGGCAGTATCTCGATTACGTCGAGGCGATGCGGGCGAGTAATCTCGAACTGGCCGCCGATTACCTCGTAATGGCGGCTGTGCTGATTGAAATCAAGTCGCGCATGCTGCTGCCACGCCCGAAGCAGGGGGAGGGTGATGAGGCGCTGGATCCGCGAGCGGAACTGGTCAGGCGGCTTATGGAATATGAGCAGATGAAGCTCGCCGGCCAGAATTTAAACGCACTGCCGCAGGCTGAGCGCGAGTTTTTCTGGGTCGAGACGCTGGTCGAAAAATCGCTGCTGGTTCGTTTGCCAGAGGTTTCGGTCAGCGACCTGAAGGACGCCTGGATGGCTGTCGTTCGTCAGGCTGGCTTGAAGAGGCATCATCAAATTGGTCGAGAAGAACTTTCCGTTCGCGAGCACATGGGCATTATCTTGCGTGCTTTGCAAGCCAAGGGGGGCTTCGTTCAGTTCGAAACGCTTTTCGACCCTGAAATGGGAGTGCAGGGGCTGGTTGTTCACTTTATCGCCATGCTTGAACTGGGCCGCGAAAAACTGATCGAAATTTCCCAGGCTGAAGCCTTTCAACCAATTTACGTCAGAGTGCATCAAGGTGGATCCGAGTCAGGTCAAGAGAGTGCTTGAGGCTGCATTGCTCGCCGCACGCGAGCCGATGTCGCCTAACGACATGAAGAAAATGTTCGACGAGGAACTGTCGTCCGATGCCCTGCGCCGGTTGCTTGATGAGTTGCGCGAGGATTGGGCCGACCGTCCGGTCGAACTGATCCAGCTCGCCTCCGGTTGGCGTTTTCGGACGCGTGCCGAATATTTGCCGTACTTGGAACGCCTGAATCCGGAGCGACCACCAAAATACTCTCGCGCCGTTCTAGAAACTCTGGCCATCATTGCCTATCGTCAGCCGGTGACGCGTGGCGACATCGAGGAAATCCGTGGCGTGGCGGTAAATACCAACGTGGTCAAAACACTCGAAGAGCGCGGCTGGATCGACGTTGTCGGCTATCGCGAAACACCAGGCCGGCCGGCGCTGTTTGCCACTACCAAGCAATTTCTCGATGATCTGGGCCTGCGTAGCGTCAGCGAACTGCCGCCGCTCGAACAAATTGCCCAGACACTGGAGCTGAATCATGAAAACCAATAAACGCACACCTCTCCGTTCCGCCAGCAAGCCGGGTGGAGCCCAAAAAAGGCCGGAAACTCCGGTTGACCGCAGCAATCCGGCCCCGCGCGGCCGCTCGGCTCGAAATTCGAGGGAAGAGACGGCTGAGGCCGAAGAGGTAGTCGAGGCACCGAAGCCACGTCGCCGCGCCGCTTTGCCGGCAACCGGCCGGGCTAGTCGGGGCAACATCGCCCGCAATGGCAAGGCGGTTGTCGAGGCAAAACCGGAGCGCCTGCAAAAGATTCTGGCTCAGGCCGGTGTCGGCTCCCGCCGCGAAATGGAAGAGTGGATTTCGGCCGGCAAGGTCACTGTCAATGGTGTCGTCGCCACCATTGGCCAGTCCGTCGTGCCGACCGACAAGGTCAAGATTGGCGGCCGGCTGATCAACATTCGTTTTACCGGCAGCACCCGTCCGCCACGGGTGCTTATGTACCACAAGCCGGAGGGGGAAATCGTCTCTCGCGACGACCCGGATGGTCGTCCCTCAGTCTTCGCTGCCCTGCCCCGAATGCGCGGTGGCCGCTGGATCAACGTTGGTCGTCTCGATTTCAACACCTCCGGCCTGCTCATCTTTACGACCTCCGGCGATCTCGCCAACAAGCTCATGCACCCGAGTTCCGAGCTGGTTCGCGAATACGCCGTGCGTGTGCTGGGCGAACTTACGCTCGATGCGCAACAGCAGCTTCTGCATGGGGTGGAACTCGAAGATGGTCGTGCCAATTTCGGGACATTACATGATGGTGGTGGTGAAGGCGTCAACCACTGGTATCGCGTGACGATCTTCGAAGGCCGCAACCGCGAAGTTCGTCGAATGTTCGAGGCGGTCGGCTGTACGGTCAGCCGCCTGATTCGTGTCCGCTACGGCCCGTTTGTCTTGCCACCACAATTGAAGCGGGGCATGGTCAGGGAGCTGAAGGAGCCGGAAATCAAAATGCTGTTGCGAGGCCTCGAAAGCAGTGCGGTAACGCCCCGAAAGGGCCCTGTGAGCACGTAAATCGATTTACCCGGAGGAATAAATCCGTTATAATTCACGGGTTTGTTCCTCCTGCCATTTTCGGTGGGGCATCTTTTTTTGTAAGGTGGGCGTTTCGCCCATTTTTTATTTGTGGCTATGGATTTAAACGCACTGCTGGAAACGACGGTTGTTGGTCTTGGGTATGAGCTCGTTGATGTCGAGATGTCGCCGCGTGGGCGGACGATACGTGTCTTCATCGATGCGCCTGGGCGTGCAACCGGGATTGATGTTGAGGATTGCGCCAAGGTCTCCAATCAGTTGACCCGCGTTTTCGAAGTGGAGAACGTCGATTTCGACCGCCTTGAGATTTCTTCCCCCGGACTTGATCGCGTAGTCAAGAAGGCCGAAGACTTCGAGCGTTTCGCCGGTCAGGATGTCCAGATCAAGTTGCGTATTCCGCATGGCGGTCGCCGCAATTTTCAGGGCGAGCTGCTGGGCTGCAAGGATGGCAAGGTCGGTTTGCGTCTTGCCAAAGAAGATGTTGAACTGGAATTCAATAATATCGAGAAGGCACGTCTGGTGCCTCGTTTCGACTGAAGGACTAGGAGGTTTTAGCCCATGAGCCGTGAAATATTGCTGCTGGTTGATGCACTCGCCCGCGAAAAGAATGTCGCCAAGGAAATCGTTTTTGGCGCCCTTGAGCTGGCCCTTGCTTCAGCTACCAAGAAGCGTATCCATGACGAGGCCGAAGTGCGCGTCTCGATCGACCGCAATACGGGCAACTACGAGTCCTTCCGTCGCTGGCAGGTCGTGCCGGACAACGAATACGTCAACGAATACCTGCAGATTCCGCTGTCCGATGCCCAGAAGGACGATCCCGACGTCGAAGCCGGCGATACGCTGGAAGAAGGCCTCGAGCCCATCGATTTCGGCCGTATCGGCGCTCAGGCCGCCAAGCAGGTCATTCTGCAGAAGATCCGCGATGC